>JBKPTR010000203.1:0-4766 GCA_046735615.1 Actinomycetota bacterium
GGCACAAGGCTTGTCGGTCACCGCGCCCGCGAATCCGCTGCGCGGAGTTTCCACCGACTCCGCCTATCTCGCCGGCTTGCTTGAGCAGATACCAGGTCCGGTGGTTGCCGTCGGCCACTCCTACGGTGGCGCGGTCATCACCAATGCCGCGATGAAGGCGAAGAACGTTGTCGGCCTGGTCTATGTCGCCGCTTTCGCCACCGAAGAGGGTGAGCGTTTGGCCGATGCCACGGCCGCATCGAAGGACGCCATATTGAGCAGCGGACTCGTCGAACTCCACTACCCGGCAGCAAACGGTAATCTCGCCGTTGAGTTTGCGGTCGATCCGGCACGTTTTCACGAAATCTTCGCAGCCGACCTGCCCGCCGCGGACGCGGCGGTGCTGGCCGCCATCCAGCGGCCCATTGCAGAGTTGGCCTTCTCCGACTCGGCCGGACCACCTGCCTGGAAGAGCCTGCCCTCATGGGCCGTCGTCGGTATCGGTGACAAGGCCGCCGGCACCGATGTCACCCGCTCAATGGCCCAGCGAGCCGGCGCAACCATCACCGAAGTCGACAGCTCCCACCTGATCATGCTTTCGCAGCCGCAAGCGGTGACGGATGTGATTCTGGAAGCCGTGGCGGCCGTCGGCTCAACCTCCGAACATTAGGGCATTCAGATGTCTGTCGAAGCCTCTTTTGACTCCGCCGCCGCGGCGCCGAGCAGCTCTTTTGACCCGCTCCGACAGATCGATGCCGGCCTTTTGAATGTCGGCTACGTCGACATCGGCCCTTCCGAGGGCCCGGTGGTCGTTCTGCTGCACGGCTGGCCGTACGACATCCACAGTTATGTCGAGGTCTGCCCGGAGTTGGCAGATGCGGGGTATCGAGTGATCGTCCCGTATCTGCGCGGGTTCGGGACCACACGGTTCCTGTCAAATGAGACGTTTCGCAACGGCGAGCAAGCGGTGCTGGCGGTCGATGTCATCGCGCTGATGAACGCGCTGGAGATCGAGCGTGCGATTGTGGCCGGCTTTGATTGGGGAGCGCGCACGGCCGGCATCGTCGCCGCCCTTTGGCCGGAACGCTGCGCCGGGCTCGTGTCGGTCAGCGGCTACCTGATCGTCAATCTCGAGGCCAACCAGATGCCGCTGCCGCCCAAGGCGGAGTTGGGCTGGTGGTATCAGTACTACTTCTCTACTGAGCGCGGCCGCCTCGGCTACAGCCAGAACCGGCGCGAGTTCAACAGGCTGATCTGGCAGATCGCATCGCCGAAGTGGGACTTCGGCGACGCTACGTTCGAGCGCGCCGCCGCATCCTTTGATAACCCCGATCACGTCGACATCGTCATCCACAACTACCGCTGGCGGCTCAGCCTCGCTGAAGGAGAGCCGCAGTACGGCGACCTGGAAGCCCGGCTGTTCGAACGTCCAGTGATCACCGTCCCAACGGTCACCATCGGCAGCGACTTCGACGGGGCCGCCGCCGACGGACGTGCCTATGCCGACAAGTTCTCCGGCGCATACTCCCATCGAGTCCTCGACGGCATCGGACACAACGTGCCCCAAGAAGCCCCAGGCGCCTTCACCGACGCCATCCTCGAAGTCGGAGGTGGACTGCCGTGAGTTTCTTCAGCAAGCTACGGACTGCGGGCTCGTTAGCCGTCGAGGGTCACCTGCCAGGCTTCGATGGGGCCACCGGCTGGCTCAACTCGCCGTCGCTCAGCGCGGCGGATTTGAGCGGGAAGGTCGTTCTTGTCGACTTCTGGACCTACACCTGCATCAACTGGCTTCGCACACTCGCCTTTATCCGCGGGTGGGCCGAGAGGTACGCGGATCTGGGGTTGGTTGTGGTCGGGGTCCACACTCCGGAGTTCCCGTTTGAACGCGACGTTGACAACGTGCGCTAGGCCGTCAAGGACATGACCGTCCACTATCCGGTCGCGCTCGATAGCGATTATGCGATCTGGCAAGCGTTCGCCAACAGATTTTGGCCGGCGATCTACATCGCCGACTCTGAAGGGCGAATCCGGCACCACCAATTCGGCGAGGGCGGATACGCAGAATGCGAAATGGTCATTCAGCGGCTGCTGCGCGAGTCCGGACGCGACACCGTACCTCACGACCTGGTATCGGTCGCTCCCGACGGTTTGGAGGCTCCGGCGGACTGGGCGAGCCTGGGGTCTCCCGAGACCTATCTCGGCTATGAGCAAGCACGAGGGTTCGCATCTCCCGCGGATGCAGTCCTCGACCAGACCCATGCCTGCGCCGCGCCCGACAGGCTAAATCTGAACCATTGGGCGCTCGCGGGGGATTGGACTCTGGAGCGTCGGGCCACCGTCCTCGACCGCGCCGAGGGCCGGATCCTCTTCCGATTCCACGCCCGCGACGTCCACCTTGTCATGGGCCCCGTCCACGGGAGACATCTGTGCCGTTCCGCGTACTCATCGATGGTGAGCCTCCCGGCGACTCTCACGGCCTCGACACCGACGAACACGGCCGCGGAACCGTCGATCAACAACGGCTCTATCAGCTCATTCGCCAGCCAGGATCAATTAACGACCGCACCTTCGAGATCACCTTCGTCGCACCCGACGTCGAAACTACGTATTCACATTCGGCTAGAAACCGGCCCGGTCGACGAATACGCACAGCCTTGCGCACCGCAGGGAATCGAGCGAATCCTGCAGGCGATGAGATCGACCGAGCCGCCGACGATCGGCCCGCCGAAAACGTACGAGCAAGGCTTGGGAGAGCGCCGTGCGGCGAATCTGCCGATTTCCGCGACCTGGTGTCGGACACCTGGTACACATGCCGATTGCGAAGGCGACGTAGGCGAAGTCGCGGTACCTGGGGTTCCTCTGCGTTCGAGTCGCCGACGTCGATGCCGGCGCGCCCGAGCCGCGGCGTTGATCGGCGTACCACAAGGTGAAAACCATATTGAGCACCGTCCACGACTTTTGGGGTTCCTTAATGGGTGGATGCCCGATGAAGGTGAGAGCGTCCAGCCGCGGCACGACCGACTGGCGACCAGCGCGGGCGTGATTCCCGAAAGCCGTGTCGATGAGGGTCTCGCCTGCCCACGTGAGCACCCAGTTGTAGAAACGCGGGAAAGCCTGGGTGTAGCTGGCACCGGCCGCCAGGTGGTTTGGTACTGGCGACGTCGGGCCGGGCCAGGTAGGCGATAGATGTCGATCGTGGACAGCGGCCCGGTCATTCGTGAATTGGCCGGATGAGCTGCTGAGCCCGGCTCAGGGTGCTCTGGTAGCCGACGCGACCCCGGACGAGTCGCCGCCAGGTCAGCACTCCCACTGCGAGGGCGATCGCGCCTGGCGCGGACACCGGGCCGATTCTAGGACCGGTGCCGCGCGACAGCAGCTGTGCGGAGGCTAGCAGCGAGGCACTGCCGAGCAGACCGTCGGTGAGCCGGTCTGCGACACCATCGGCGTCGTGGATTTCCAGTTCGACGCGTACGGTGCCGTCCTTGAGGTGCTGCAGCAGCGGCTGGATAGTTCGGGGTGCATCGGCCAGAACGCGTTGCCAGCCGCGCAGGGTGCGGACCGCCCGTCGGCCAATGCTGCGTGGGTCAAGCCGATCGGCGGCCATCTTGCGCAGGTAAGGCTGGAGCAGCTCGGTGAGGGACACCTGCGCCCCGAGCGCGCCGCCCATGCCCTGCAGCCGGACCAGCACTCGGAGCAACAGTGCGAGGTCGCCGGGGAACGTCAGCCGGTTGCTGTGCAGGATCTGCATGCCGGCATTGGTTGCGCCGACCATGTCGAGATCGGCGACGCTCCCGCCCAGGTACCGGTTGAGCCAAGTGTCGATCTGGCCGTTCAGTCTGTCGACATCAAGATCGGCCGGAGCGTGGGTGAGGTCGATGACGATGTCGGTCAGCTCGTCAACATCCCGGGAGCCGACGGCGAGCAGCAGGTCCTCGAGCTGTGCCTTGCGCGCGCCTGTAAGGCGGCCGACGTCGCCAAAGTCGATGATGGCCAGGTGCTGCCCGTCGGGGAGCAAGAAGTTCCCTGGATGCGGGTCGGCGTGGTAGATACCGTCCCGGAACACCATCTCCAAGTAGACGTTGGAGGCCCGTCGCACCAACTCGTCGACGTCCCAACCCGTGGCGGTGACACTGTCTCGTCCGGTGACCTTCTGCCCGGTGACCAGCGACATGGTCAGCACGTCAGGTCCGCACAGGTCCGGGTGCGGCGTCGGGATGACGATGTCTGGCTCGTCGGCGAAGTTAGCGGTGAACTGCTGCAGATTGGCGAGCTCCTGCCGCAGATCGACCGCCGCCCGCATCATCGTGTCGAACTCATTCACCACGACGCTGGGAGAGTACGCGGCCAAGGTTTCATCGTGGCTCTCGATGTAGCCGGCCAATGCGCGCATGAGCTCGAGATCGTCGCGCACTCGAGCACGGGCACCGGAATGGATCACCTTCACCACCACCGGGGTGCCGTCCGGCATCGTCGCGCGATGGGCCTGCGCGACTGATGCCGATGCCATCGGCGCAGCCTCGAACGAGCTGAACGCTTCGGAGGCGTCACGACCCAGGTCGGTCTCGACCGTCTGCTCCGCGGTGCCAGGCGGGTCGGCAGGTACGTCGGCCTGCAGCTGGGCCAGCTCGGCTGCCACGTCCGGGCCCACAAGGTCCGGCCGCAGGCTGAGCATCTGACCAAGCTTGATCCACGTCGTACCAAGCTCGCTCAGCGCTCCTCGCAATCGCTGACCGGCACTCATGGACGCCAACTCGGGGTCGGCCATGCGGGTGAAAATCCGCCCCGCA
>JBKPTR010000204.1:0-3302 GCA_046735615.1 Actinomycetota bacterium
GCCAACACCGCCTTCAACGGCTTTCCGCTACTGGCCTCCCTGCTTGCCACCGACCGCTTCCTACCCCGCCAACTGCACAACCGCGGCGACCGCCTCGTCTACAGCAACGGCATCATCCTGCTGGCTCTGTTCGCCATCGCCTTGATCGTCGCCTTCAACGCCAACGTCAGCTCGATCATCCAGCTGTACATCATTGGTGTCTTCGTCTCCTTCACCCTGTCCCAGCTCGGCATGGTCCGACACTGGCAGCGCGAACTGACCAGCGGCACTTCAGGTAGCTCCCGAACGAGGATCCGTCGCTCACAAGCGATCAACGCCATCGGGGCCACCTTCACCGCCATCGTTTTGATCATTGTTCTGATCACGAAATTCACCCATGGTGCCTGGATCGTGACCATCGCCATGCCGCTGCTCTTCGTCACCATGCAAGGCATCCGACGCCACTACGACAGGGTCATTGCCGAAATAGCACCGACCCCGGCCGGCGTGAGCCTGCCCAGCCGGATCCACGCGATCGTCCCGGTCAGCCGGCTAGTCTTGCCCACCCTGCAGGCCCTCGCCTTCGCGCGCGCCACCCACCCCAGCACATTGACCGCGATCACCGTTCAGGTCGACGAGCAAGAAACACAGGCGCTCGCCGACGAATGGCGCGCACGCGAGATTCCCGTCGAGCTGAAAGTTATCAATTCGCCCTACCGCGAGGTCACCACCCCGATCCTGGACTACATCCGCGACATCCACCGTGACAGTCCTCGAGACGCCGTCTGCGTGTTCATCCCCGAATACGTCGTCGGCCACTGGTGGGAACACCTGCTGCACAACCAAAGCGCACTCCGCCTGAAAGCACGACTCCTCTTCACCCCTGGCGTCATGGTCGCCAACGTCCCCTACCACTTGACCAGCTCACACAACCTCATCACTAGCGACGCACCGCCCTCCATTGATGGCAGCGAGGTGAGCCGCCACCAGCAACACCATTCGCAAGATCAACACGTCACCACAATTCGATGAGGATGTTCTACGGCTGGTCGGCCGCATGGCCCCAGGTCCATCACCAAGCGTTGGTCAGCCGCATCACAAATCGCGGGAAGACCGGCGTCCTCGGGTTAAGGATCATCGCCTTCACGTACCCCAAGCTGCGCGGCCCCGCGGTCAGTTAAGCGTCACCGAGGATGTGTCTCCCGCCCGCTTCGCCGGGCGGAGAGCAGCTGCACAAGCCGCCGAACGTTGAGGGCCAGCCGATGCGCAGCCGGGACCACTCACGGACGGTGATCGACCTCGACCTCTCGCCAGGCAGTGCCAGGTTGCGGCAGAGCTAGCGCGAGCGCAGCGGTGCGGAGAGACCACCGGGCCCAAAATCTCCGCCTCATCGGGAGTCGCCACTCGATAACGCTGCGCTATCCGTATGGCGGCAGGTAACGACAGGTCGCTGCGCTGCTTGCTCACCTCGCGGCGGACTCCATCACACCAGAGGCACGACCGCGAGCGGCAGGCCGGCTTCGACCGCCAGGCGCGAAGGAGGCAGGGACACACCTGATAGGCGCTGATAGCGATCTGAGGAGTGTTTGATCAATGCCGTTTGACGTCACCGGCAACGCCGATACCTTTCCCGCATGAGCAACCCGATGCCCGGCGAAGCTGGCTGATGCTCCACGTACGCCTCATTGCACCATCCGAGACCACACCGGAAGTGCTGCAATTCCTCGAGGCCAGCCCGGCCGTGACCCATCTCTGCGTCAATGAGCAGTCGGCGCGCAAACCGCCGGGAGATGTCGTCAGTTTCGACGTCGCTCGAGAAGGTGCTACCAGCGTCCTTGAGGACCTAAGAGGGTTCGGCTTGGAGCAAAAGGGCGCAATTGTGGTGGAAAACCTGGACATCAGCATCTCTGAATCCGCGATCAGGGCAGAAGAAGAAACTAGTGCAGTGTCGTGCAAGACCGGGTGGCCCAGCACCACCCCCGCTGCGAACCACCCGGGGTGGCCGGGGCGGACGGTGCGTGTATCTGCGTCTGGGCATGCGCTCGCTACCCGGTCGATGTCGAGGAAGCTGGGCCAACGCCTTTCCTTGTGACGGTGATGTGGTCGGCGGCGGTGTTCGATCCAGCGTTCCCGGCCGCAGCTTCAGATGCAGTGGTTCAGCAGTCCCTGCTTGACCGTGGTCGACGAACGCCAACAGCGGATGGAACCCGAAGCCGCGTTTGAACGTCGGCGCCGCGTGTTCCTTCTCCGAGTGCGCCGTCACCAACGTCGCGTCGAGATCGATGATCAACGGCGCGGACGCATCCGTGCTGTGGTCGGGTGCGTACTCGCCGGCCAGCGCCCACACTTTCTGCCGCGCGGTGGCCTGGGCCTGTTTGGTCGCCGCGAGTGCCCGGTCGACGTCCGCGGCGAGGGTGTCGACCAGCCTCGACACGGTGGGGTCGGAGGCGACCCGGCCGAACACGCCTGGTTCGGCGCGGAGCAGGTTCACATCGGCCAGACAGTCACCGCCGAGCGCCAACGCGATCGCGAGATCGAGCACGATGTTGCCCGGATCATGCACCGCCAACGGTCTGCGCCACGGCGAGAGCGCCTCCGACACGGCGCTGTCGATCCGGCTTGTCGGGATCGTCTCGAGTCGGCAGATGCCCTGCTCCAGCATCCATTCGGGACCTTCTGCGTCGCCCGCTAGACGACCGGCTTACGGATCGGCTGGACTGCTGCAAGAGCCCTTCGAGGAGAAGCTATGGCCGCTGTCCCTGATCGGAACGATCTTGGGGGACGCAGCGATGGTGGCCATTAGTCGGATAGCGGTCGGCTTGCGGACAACGTTCATATCCACGGCCGGAACCGGTCGAGGGGCAGGGCTCGGTCTGGCACAACTGCGAGCAAGCCGAAACCGAGATCCCCGATGCCTTCGAGTCAGATTGGGCCGCCGTCTCGGGCTTCTTCAACAGATTGCCGGGATTTATGAGCCTCGGCGACTTCACGATCCCCAGACCCCTGAGCGCCGATAGGCGAGGATCATCGCCAGCGCGATTAGGACCCGCGCCACCCCGATCACGCCTTGCAGGATGACGTACCAGGTTGGCCCGTCGGGTGTCATCTGTCCTGATAGCTGCAGTACCGCTACGGGTACGCGCAGCACCCCGAATAGGAAGGCAATCAGAATCAGCCAGAATGCCCATCGCCATCGCCGGAGTACGCCGATCGAAAGAAACGCGATGAACGCCGTGAGCGCTACGACAAAGACGACGTCGACGATGCGCTGGGCGCCAGGCAGCGACCGCAGTCTTCGCTCATACACTTCCGGTGCCGCAACG
>JBKPTR010000205.1:0-12382 GCA_046735615.1 Actinomycetota bacterium
ATCGTTGCGATTCTGGTGGCCGGGCTCGCGACCGGGCAGTTGCCCGCCGCGTTTCCGGGCCGCGGGATCGTCGCCTACGTCATCGCGGCGATCATCGCTGCGGTACTGTTTCTGGCCTCGCTGTTGGCTCATGAGTTGGCGCACTCGCTGGTGGCGCGCCGCAACGGCATCGAGGTCGAGAGCATTGTGCTGTGGCTTCTCGGGGGCGTCGCACAATTGCGGGGCGAGCCGAAAACCCCCGGCGCCGACTTTCGCATTGCCATCGTCGGCCCGTTGACAAGCTTGGGTCTGGCCGTTGTCTTCGGTCTTGCCGCTGGAGGCTTCGCATTAGGGGGCGTCACTGGGCTGCCGTTCGGAGTCCTGGCATACCTGGCCGCAACCAACGCGATGCTCGCGGTATTCAACCTCATCCCCGCCGCGCCGCTGGATGGTGGTCGAGTCTTGCGCGCGGCCCTGTGGCGGTGGCGGGGGAACCGGCAGACAGCCGCGGTGAGCGCCGCCCGTGCCGGTCGGTTTGTCGGCTTCGCGATGATCGCTCTCGGCGTGCTGCAGGTAGTGACCGGTAACGGACTAGGAGGGGTATGGCTCGCACTGATCGGCTGGTTCGTGGTCAGCGCGGCAACCGCCGAGGAACAACATGCCCGGTTAGGAGGTCAGCTGGCTGGTGTCACCGTCGGCCAGGTCATGACTGCGGCGCCCACCGTCCTTGACGGGAATCTCACCGTTGCAGACTTCGTGGCTCAGGTGGCTCTGACGCATCGCTTCTCGACATATCCGCTCGTTGATCCGCACGGGCGGCTCACCGGACTGGTCACCCTCAACCGCGTACGCGCAGTGCCGCCTGAGCTTCGTGCCACCACTCGCCTGCAGGAGATCGCCTGCGCTCCGGCCGAGGTTCCCATCGGACGCCCGGAGGAACCTCTCGTCGACCTTCTGGAGCGCATGAACGGCTGCAGTGACGGTCGCGCTGTTGTCGTCGACAGCGCCGGGCGCGTGGTCGGCGTGGTGTCACCGAGCGACGTCGCCCGCGCGCTGGAACTGACTGATCTACGTGTTTTCGATCCCTACTCCGCACCCTCCGGCGCTGATCTGACCTCGTTGTCATCACAGTGGGGGCCGCCCCGCCGCGACTGAGGCGGGTTAGCCGATTGCCGCTGCCAGATCGCTGCAATCGGCGCTCGTCCCAGCGACCCAGTCGCTAGTTCGTGCCCTTCGTCAGTGATTACGCTCATCGGTGAATTAAAGGAGCACGCGATGAGATCCACCGAATCGTCGGCACAGAACACCGGAACGACAGGCACCTATGCGGCTCCCGCCCCGAACCCATTCATCAACGTCGCGGATCGTTCTTCCTGGCTGATGGTGATCGTTCTGGTGAGCTGCGCGCTGACCGTTGCCATGACCCGCTTGTTCCTCGTGCTCACCGGCTATCCGCAGATCGGCGGCTCGACGTTCCACCTCGCCCATGCGCTCTGGGGCGGACTGGCGTTGTTCCTCGCCAGCACCATGGCCCTAGTGGTGCAGAACCGAGGGGCAGCGGTGGTCGGCGCAATGCTGACGGGCGTCGGATTTGGTCTTTTTGTTGACGAAGTCGGGAAGTTCATCACCCAGAAAAATGACTATTTCTTCCCCCTCGCTGCACCCATCGTCTACGCCTCCCTACTGCTCATCCTGCTGCTCACCGAAGTCGTTCGCCGTCACCAGCTACGGAGTCCGCGGGCCCACCTGCTGGCCGCCATTTCTCTGAGCCAGACAATTGCCGACGGCACCGCCACCCCAACAGAGGTCGCCGCGATGGAGAATCACATACGCCAGGCACGGACTGGTTCGCTGGACGACGCCTCCGCAGCATTGCTCAACGGCATCGAGTCTTCGATGGCGTTGGTCGATCGAGTCGAGGACCCGTTCGCCGTCGCCGCCCGCACCGTCCGCAAGGTTCGCAGGGCGCTCGCGTCGCGGCTGCCCGCGAATCGTGCTCGCCGACTCACCCGTTTAGCGATGGCATTCTTCTGCGTTCTCGGCCTGATTCCACTCGGCCTTCTCGTCGGCTCGGCGTTCACACCGGAAGGGCTACGCCAGGCGCTGACCATCAGGGATCAGCCAGTCGGCCAGTTCGGCCAGAGCGTCTTGATTGTCACCTGGGCTCTGAACGTCATCGTGACAGTGCTGGCTGGACTCAGCTGGTGGGCGCTTCGTCCAGGCCAGGTGCGGCGACGTCTCGCATTGAGGTGTGGCTACGGGGCGATGTTGCTGATGCTCCTCCTCGGCAACCTCCTTTCAAGCTACGTTGACCAGTTTGCTGTTTTGACCGAGGCGGCGTTGCAGATCATCGCGCTCGGGCTGTTGGCGCGTTGGGACCACGCGACGCGGTCTCCTACAGTCGACTAGGCCGTTCCTCCGGCCCGGTTCCGCCTTCGTCGCGTACCTTGTCCTCCAACGCGACCCCTGAAATACCCCGGCTCGTTGGAGAAGTTGATCTTGCGAAAGGGCGGACTGGCTGGATGGCAAATGAACGAGGAGCAGGCGTCGACCGGATGATTGCCTTCAGCGACGGCGTGGTCGCGATCGCCATTACCTTGCTCGTCCTCCCGCTCACCGAAATCAATCGCTCCGCGGACGCGACCCTCGCCACCGTAGTCGTCGACAACCAGGCAGCCCTGTTCGCGTTGCCCTGTCCTTCGCCGTCATAGCCAACTATTGGGCGATTCATCACGCAATTCTGCAACCACTGCGGCGTCACAACCGGCGACTCATTCAGCTCAACATGCTGTGGCTTGCCGCGATCGTGTTCCTACCCTTTCCCACCGCGTTGATCGCAGATGGCCTCGAGGGTGGCTTCAGCACTCTCTACATCAGCACCTTGCTGCTCGTCTCCATCCTCAATCTTTCCTCGCCAATTACCTCGCGCATCACCCCGAACTCACTGACGGCGAAGCGACCGCTGATAGCCGTCAACATGCCATTGCAAGTGGCTTCAGTGCTGCCGCACTCGTGGTCGCCGTGATCATCTCGTTCTTCGCGCCCACTGTCGGGATCTGGGCTCTGCTGCTGCTCTTTCCCACCCAAATCATCGCCGCACGAGTGTGGCCGCGAGCATCCTCGTGAATCGCCGCAAGATCTCCTGATCGGGCAGGTGGTCGGGGTTGATCTCCGTGACTGTCAAGCCCGCGAAGCCTGGGCTCGTCACGAAGGTAGTGAGTGTTGTGGACGCCTCCGAGAGCGTGAGCCCGAACGGCTCCGGCACATCGGCCAAGGGCGCTTCAATAAAGCTCAGGACGTCGACATCGAAGTGGACCACAAACGCTGGCGCAGCGGCCTCGGCGGCGGCCCGGGCCCGTATCGCCGCAGCCGTCGCATCAGCGTGCACCTCCTCGGCCGGTATGTGGGTGATGTAGAGCGCCTCCACAAGGTCATGCTCATGATCGCCCGCCGGCAGGGAATCGCCGTAGACAACCACTCGGTTAGGAGTGAGCAGCGGAACGGTGGGGCCGATGGCGGCAACGGCGGGTGCGGTACCGGGCAGCGCGAGCATGTGCGCCAGGCCCATGGCGTCGAGATTTCCGTTCGCTCTGGTCTCGGGGGTATACAGATCCGGGCCGCCGTCGACGTAGACCAGGGCGGCCGGACCGTCGGCCTTCGTATGGCCGGCCACCAGCCCGATCGTCACGGTGCAATCACCGCCCAGGATTAGCGGGATGCGATGCCGCCGTACGGATTCAGCGACCTGCTCCGCGAGACTTGCCGCAACTCGCACCACCTCTTGAGCGTTCTGGCTGCGTGCATTGGAAGGATCTGGCCTCCAACGGAAGCCTGCCACGTCACCGA
Source organism: Actinomycetota bacterium (assembly GCA_046735615.1). Classification (GTDB taxonomy): domain Bacteria; phylum Actinomycetota; class Actinomycetes; order Propionibacteriales; family Propionibacteriaceae; genus Microlunatus. Next base: position 3,826 of record JBKPTR010000205.1, read on the forward strand.
GGTCATCGACATTGCTGCCCCGCCTCATCAGGTCCACCAGACCGGCTTCGCGCAGAGCGTCAGGCGCTCGCTCTACTCCGGGCGTATGGGCGCCGGCGCTGGACGGCGCTCCGATGACGTCCCAGTGCAGTTCCATATGCGGTCAATCAAGCTGACGATCGAGGGCCCCTGCTGCAAGATCAATAACGGCTTCCAGGGCACCGGGCTCTTCAAACAAATGAGTGGCAGCCGGGACCAGTTCAATGGTGACCGGTGCTCGCATCACGGCAGCCGCACTCTCGTTGAGCTTGCGGACCTGCGGATCCCGCTCACCGACGATGAGGAGTGTCGGCGCTCGCACCCGGTGGAGCGCGTCGCCGGCCAAATCGGGCCTGCCGCCCCGTGAGATCACCAGCCGAACCCGTTCTGGTCGATCGGCAGCGGTGATCAACGCGGCGGCAGCGCCGGTGCTTGCACCGAACACCGCCAGCGGGAGTTCGGCCGTCTCGCGCCGTTCGGCAAGCCAGTCGGCCGCCGCGGTCAACCTGGCCGCGAGTCGGGAGATGTCAAAGCGCAGTTCCCGCGTACGTAGGTCGATCTGCTCTTCTTCAGGCGTCAACAGATCTAAGAGCAATGTCGCCCAGCCGATCTCTTGAAGTGCGCCCGCTACGCGTCGATTTCGCGGACTATGGCGACTGCTGCCACTCCCGTGTGCGAAGAGCACGACTCCCCGCACCTCTTCAGCGGGAACGGCAAGATCACCATCCAGCACGATGCCCGCGCTTGGTATGCGAACCGCCCGTTCGACGACCTTTTGCTCGTTGCTCATGTCACAAGTCTGGCCCCAGGGTGAGAGTGTCGACGACGGACCAGCCGGGGCCGAAGACAAGACTGGTGCTTGCACGTGAAAGGCTATGGAAGATGATCACACGGGTTCGCGGAGTCATGGTGTCCGCTGCATCCGGCGTGACGGCTGGTGGTGAGGCCTGATGTCGCAACCGCCTGGTCCGTTACTGGTGTCGGAGACCAATCCCCGGTACTTCATTGCCGTGGGTGCGCCGGAGAAGTTGATCTATCTGACGGGTTCGCATGTCAACAACAATCTGCACGACGGATTAGGCCCCGGCACTGAATGCCCCGAGGACCCGGAGCGGTTCGACTTCGACGCATACCTCGGGCTGCTCTCAGAGCGTCGTCATAATTTCATTCGCCTCTGGCGCTGGGAACAGTTTCGGGGCCATTTGGCTCCGGCCGATGTGCACTTCTGCATGACGCCGCAGCCATGGTCGAGGATCGGACCGGGGCTCGCCAAGGACGGCAAGCCGAAGTTTGATCTTTCGGTATTTGATCAGACCTACTTTGATCGACTTCGCGCGCGGGTCATCGCGGCCGGAGATGCCGGCAGCTACGCGTCAGTCATGCTGTTCGAAGGCTTCAGCCTTCACCTGACTGTGCCTCCCGACAACATCGAGGGGCATCCCTTCCACGCCGCCAATAACGTCAATGACATTGGCATCACGTCGATCGTCGACTACCAGGTTCTGCCTCTCAATTCGAGGGTCGAGGCCTTCCAGCTGGCCTATATCAATAAGGTGATCGACACCGTTCATGATCTTCCCAACGTCTTGTACGAGGTCGCGAACGAGTCGTCGGGGCAGACCGCGGATTTGGTTGCATTCCCAGATGGATCCTCGATCGAGACGCCGATCGGTGATTCCACGCAGTGGCAATACTGGGTGATCAACACGGCCAAGGCTTACGAGCGCGAGATGGGATACGACACGCACCCCATTGGCATGACCTACCTCTTTCCCGTCGCCGATCTGAGCAAGTCGAACGAGCCGCTGTGGAACAGCCCGGCAGATTGGATTTCGCCTGGTTTCGACGACACGTTGGGTGAAGGACGGTGGCTCATCGAGCCGCCGGCCAACGACGCACGCAAGGTCGTGTTACTCGACACCGATCACTTCTCACCGTTTTCAAGTAGTGCCGTTTGGGTGTGGAAGGCGTTTCTCCGTGGCCACAACCCGATCTTGTACGACCTGGGCATTCTTGGCGGTGGCAAGCCGGCTAACCCATCCGAGGGGAATCCGTCCTTCGATTCATTGGAGCCCGCCCGCCTTGCCATGGGAGACACCCGCGGCTTTGCGGAGCGGATCAGTCTTGCCACGATGCAGCCGAGTCCGGACGTGAGCGAGACGAGGTTTGCGCTGGCGGACCCTGGCAATGAGTACCTGATCTTGCAGCCAGGCGAAACAGGCGAGGCGTTCAGCGTCACCCTGATGCCCGGCCAGTATGCGGTCGAGTGGCACAGTCTGCGCAGCCGTGAAACAGTGCCCGGCACAACGCTGACGGCTGGCGACGCCGACCCGATCAGCCTGAGCCTTCCCCCTGAAGTCGCCGCTCCAGCCGTGGTGCATCTGCACCGCATCTCCAGGTAGACGACTGGGACGGCGCAAGCTGGCGAGCTTGCCGACAAGATCATTTTCCGTCGTGTCAGCGAGCCATGATCATGCTGTCGTGTTGAGCTGGAATTCGATCACTGAAGGGCTCTCGTAGGCTGTGGCGTATGGATGATTCCGACCTCCTCGCGCGCATTCGTGAGATGGTTGACGCCGAGCATGAGCTGCGCCGCCAGATGCAGGACAACCCAGACCAGGTCAGCGACGCCGCCGGGAGGCTTCGTGACCTTGAGGAATCCCTCGATCAGTGCTGGGATCTGCTTCGCCAGCGCCGCGCCCATCGGGAGTTCGCGCAGGACCCAGACGAGTCACAGGCGAGGCCTCGACAGCAGGTCGAGGGATACCTCCAGTGAGGCTCGAGCGTCGCTTGTGAACTGACCCGGCTACGCGCTCGACGACGGTCGATAGGCCGCCACCGTCCAGGCCAGATGGCTTGATCTGATCACGTGGGATTCGAGCAGGTCGAGCCGTGCTCCGATGGCCCGCAGCAGCCGCCGCGAGGACCAGGTCCTGGCGTAAACGGAGATGATGACGACCCCGCCGGGTGCCAGTCGGCGCGCGTGATGCTGTACGGCCGCGACTGGGTCCGGCAGGTAGTAAAGGACCTCGTTCATCACCACAGCGTCCGGGGGCTGGTCGGCAACGAAGGAGGACCCATCGGCGCACACAAACTGCGTCCAGCGGTCGCATTTGGGCTGAGCAAGCCGGATCGACTGCTCGCAATTGTCGACGCCGAGGTACCGGCCATACCTGAGACCTTCCTGGAGGATGCCTTGTGAGCAGCCGATGTCCAGGACAAATCCATCACGGGCATAGCGCTCAGTCACCGTCCGGACGGCGCTGTAGCGTGCCGCTTCGCTGCGTACCCGCAGTCGCTGCCAGCTGTCTTTTCGGTTCTCCCGTGCGTTGTCGCGCGCCAGGATCGGCCGCACGAGAAATAGCGGGATCGGTGCCGCGGACAGCAGCCCAACGGCCACCTTGCTGCGCATCAGCTGCGCCACAAAGGTGTCCCTGGCATGCTGCGCGCTCCCCGAAGCTTCCTTGCTCATTGGCCGCTTATCCCCCGACACCATCACTCGAAACGGGAAGGATCTCCGGCTCCGCGGCGCACGATCACTGCTTGGCCGTTGGAGAGATCCACCACTGTGGTCGGGATCTCGCCGCATTCACCCGAATCCACGACCGCGTCGACGAGATGATCAAGGCGCTCCATGATCTCCCAACCCTGCGTCAGTGGCCGTTCATCCCCGGGCATGATCAAGGTGCTTGACACCAGCGGTTCACCGAGGCCCGCGAGGATTGCCTGCGCGACTGCGTGATCAGGAATGCGCACCCCGACGGTACGCCTCTTGGGATACAGCATGCGCCTTGGAACTTCCCGAGTCGCCGGCACGATGAAGGTGTACTGCCCGGGCGTGGACGCCTTGACAGCGCGGAAGATCACGTTGTCGAGCTGTACGAATCGGCCAAGCTGAGTGAAGTCTGCGCAGACGAGCGTGAAGTGATGCCGGCTGTCGAGCTGCCGGATCTCTCGAATCCGCTCCAAGCCGGATCGGTTATCGAGCTGGCAGCCAAGCGCAAAGCAGGAGTCAGTTGGGTAGGCGACCAGCCCGCCAGCACGCAGCAAGTCGACCACTTGGCCAATCATTCGCGGCTGAGGGTTGTCCGGGTGGACGTCGAAGTACCGGGCCACAAAATCGAGCGTAGTGGGCGGCAACCCAAAAAATCTGTTGTTGGGAGTTGATCGGGCAATTGCGCATCGAACCGTAACCCCTGTCTTCCTATCGGTCGGTTGCTCGTGAGGCTCTCCTCTACCGTGTGGGCCAGTACGGCGCTCCGCAGCCAGGACTCGACCTGTCCGACGGAGCAGGCTGGCGGCGAGTCGTCATCTTCTCGAAGATGAAGTTAATGTGAAGTTTAGGTATTGCTAGACTGATTGGCGTGCTGCACCGAACGGATCTACTGACGATCGGCGAACTGGCCGCGCGCTCTGGATTCGCCCCGTCGGCACTGCGGTACTACGAGACCCTCGGCCTGATCACCTCAACCCGAACGTCTGGGAACCAGCGCCGCTACGAGCGGGCGATGCTGCGTCGCTTGGCGTTCATCCGCTCAGCGCAGCGGGTGGGGTTGTCGCTGGAGGAGATCACCCAGGCACTGCGAACTCTGCCGGGAAGTCGTACGCCAACAAAGGCCGACTGGACCCGCCTCTCTCACCAGTGGCATGGCCGGCTCAATGAGCAGATCGAAAGGCTGGAGCGGCTTCGGGACCGCCTGGACAGCTGCATCGGCTGTGGCTGCCTGAGCCTGCAAAAGTGCACTCTGCAGAATCCGGACGACTACGTCAGCTCGCGTGGACCCGGCGCGGTCTACCTGGATCCCACCAAGGATTGACCGGCTGGCAGACGCGCAACCAGGCAGCGGACTGTGTCGGATACGTTTGCGGACATGGTCAACAAGGTGGCAATGCTTACCGCGGGCGGTGTCGCGCCGTGCCTGTCGTCGGCGGTCGGGGGGCTGATCGAGCGCTACGCCCAGGTCGCTCCCGAGGTTGAGATCATCGCGTACCGATACGGCTACGAGGGCCTATTACAGGGCGACTCGCTCACCGTCACGCCGATCGTTCGAGAGAACGCTGCAGTCCTGCACGCCTTCGGCGGCTCCCCTATCGGGAACTCGCGGGTCAAGCTGACCAACGCGGCCGACCTGGTGGAACGTGGCCTGGTCGATGAAGGGGTGGATCCACTGCAGGCCGCGGCTGATCAGCTGACGGCCGACGGCGTCGACATCTTGCACACCATCGGCGGCGACGACACCAACACCACCGCGGCCGAGCTTGCCGCATTCCTGGCCAAGAACGGCTACTCACTAACGGTGGTTGGGCTGCCCAAGACCATTGACAACGACATCATCCCGGTACGCCAGTCCCTCGGTGCCTGGACCGCGGCCGAGCAGGCATCACGTTTCGCACAGAACGTCATCGGTGAGCACAACTCCGGCTCACGGCTGCTCTTGGTGCACGAGGTGATGGGACGGCACTGCGGGTGGCTCACTGCCGCCACGGCACAGGCTTACCGGGAATGGCTTGACACTCGAGCCTGGCTGCCCGAAATCGGGCTCAGCCGAGAGGCCTGGGAGGTACACGGGGTCTACGTCCCAGAAGCGGTCTTCGATCTTGAGGTTGAGGCCCAACGCCTGAAAGACAAGATGGATGAGCTTGGTTCGGTGAACCTCTTCATCTCCGAAGGCGCTGGGCTGGAGACGATCTTGGCTGAACTGGAGCGATCCGGCGAAGAGGTTCCACGGGACCCATTTGGTCACGTCAAGATCGACAAGATCAATCCGGGGGCCTGGTTCGGCAGCAAGTTCGCCGAGCGGCTGGATGCTCGCAAGGTCACGGTGCAGAAGTCCGGATACTTCTCACGATCTGCGCCAGCCAACCAGCGCGACCTCGAATTGATCAAATCCATGACCGACTACGCAGTAGATGCCGCGCTCCGCGGTGAGTCCGGCTTGGTCGGGCACGACGAGGAACGCGGCGATGAACTGAGGGCCATCGAGTTCGACAGGATCAGGGGCGGCAAGCCGTTCGACATTGCCGCACCGTGGTTCTCTGCCTTACTGGACAGCATTGGTCAGCCCAGCGCTCAACTCACTGCTTCGCACTGACGCGATCAGGATTTCTTGCGACTCCGTAAGGCTGACAACGCGTACGCGAGCGCGGCACCGAGCCCCACTCCGGTTGCCGCTCCGGTGACGTAGCCAGCGCCCATGCCAACGCGAACCGAACGCGCTGCCACAGCCTCTGGCACTACGTTCGGCGCCTCATCCTGTTGTTCCTCAGGCTCAGGTGGCGCGCTGTTCTCTTCCTCGGCCGGGACCGGCACAGCTTCGTGCTGCGTGGAGGCGATCCATGCGGCGACAAACAAGACGAGCTGAGCAAAGAGGTTGAAGAACAGCATGAGCACAATCACTGGCCCGAAGATCACCGCAGCGGGATTTCCGCGAAACGTACTGATCAGGAAGCTGGCCACGAATTGCAGAGCAACCAGGGCGATTGAACCCAGCAATGCCCCGCGGCGTACCACGGACCACGGCTCTCGGGTCTCCGGTAGCACCGTGTACAGGTACATGAAGATCAGCCAGCCGGCGCCGATCGAGATCACGATCGAGCTGACCCTAAGCAGTGGCGCAATCCAGGGCTGATCAGTGAGTCCCAGCCACCCAACCACCGTATTAGCAAGGGAGGTAGACAGTGATGAGAGGCCGAACATCACCGCCATCCCGACGAGCAGTCCCATCAAGAGGAGAAGGTTGCCGAGCGTCTTGACAACGATGTTGATCTTCTCCGGGCGAAGATCAAATCCGGGTCGCCACTGGGTTCGCACTGCATTCTTCAGATGGCCCATCCATTTGGCGCCGGTATAGAGAGCCGCTACCAGGCCGATGATGCCAATGGTCCAGAACTGGCTGAGGGCATTGTTGACCAGATCCAGGACTTTCTGGCGCGTGGCCGGGTCTGTGCCGCCAAGTGCGTCCGCGACAGCGTCCGCGACGTTGTCCAGCAGGCCGGGCTGTACGACGGTGAGCACCAAACCCGTGATCGAGAAAGCCATCATCAGGATCGGTACTAGCGCGAGGACCGAGAAGTAGGTAGTCGCTGCGGCGAACTGCGAGCCCAGCCGGCTGGTATAGCGCTCCACGGCCCGAATCATGTGCGCGATTCGGGGGCGTCGCTCGAGCCGCTTGATGCTCTCCGGCACCGCAACCATGTGCTTTCCTTCTTCGATGACCCCCGCCGTTGCGCCTTGACGCTATCGGATGTGGGATGAGGCTATGAGCCAACTATTGACCGATTCTGAGGTGTCCCGGCAGCTAGCGGGACTGCCGAACTGGCGACGTGCCGATGGCGATGAGCCGGCGATCGTCGCGACGTACGAGCTGACCGACTTTGTCGCTGCCTTGGACTTCGTGAATCAGGTCGGCCATGAGGCGGAGCTCATGAACCACCACCCTGACATCGACATTCGTTGGAACAAGGTGACCCTGGTTCTCTCCACGCATTCGGAGGGCGGCCTTACGCCGCACGATTTCGGGCTGGCGCATCGGATCAATGAGGTGGCAGGTCAGGAAGGCTGACCTACTCAAAAGCCTCCGGCGGAGGACAGATGCAGACGAGATTGCGATCGCCGTAGCCACCGTCAATGCGGCCGACTGGAGCCCAGTACTTGTCGAAGCCATCGGCATACAGCGGCCCGGTGTGAAGTCCGGCCGGGAAGGCCGCGACCCGCCGCGGATAGGGATGATCCCACTCCTCGGAGGTCACCTGAGCCTGCGTATGAGGGGCGTTGACCAGCGGGTTGTCCTCGCGCGGCCACTCCCCCGCTTCGATCCTGGCGATCTCCGAGCGAATGCTGATCATGGCATCACAGAAGCGGTCGATTTCCTCCAGCGTTTCCGACTCGGTCGGCTCCACCATCAGCGTGCCGGCCACTGGAAAGCTCATCGTCGGTGCGTGGAAGCCGTAGTCGATCAGTCGCTTCGCCACATCCTCCACGGTGATTCCACTGGACCTGGTCATCGGGCGCAGGTCAATGATGCATTCGTGAGCCACCCGTCCGTTGCGCCCGGCGTACAGCACCGGATAGTGATCATGGAGCAGCTCTGCAACATAGTTCGCTGAAAGAAGCGCATGTTCGGTGGCCGAGGTCAACCCGTCGGCGCCCATCATCGCGATATAGGCGTAGCTGATCGGCAAGATGCCAGCCGACCCGTACGGCGCCCCCGAGACTGGGCCGATACCAGTCTGCGGGCCAGCCGCGGCAAGCAGTGGGTGGTTGGGCAGGAACGGCGCAAGATGCGCGGCGACGCCAACAGGCCCGACTCCTGGCCCTCCGCCGCCGTGCGGAATGCAGAAGGTCTTGTGGAGGTTCAAGTGGCTCACATCGGCACCGAAGCTACCTGGTCGCGCCAGTCCCAGCAGCGCATTCAGGTTGGCCCCATCCACGTAGACCTGACCTCCGGAGTCGTGAACCATGTCACAAAGCTCGACGATGCCTTCCTCGAAGACCCCATGTGTGGACGGATACGTCACCATGATCGCGGCAAGTTGATCA
>JBKPTR010000206.1:0-10474 GCA_046735615.1 Actinomycetota bacterium
TCATCGAACCGGGCGCCGTGGCCACCGAGCTCACCGACCACATCACCCATCCCGACGCCAAGGACAGTGCCGAACAGCTCTACCAACAGCTGGCCATCACCGCTGAAGACGTCGCCGACGTCATCGCCTTCGCCGTCACCCACCCAGGCGGATGACGCTGAACGAGATCCTCCTACGACCCACCGCACAAACCGGCTGACCTCGCCCCAGCGGAAGGTTGCGGCGGCCGCAGCCCATCACCGCCGCCACGTGGTTTCACGCATCGGTTGCGGCACCGGGACAGCGTCGGCTCGGTGCTGCGGGCCGAACCGAGACCACTTTTCGATTACGGTCACCGCCACCTACGTCCATAACTCGACCGGTCTCGGCTACGCCAGCACCATCCACGCCGCCCAAGGCGTCTCGGCCGACACCATGCACGGACTCCTCTCCGGCCAGGAATCACGGCAGCAGCTGTACACGATGCTCACCCGCGGACGAACCGCCAACCACCTCTACCTACAAGTCGTCGGCGACGGCGATCCGCATACTGTCATTCGACCCGAAACCGTCGCACCCCGCACGCCCACCGAGATCCCGCAACAGATCCTCGCCCGCGACGACACCCCCGCCTCAGCCACCACCCTGCTGAGAGAGCGGAGCGACCCGGCTGCCCGGCTGTTTGACGCCGTCCGGCGCGACACCGACGGCCTTCATGTGGCGGCCGAGCATCTCGTCGGACCCCAGATCGTTCAGATGCTCGACGCCCGAGCGGATCAGGTCGTGCCCCACCTCACCAACGAGCCGTCCTGGCCGACCCTGCGGCACACCTCCTCAGCTTGGCAGCGGAGACCGGTGAGCACCCACTCCTCCAACTGCCGTTTGGGGCCAATATCTGGCGAAGCGGTCCAACTAGTTACCGACATCGCCAATCAGATCCGAGATCACGCCGGCCAGGACGATACGCAGCCTCTCTGGGCTCCGAGCAGCCGCCCGAACCTCGCCATCATGGGTGAAGTCGCGGTGTGGCGCGCCGCCAACGGCATCCCCCCAGCGACCGACGACCAACCGGAGCCGGACAGCTGCAGACAGCTTCAGCCCTCCGGCAACACCACCTCGACCGAAGTCTCACCCGCGGCAGCGATGACAACATCGGTCATCTTGACATCCAAGAGGCCCCGCCTGCTCCAACCCCACGTGATCGCCGGCACAAATACAGACAGCGCCTGCCCCAACCACCCCCGGTCCACCCGAACTCGCCACCCCCCGCCGGCCTATAGAAGCGCCCCCCAAGTCGAGTGTGGAGGCACCAGATGGTGGCCGGCGAATGCCGTCACGTCAAACCTCGGGTTGCCGCAATCAGCCGCGATGTTGGCTTCGCATAGCCTGTGCCGCCGGTCACGCTGGTTTCTTCAGCCTGCATCCACGTTGAGCACTCCCTGGCCGCTGCCTGTCCGATGAGTGACTCAGGTGGATTCGCTTTCAGCCGGGTGCGCCTGACCTCGCTGTGCAATGTAGCGGCGCGTTACGGCGATGTCGTGGTCGCCGTGCCCTTGCTGGGTGAGTTCCTCGAATGCCGCCTTGAGGACCGGGAGCAAAACCGTCCGGGTGCCGGTCGCTTGAGCGAGCGTCGCGGCGAAGCTGAGGTCCTTCACCAAGTATCTGGCGGCCCCGGACGGGGTGTAGTCCTCACTGACGATGCGGTCACCGCGAGTTTCTAGGATGCGGCTGCTGGCGTATCCGCCTGCGAGGAGCTGGAACAGCTGGTCGAGGTCGAGGCCGCTTCGATCTGCGAGGACTGCGGCCTCGCCGAGCGCGAGGACGGTCGCGGCGACGATCATCTGGTTGCACGCCTTTGCGACCTGGCCGGAACCGAGTGGTCCGAGATGAACCGGGCTTCCACACGCGGCGAGCACCGGCCAGGCGTCGTTGACATCGTGCTGGTCGCCACCGACCATGATCGATAGCGTGCCGGCTTGGGCGCCCTCAGTGCCGCCGGATACCGGGGCGTCGATCACTCGAACCCTGGCCTCGGTCTCAGTAGCCAACCGTCGGCCAAGCTCTTGGACCTCGATCGGAGACGAGGTCGAGGCGATGATGAGGAGCAGGTCGGAGAAGTTGCCGGCGAGGATCCCATCGGATCCGGCCAGCACCTCCTCGACTTGGGGCAGGTCGGGCAGCATCAACACGATGACGCTGACTACATCGGCGAGGGAGCGCGGGGTGTTGTGCCAGACCGCTCCGGCCTGCATCAGGTCGTGGTACTTCTCCCGGGTCCGCCCGGTGATATGGACAGTGGACCCGCTTCGGAGGATGTTGGCGGCCATCGGGTGTCCCATCACCCCGAGGCCGACCATCCCTACCGCGCGCACAGCTTGGGCTGATTTTGACATGGCCTGAGCATAACCTTGAATCAACTCAGTGAACACTGTTCAATATAATGGATCTTGATACGATAGCCAGGCAACGCGACGCGGACGTCCTCCGTGTCCAGGAAAGGCATCCTCATGGCTAACTGGTCGGACCGGCTGCGCGTGGTGGTGGCGACACCGCTCGCGGAGGAGCATTGCAAGTTGATCGAGCGACTCGAGCCACGGGTAGAGCTGGTCCGAGACCAGTCGTTGTATCCGCCGATGCGTCACCCGGCCGACTTTTCCGGTGACCCGTCGTTCCGGCGTACATCTCCTCAGCAGCAGGCATTCGAGGCGATGCTTGACTCGGCCGAGGCGTTGTACGGGATTCCCGATGTGGATCCGGTCGCACTAAAGCGCACCGTGGATGCGAATCCCGCCCTCCGCTGGGTGCATACCATGGCTGCCGGCGGGGGCGGCCAGGTGAAGGCTGCCGGGCTCACCGAGGAGCAGTTGAGCCGGATCGTATTCACGACGTCTGCAGGCGTGCACGGAGGACCGTTGGCGGAGTTTGCCGTCTTTGGCGTCCTTGCGGGCGCGAAGAACCTGGGACGGCTCCTCGCTCAGCAGCGTGAGCGCAACTGGACGGGCCGCTGGGAGATGAGACAGGTCTCGGAGATGACCGTACTGGTGGTCGGTCTTGGCGGCATCGGCCAGGAGGTGGCCAAGAAGCTGTCCGCACTCGGCACGACCGTCATCGGCACGAGGCGGCACCTCAAGCCGGTGGAGCATGTCGATCGTCTGGTTCGGGTGACCGACATCGTGTCAACGGTGGCTGAGATCGACGCCATCGTGCTGACGCTGCCGGGCACGGCTGCGACAGAGAAGCTGATCGGAGCTGACGTCTTCGCCGCGGTCAAGCCCGGAACGATCCTGGTCAATGTTGGTAGGGGCACCGTGGTCGATGAGGACGCACTGCTGCCCGCACTCCGCGACCGACGAATCGCCTTCGCTGCACTCGACGTCTTCGCGACCGAGCCGCTACCGCATCACAGCCCGCTGTGGAGCGAGCCGAATGTCCTAGTCAGCCCGCACACGGCGGCCCTCAACTCGGCCGAGGACCGGCTCATCGCCGAGCTGTTCGCTGCCAACGCGACGCGCTTTCTCGATGGAGACGAACTTACGAACAGGGTGGATACCGTTGACTTCTACTGAGCCTCGCCCGTCTGTTGACAGTTCGGTCGAGCGAACGCCGGCTCCTGCGGTGTCGAGAGCGCTGCACATCCTCACCCTGCTGGAGCAGGCACAGGGTGAGCCGATGCCGCTGGGTGACATCGCCCAGGGCATCGGCGCCGCAAAGTCGTCCACCTTCAACCTGTGCCAGGTGCTCGAGGATGGCCGGATGATCTCTCGAACGGCAACTGGCTACGTTCTCGGCCGCCGCACGGTCGAGCTTGGCGGGGCCTATATCGCGCGTTTCAACCAGATTCGTGAGTTCTACGACTACTGCACAGCGTCACCGTTGCTCAACCATGAGGTGCTGCAGATTGCCATGCTGGACGGCACTGAGGTGCTCTACCTGGCCAGGCATGAGGGGCACGCTCCGATGCGTCTTATGGCCAGCATCGGAAGCCGATTTCCGGCTGCCCCGACCGCCGTCGGCAACGCTTTGTTGACCACCTTGAGTGACACCGAGATTGCCGCGCGGTTCACCGGCCCCCAGCACTTTCCGCGACGCACCGAGCGCAGCGTTCAGACGCTTGACGGGTTGTTGAGGAAGATCCGGCTGGCTCGGACGCGCGGGTATGCGATCGACGACAACGAGGTGCACCCGGGTATCTATGGCGTGGCTGTGGTCCTCCCCCCGTGGGCGAGCGGCGACCCGCCGCTGGCCATGGGTGCCTCACTGATGTCGGTCCAGGCGAGCGAGGAGTTCGTCTCCTCGATCGTCGCCGAACTGCGCTCGGCGGTCGATTGGCTGTCCAACCCGTTAGTTCGCCGCCCGATGGAGAAAACCGGTGGTTTAACCAGTTGAACCACGGTGGTTCAACCAGTTGAACTCTATTCATTATGCTGTTAGAGTTCCGCTAATTTCTAGCTCAGTCGGAGCTGACCAACAGCGCTGGCCCCGGTGGAGTAGAACGGCTGAATCCAACAGGAGGTCGCTATGACCAAGGCTCCACTTGCACCGCCCGTCCGCGAGGCGGACGATCCGGAATACGCCACCAACCTCCGCCGGGCGACGCTCGCCAGCACCGTCGGTAGCGCTCTGGAGTACTACGACTTCGCCCTCTACGGGCTCGCTTCTGCGCTCATCTTCTCCAAGTTGTTCTTCACCAACCTCGATCCGGCGGTCGGCCTGGTCGCCAGCTTCGCCACCTTCGGCGTCGGGTTCGTCGCCCGGCCGCTGGGCGGGATGTTCTTCGGCACCATGGGCGACAAGCTGGGACGCAAGTGGGTGCTCGTCGTCACCATCTTGCTGATGGGCGGTGCCTCGGCATTGGTCGGTCTGTTGCCCACGTACGAGACCATCGGCATCTGGGCTCCGATCCTGCTCGTGTTCCTCCGCCTGTGTCAGGGCTTCGGTGCGGGGGCGGAGCAGGCCGGCTCCACAGTTCTGATGGCCGAGTACGCGCCTATCAAGCGCCGCGGTTTCTACGCCGCGCTGCCGTTCATCGGCATCCAAGGTGGCACGCTGCTGGCTGCGATGGTGTTTGTCTATCTCGGCACCATTCCCGAAGACGTCCTGCTCGGATGGGCCTGGCGGATCCCGTTCCTGGCGTCGATCTTGTTGATCTTGGTTGCCTTGTTCATCCGGATGAGGCTGAGAGAGAGCCCGACGTTCATCGAACTCGAAAAACACGAACAGATCTCCGAACACCCGCTGAAAGAAATCTTCGGTCGCTCGATCGGGAGCGTTATCCGCGGCTTCGGGTTGCGGATGGCCGAGAACGGCGGCTCGTACCTGTTCAACTCCCTCGCCGTCGCGTACGCCACGGGCACGGTCATGGTCGATCGGTCGATCGGCCCGGTAGCCGTTGCGGTGGGTTCGCTGATCGGGATGGTTTCGGTGCCGTTCGCCGGTCACCTATCGGATCGATTCGGTCGTGTCCCGGTCTACCGTTTCGGCGCGGTCGTGATGCTGCTGCTTGCCTTCCCCGGCTGGTGGCTGATCTCGCTCGGCCAGTCCTGGCTGGTCATCGTGGTCATCGCATTGGGCATCGGTTTCGGCGTCAACGCGATGCTTGGCCCGCAGTGCGCGATGCTGCCCGAACTGTTCGGCAACAAGCACCGCTATCTCGGTGTTGCCGTTACCCGCGAGTTCAGCGCGGTGATCGCCGGTGGCCTTGCAGGTGTCCTGGGCGCCATCTTGATCGCGGCCTTCGACGGCTCTTGGGTGCCGCTCGGTGTCTACACGTTCGTCCTGGCAGCCATCACCTTCGGGACAACCTTCATCGCACCCGAGACGCAAGGCCGTGATCTGCTCCGGGTCGAGGATGCGCTCGACGACCTCCGGGTCGAGGATGCTGTCGACGACGTCCGCGCCGAAGTGCTGGTCTCTCGATGAACCTGTTCGACCTTAGTGGCCGGGTCGGCTTGGTCACAGGTTCCAGCCGAGGGATCGGTTTCGCCCTCGCCAAGGGTCTGCTCCAAGCCGGCGCCCGGGTGGTGATCCACGGACGCGACGTCGAGCTGGCCACCATCTCGGCAACCAAGTTGGCCGAAGCGACCGGCGGCGAAACCCGGGTCAGTACGTTCGACGTCACCGACCTGGCCGCCGTCGACCGCGGCGTCGCAGCGATCGAAGATGACTGGGGCACCCCGGACATCCTCGTCAACAACGCCGGCGTCCAGCGTCGGAAGACGTTCGTCGAGTTCGGTCTCCAGGACTGGAACGACCTGGTGGCCACCAACCTAACGAGCGCATTCCTCGTCAGCCAGCGGGTCGCCCGGGGCATGGTGGCACGAGGGAGCGGCAAGATCATCAATATCGGGTCGGTGCAGAGCCAGCTGGCCCGGCCCGGCATCGCCCCATACAGTGCAACCAAGGGCGGCATCGTCATGCTGACGAAAGGCCTGTGCGCCGACCTGGGGCCCTCCGGCATCCAGGCCAACACGCTCGCGCCTGGGTACTTCGAGACCGAGCTGACCAGCGCTCTAGTCGAGGATGACGAGTTCAGCGCATGGGTGAGAGGTCGTACGCCGGCCGGCCGCTGGGGCCAGGTGGAGGACCTGATCGGGCCTTTGGTGTTCCTCGCCTCACCGGCGTCCGACTTCGTCAACGGACAGGTTCTCTTCGTCGACGGCGGCATGACGGCGGTGGTCTGAACATGCGTATCGCCCGACTGGACGGCCCCGAAGGTCCCCGCCACGCAGTCTGGACCGGTGAGGCGTGGAAAGTGGTCGCTGACTGTTTCGCCGACCTCTGGTTAGCACCGGAGTGTCCATCGCTCCCGATGACGCCCACCTGCTGGCACCTTGCGAGCCGCGAGTGCTGATCGGGATCGCCCACAACAAGGCGAACAACGACCACGTGCTGCCCATCCAGGCCTGGCACAAGTCGGTACGGAGCGTAGTCAGCCTCCGGCACCTTCAACCTGCCCTCGACCGTCGCCGAGAGCATCACCTGCGTTGCCGGATGGGTCCCACTCGGGCCCGGCGACGTGATCATGAGGGGCTCGCCGAACACGTTCGACGCGGTCACCTCGGGTGACGAAGTCGAGATCACGCTGTCCGGGGTCGGCTTGCTCACCAATCGTGTCGTCTGACGGACAACTTCGGGCACGACAAGACAAGGAGAAATCATGACCCTGCCCAGCGAGTCCCTCGGCGTCGTCGCCTATGCAGCCAACGACCTCCGAGTCGAGCCGGTACGGCTTCGTGAGCCCGCCGACGACGAGACCGTGGTCGAGGTGGCGTACGGCGGCATCTGTGGCTCCGACCTGCATTACTGGATGCACGGTGCGGCCGGTGAGTCCATCCTGCGGGATCCGATGGTCCTTGGCCACGAGGTCGTCGGCACTGTGGTGCAAGCCGCTGGCGACGGCAGCGGCCCTGCACCGGGCACCTTGGTGGCGGTACACCCGGCTACCGCTAGCGGGGATGGCGTCACCCGATATCCGGCAGACCGGCCGAACCTCTCGCCGGCCTGCACCTACCTCGGTAGCGCCGCCCGGTTCCCGCACTGCGACGGGGCGTTCGTCAAGTACGCCACCCTGCCCAGCAGAATGCTGAGGCCGCTGCCTGCGGGGCTCGGTCTCCGCGGCGCTGCTTTGGTTGAGCCCGCTTCGGTGGCCTGGCACGCCGTCGCCCGGGCCGGGGACGTCCACGGCAAGTCGGCCCTGGTGATCGGGGCCGGTCCGATTGGGGCGCTGACCGTGGCCGTGCTCAAGCGTGCCGGAGCTACCGAGATCACCGCGGTCGACATGCACCCGTTCCCGCTCGACAACGCCCGTGCGGTTGGCGCTACGCGTACCCTGCTGGCCACCGAGGTCGACGGGATCGCGTCCGTGCAGGCCGATGTGGTGGTCGAGTCGAGCGGCAGCTACCGAGGACTGGCGAGCGCCATCCGAGGCGCGACTCGTGGTGGCCGGGTGGTGATGGTGGGACTGCTGCCGAGCGGCGACCAGCCGGTGCCCATCTCGTTGGCGATCACCCGGGAGCTCGAGCTGGCGGGAGCCTTCCGCTTCAACGACGAGATAGACGAAGTCATCGCAGCCTTGGCCGATGGCAGCCTCTACGTCGACCCGATCGTCACGCATGAGTTCGGCGCTGCGGATGCCCTCCAGGCGTTCACCGTCGCCCGTGACCCCGCCACCTCATCGAAGGTCCTGCTGCAGTTCTGACCGCAGGCACAGACCAACACACCGAGCACACCAAACAGCAAGGAGCAGCGGCGATGAACGCAGCAGGACAAATACCGATGGATGAGCGCTCCGAAATCGGTCTGGTCGGCCTCGGGGTCATGGGTTCGGCCATCGGCCATCGGCTCCTCGACACGGGGCATCCGTTGCGGGTTCACGATGTGCGCACCGAGGCAAGGGAGGCGTTCGCTGCCGACGGTGCCGGCACCGCAGCCACGCCGCAAGACCTCGCAGATTGCGCTGCTGTTGTGCTCTCCCTGAACACGACCGCACTGGTGGAGGAGGTGGTCTTCGGACCTCACGGCGTTCTCGCCCAGGATGCTCCCGGCTTGTTGATCATCGACATGTCGAGCATCTCTCCCGCCGGCACACGCGACCTCGCCGCCCGCGCCCACGATCGCGGCGCCAGCTGGGTCGATGGGCCGCTGTCCGGCGGAGCACCTGCCGTTTCCCGCGGCGACCTCACCCTCATGCTCGGCGGCACCGATGAAGATGTGGCCAGAGCGACCCCGGTGCTTGAAGACCTCGCCTCCCGAATCACCCACATCGGACCGGCAGGCGCCGGCCAGCTCGTTAAGCTCGTGAACCAGGTCCTCGTCGGCTGCGGCTTCGCCGCAATCGCCGAAGCCGCAGCCATGGTACGAGCAGCCGACCTGCCGCCCGGCCAGGTCCTTGCCGCACTCAGCGGCGGGCGGGCGGACTCAGCGCTGCTCCAGGAGTTCTTCCTCAAGTTCGCCGATCTTGACCTGACCCCGACCGGGCGCGTCAGCAACATGGTGAAAGACCTGGAGACCGCACGCGACTACGCACGATCAGCGAACCTCCCCGTGCCGGTCACCTCCACCGTGTCCGAGCTGCACCGATGGCTGACGGCAGCCGGCCACGGCGACGCAGACAACGCGGCCCTAATGCTCTACTACGAGAGCCGGTCGACCGCCTAGCGCCCACCGAAGGATGCGCGCTCTGCTCGAGAGCAGGGATGAATGCGGTGGTTGTTTGCCACCGCCGCCAGACTCGGCATCACCCACACCGGCGAAGACGCCGACCACTTGCTCGCTGCGCGCCACCGCAAGGTCCCGCGCCGCGGCTATCTGCGCAGCGTCCTGCGGACCCTCGGCGGCGTCGCTCCACCCCCGACCGGCGCGGTCATACACGCAGACTCTACTGTCCCGGGCCACGGCCGGGCGCGACCCAACCAAGGTCAGAGGAGCCCCCTCTGAGACCCGGCTCCAGAACGACAGTAGGGCTGCCCGAGCCGGTCCAATAAAGGTGCAGCCGGTGCCCACCCACGTCGACCAGTTGGCCGGGCATGGGGTCTCGTTGCGGCTGGTCGGTGAGCCGGACCGACAGCGCGGCCAACAACGCCCATCCCAACGCGAACGCGAGCAGGACAACACCGGTGAGCACGTTCTCTCTGCCCGGGATGAACGGGAGGGCGACCAGAACCACGGCAAGAACCAGGCCGGCGGCCATCGAGCCAGCGACAATCAGCCCGATCCTGCTCTTCTCCATCCGCGGCGGGCGTTCGGGTTGATGGTCGCTGTGCTGAGTGTCGTTGTCGTGACCATCATGGCCCACCCGTCTCCGGCGAACGCCAACCGGGAATGAACCTTTGCCGGGGCGACTGAGACTGAGGCCCCAGTACACAAAGTCCTCGGTACAGCCACACTACGCCGCTCGCAGATACCCGTGCTCTCAGTTGTCTACCTCTGTTCACGTTCCCGGGATGGGCGCGCCGAGGGCCCGAAAGACTTACTGAGTCTGGTGGTTGCAGGCCGGGCTCCATGTCCCCGCCTAACCACATCCAGCCAACAGCTGGCCGGCTTAGCCCGCGCCTCGGCAGGCGGAGACACCATCAGCCAACAACGCCAGCACTTTTCGTAATGCGTAGGTCGACAGTCAGTGACGACGGACGCCTGCGTACCAAAATGAGTAACATCGCATCCGCCGACAGGTGCACCGACTGGACTGTCCCGACGTTCGTAGGCGGTCGCTCACACTTGCAGCCCTGGGAGCGAAGGACAACACCAATATCGACAAGGTCTTGGAATACGCCAAGAACAACACCCGCTAATTACACGGCAACGGTACCGGCGGCCCCGGGCTTGCCGGGGCCGCCGGCCCCGGGCTTGCCGGTCCCGTTCCACTGTTCTGCGGCTGGCAACACAAATGAAAGGACGACACATGAAGCTCGGTGCCTACACGGCCTGCCTGCACGATCGCCCACTTCCGGAGGCTTTGGACGTACTCAAGTCAAACGGGCTGACCTCAGTGGAGGTC
>JBKPTR010000207.1:0-17388 GCA_046735615.1 Actinomycetota bacterium
CGCCTTCTATGCCTTCATGTGGGCGCATCCAGGCAAGAAGCTGCTCTTCATGGGAACCGAGTTCGGCCAGCGTCGGGAGTTCTCCGAAAGTCGCAGCATCGACTGGTGGCAGAGTGCGGAATGGGGACACCGCGGCGTGCAGCGGCTGATCAAGGACCTCAACGCGATTTACAAGGAAAACCCCGCCCTGTGGAAGCGGGACACGGACGCATCAGGCTTCTCCTGGATCGACGCCGACGACCGTGGCGGGAATGTCTTCTCGTGGCTGCGCTACGACGGCGATGGTCAAATCATCGCCTGCATCACTAACTTCTCCTCCGAGCCTCGCCAAGACCACCAGATCGGGCTGCCCACGGAGGGGGTATGGAAGGAGATCTTGAACACAGATGCCGAGGTTTACGACGGCACCGGCTTGATCGGCAACCTCGGACAGGTCGTTGCTCATCCAGTGCCGTCGCACGGCTACGTGGCATCGGCCTCAGTCACGATCCCGCCGCTTGGTGCGGTGTGGCTGCGGCTAGAGCCCGAGCTGGATGAGGAGCAGTCGCTCGAGCCGGAGAAGGCCACACGTGCCGTCCGTGCCGCCGCCAAGGTGGCTTCGCCACACGCCACCACGTCTGACGCGGCAGTCACTGGACCTACGCAGCCCCGACGTGCCAGGCCCGCAGCGGAAGCGTCCGCTACGGCGGCCGAACGGGGGCAATCAACCGGTGCAGCAGCGACCGCCGAAGCTTCTGCCGCTGCACCGGATACACCCTCGGCCACGTCGCCGGCAAGTCCCGACTCACCGGATTCACCGAGCAGTCCCGACTCCCCGGACTCGCCAAGCAGTCCGGCCTCGCCAGAATCACCGTCTCCGCCGCCGGACTTACCCAGGGGTAGCTGACCAGTGAAAATCGGCCGATCCGTCGCTAAACGATCGGGGTAGCCGAACGAATAGCGCGACAGCTAGCACCCACTTGAGGGCCAGCGCCACGAGCGGCACCGTCAGGTCACCATCCGGGCCTATGGGCGGCGACACTCCGAAGAGATTGGTCGAGGCGTGCAGCAAGATCGCGATCAGCGCGCTGCCCTGCGTGCCCAGAAACACATAGGTGAAAAACAACGACTTGGCCAGAAGGTCAGCGAGCAGCAGCCACGGCGGTTGGCCCTCCATTGCGCCACCCGGAGTCCAGACCGACGGGAGGTGCCACAGCCACCAGTAGAGCCCGAGGATCAGGCTGGCGGCGAAAGCACGGTGGCGGATGAGGAGCCTTGGCAAGAGGTACCCACGCCAGCCCAGCTCTTCGCCGAGTCCGTCGGTGAGCGCCAGAATCAGGAACGTCAACCCAAGCGCAGGAATCGACAGGGTCAATGCGGGCGGGCGCACTGCATCCCACGGCTCGCCGAGCAATACGGCTATCCCGGCAACCATCAACGCGAACACCAGCGGCCCCAGCAGCACAACTGGATACCACCACCAGCTGACCCGCCACAACACCAATCGGCGACCCAGATCGCGTACGCCAGCCCGGCCGTACAACACCGCCGCACAACCGAGGGCTGTCAGCGCCGGAATCCAGGTCCACAACTGACCGATCACCCCGACCTGCGCCCCCATGGCTCGTGGCACCCAGACCACCCACGTCAAGATCAGGGCAGCCAGCATGAACACCAAGACGTCGTGCCGGCGAAGGCTGTTACGCCAGCCTCGGGTGTCAGAGTCAGTCATGATCTCATCCTGGTGGCTGTCGGCTACGTTGGTCACTCATGAGCACAGCCGAGTCGGAGCACGCAAATCGTGACTGACCTCGCTCTGACAGTCAACGTCTCCGAAGATGGAATCGTTACGTTCGACTGGAGCGGATCGGTCAGCCCCGAGTTGCTCGAACAGGCACTCAAAGCTGCAGCGGAAGACGCACTCGTCGGCCGCGGCTTACGCCGGCTCGAAGTCACACTGCCGACCGAGGATCTGACTGCTCGGCGAGCGGTGCTGCGGTCGGGCTTTCGGCTGGAGGGAATTCGTCGCCAGGCAGTGGAGCGGTCCGACGGTTCGTACGGTGACATCTGCCTGTTCGCGCGGCTCGCATCCGACCAGGTGTACGGGCCGCACGGCTTCTCAGGGGTGATGAATTCCGCACTGCCGAAGAAGCGTCTGATAGCCCATGTACTGCTTCGGGATATGGAAGGACGAGTGCTGCTTTGCGAAACTCAGTTCAAGCCCGATTGGGAACTGCCTGGCGGCATCGTCGAGCCGTACGAGACGCCCCGACAAGGCGCGATCCGTGAGGTCGCTGAAGAGCTCGGCATTACGCTGGCCATCGGTCGGCTCCTCGTCGTGGACTGGATGCCCCCTTATCTCGGTTGGGACGATGCGATCGAGATGATCTTTGACGGTGGCATCGTCGGGGAGAACGATCTGGCCGCCTGGTCGCTGCAGCCCACCGAGATCAAGCGCGTCGCCCTGGTCGATCTCGACACCGCGGCCGGGCTGGTCACGCCAATCGCTCACCGGCGGCTGGTGCTGGCGGCCTCACTCGGCCCCGATGAGATGGCCTACACCGAGGACGGGCGCACGCCTTAGCGAAATGAGCCCTGAGCCTGTCGCCATGCGCCCTGAGCCTGTCGACATGCGCCCTGAGCCTGTCGAAGGGCAAGAGCCTGCGGGAATTGATCAGGCCTTGCCGAACTCCAACCGGACGTCTTGGAGAGTGACGATGAGCGCGTCATTCGCACAGGACAATCCAGCCTCGCCATCCGGGGCGAGCACGTTGCCAACCTGCGCCATCGACACCGACTCCTTAGAGGATCCGACCGAGAGCGTCGCCGAGCCAGTGCCCTTGCTCAGGGTAAAGGTCGCTTTGGTGCCCTCCACGCGATAGTTTCCGCTGATGCTGCCGTCCACCAGCAAGTCGGCAGTCTGCCCTGCCAGAGTCAGCTTGATCGGGTCTTTGCCCGCGCCGCGAAGCAAGTAGCCCCCATCGTTGAAGGTGACCGCTACATCTCCGCCTTCACCCGTGCCGAAGGTGCCCTTGTCACCAACGCCGACGAACCGAACCAGGCGATAGCGCCCATCCAGGCAGTCTGCGGCCGGTGCCGCTGGTGCCGGCGTAGCCGTCGGCGTCGAATCGCTAGTTGTGGCTGATGTTTCGGGCTGCGCGGGCGAGGGTGTGTCGCCGACAGACTGGCGGCCCGAGCAGCCAGCCACCGCCAACATCAACGCCGCCAGCGCGACGAGAAGCAACTGCCTCATTCGGTCTCCTGAGTGCTGAACAAGAACCGCGCCAGCATATGCGGCTCGCTCACGGCATACGGCTCGCTCGTTGCACGGCGCGCTTCGAGAGGCTTAGCGCACAGTCTCCAAGAGCGCAAAGCGTGCTCAGAAGAGTGCGGTCATCAGATCCCGGCGAGCCTTGAGCACCCGCTCATCTGTGTTGCCAAGCGTCTCGAACAATTCCAGCAGGCGTACCCGAGCTTGATCCCGCTCCGCACCGGACAATCTCTTGATCATCCCGATCAAGCGTGCGAAGGCAGCTTCCACTTCTCCGGTGATCATCTCGATGTCGGCGGCTGCCAACTGGCTGTCTAGATCATCTGAGCCATCTGCGGCAGCGAGGGTGGACTGCGGATCAAGCACTGCCGCACGGGCGAAGAGTCCGGCCTGTGCTTTGCCGACTTGGGCCTCAACATCGTTTGGGTTGACCTGAAGCAGCTTGTCGAACTCCTTCCGTGCGGCGGCGAAGTCACCGCGCTCCAGCGCCGCGTCCGCAGCCGCGAATCTGGGATCTGCCTCGGGCTCCGGCTCTGGTACTGCCTGCTCGGAACCTGCAGGCTCGGCGCGTCCCACCATCCCGTTGGCTACCGCGGCCTTGAGCAGTTGATCAATCGCGGCCTGCACTTGATCTTTAGGCAGTACTCCCTGGAAAAGCGGCGCAAGTTGGCCGTTGATCAACGCGATCACGGTAGGGACCGCCTGCAGCCCGAGCGCCTGGACGATCCCGGGGGCTGTGTCGACGTTCAGCCGGGCGAGCAGGAACTTGCCGTCAGAGGCGTTCGCGATCTCGATCAAGGCGTCGGATAGCTGCTGCCCCGTGGCAACACGTGGCGAGTAAAGCTCGACGACCACCGGGTGCTTGACGGACTTGCGAATGGTCTCCGCTTCGAAAGTCTGCTCGGTGACCTCGACTACGTACGACGCGCCGGCAGTTCGCGGTCCAAGCGATGAGCCGGAAGCCGACTGTTGTGCCCGCTGCGTGAGCTGAGAAAGATCAACGGCGCCGGGACGGTTGAAGCTGGACGAGCTCATGCTCCCCATCCTGGCAGAACCCCTCTTCAGCTGGTGCGCGGCGTTTCAAGCCGCGATCACCACGTCCGGAAGTAGTCGCGCGGTGCCTGCGTTTGTCGGCAGAATGTGGCACATGGCTCATCCTCGCGCCGGCCAGCCGGCCCTCCCAGAAGACCTCATCGATGTCGACGCTGTCATCAGCGCCTATTACGACCTGGTTCCCGACCCCAGCAATCCCGACCAGCAGGTGTCGTTCGGGACCTCCGGACATCGAGGATCGAGTCTCGACACCGCGTTCAACGATGCGCACATCGCCGCTACGACTCAGGCGATTGTCGAGTACCGCGGATCCCAAGGCATCACGGGACCGCTCTACATCGGCAAGGACACTCACGCGCTGTCCACTCCTGCCTGGACGACCGCCATCGAAGTGTTGCTGGCTAACGGCGTCACAGTCTGCGCCGAGGACGACGAGGACTACACACCGACACCGGCAATCTCGCGCGCGATAGTCGTGCACAACGCGACGGCGACTGCGAGCAACACCGCCGACGGAATCGTGGTGACCCCGTCGCACAACCCGCCGCGCGATGGCGGCTTCAAGTACAACCCGCCACACGGCGGCCCGGCGGACACTGATGCGACGAGCGCCATCGCGGCGCGTGCCAACGAGCTGCTGGCCGATGGCTCGGCGATCCGCAGACGGCCGTATGCCGATGTGTTCCCCGAGATCAATCGCTTCGATTATCTCGGCGCCTACTGCGAGGATCTGGTCAACGCCCTGAACCTGAAGGCCGTGCGAGACGCTGGAGTTCACATAGGCGCCGACCCGATGGGCGGGGCCAGCGTGCAGTACTGGGGCTACATCGCGGAGAACCTCGGCATCGACCTGACGGTTGTCAACCCGAAGATCGACCCAACCTGGTCATTCATGACCCTCGACACCGATGGCAAGATCAGGATGGACTGCTCCTCGCCCAACGCCATGGCAAGTCTGATCCGCAACAAGGACGAGTACGACATCGCCACGGGCAATGATGCCGATGCCGACCGGCATGGCATCGTCACCCCGGACGCCGGGCTGATGAACCCCAACGCCTATCTCGCTGTCGCGATCCAATACCTCTACGCAAACCGGCCGGGCTGGCGTCCGGACGCCGGTGTCGGCAAGACGTTGGTCTCCTCATCCATGATCGACAGGGTCGCTGCGGGGCTCGGCCGGACGCTGGTTGAGGTGCCGGTTGGCTTCAAGTGGTTCGTACCGGGCCTACGGACCGGCGAGATCGGTTTCGGCGGCGAGGAATCGGCAGGCGCATCGTTCCTGGCACTCGACGGCAGCACCTGGACCACCGACAAGGACGGCATCTTGCTCGCCCTGCTGGCAAGCGAGATCAAGGCAGTCACCGGTAAGTCGCCAAGCGAGCTGTACGCCGAACTCACTGCCGAACATGGTGCCCCGGCGTACGCCCGCATTGATGCTCCCGCAAATCGCGAGCAGAAGGCCAAGCTCTCCAAGCTTGATGCGTCCTCGGTCACCGCCACTGAACTGGCAGGAGAACCGATCACCGCGATCTTGACCAGAGCGCCCGGCAACGACGCCGCCATCGGCGGCCTGAAGGTTGCGACGGAGTCGGCCTGGTTCGCCGCGCGGCCCTCCGGCACCGAGGACGTCTACAAGATCTACGCCGAGTCATTCAAGGGTCCCGAGCACCTCGCCGAGGTCCAGGAGGCGGCCCGGTCCGTCGTCTCTGCCGCTCTCGGAAGTTAGTACTGCCCGAACCGTGAACATCCCACGCTGTGTGGGATGTTCACCCTGTGCATGGCATGCATGTCGGGTACAGCGCCAACGTCTCACGCTACGTGGGATGTTGACAGGCAAGTGCACGGAGGCAGCGAGCGTCGGCCACCGGGCATCGCTCTCCGCAACCGGACTATCTTGCATGCTGCGAGCGTCGGCAAATCGCGCGCCCGACGATCGGAGGAGCGATGAGCGGACACGCTTTTCGTCCGCGACGAGTGACGACGATGGCGGATCACTAGCGCGCGATGCACGAGCAGCAGGGGCCAAAATAGATGGGTGCACGCCGACGAGCTGGCGGATCTGCTCCGATGGTGCACGGCGCTCAGCCCCGATTCAGCCCAGCTGGCGGGAGCGGTGCTGGTTGCCGCGGGCCAGCGGTGGTCGGCCCTAGTCGACTCACCGGCGGACCTGCGCGAGCTCACGGTGCGAACCTTCCTGCAACCGAGACACGCGCCCGATCTCGCTGTCCGAGGCGGGATGGAGCGAGTGCCCGAGGAGCTCCGCGCGGTCGTTGTTGCATACGATCAGCTGCCGAAACTCCATCGTGCCTTGCTGATGCTCAGTTACCTCGAAGGCATTACCTACGCAGAGATCGCCGGAATTGTGGACCGGTCGGCTGCTCGGGTACGTACCGAGCTGGATCGCGGACTCGCCGCCACCGGTGGTGATCCTTACTCGGTGCGGGCCGCGTTGGACATCGCCAGCTGGCATCAGCCCACTCCGGCCGAAGTATCCCGAGCCTTCGACCGGCAGTCGAGGGCACGGGCTAGTCGGCGACGTCGGATCGGGCTGGTCGGAGTCGCTGTGGGAACGCTCGCAGCTGTGCTGGTGACCGTAAGCGCTGTACACCGGCCCTCTATCGAACCGCGCCCAGCGGGAGTCTGGACGTTCTCCCACACAGTTCGAGCCCTCCCGGGCTGGTCGGTCCGCAGCCGAACCGTAGAGCGCGAATGGGAGACAACCATCCTGCGCACGGAGCCGCCGGGAACCGGCAGATGCTCGGTTGCGGTCGGCGCCACGGGCGCCACCTGGGTGCGACAGCTGCCACGCAATCCGACCAAGGTTCGAGTTGGCACTCGGTCGGCTTTCTACGCGGAGCGAGTCTGGCCTAATGGTGGCGGGGCCATGCTGTGGTGGGAATACTCTGACGCCGCCTTGGTGATCATCGAATGTGGCGATCTGGTCGCCCCGCGCGAAATGATGCCGAAGCTTGGAAACCGTGTGGCACTTGAGGCGGAGCCGATCTTGCTGCCCTACCGCATTCGATCCTTGCCCCGGCACTATGAGGTCAGCTCAGTCGTCCGAGGACTGGTGAGCAACTCCACAGTGATCTACCTGGCCCGCAACGACTATCCCGAGGGCATCCTCCACATCAGCATTCGCTACCCAGCAGGCTTGCCGATGTACGGGGGAAACTTCTCCTCCTTTGTGCCCCGCTACACCAATGGCAGGCACGCTGCAGTGTGCCGGCCGTTCGGGGACAGTCATGTCTGCGTACGCGGCGAACTCACCACTCCTGGTCGTATTGACATCGGAGCACAGCGTGGTGCACTCGCGGTGATCGATCGAATCGCCTCGAATCTCAAATTCGCTCCGAGCGCTACAGACACCGCTAGCTGGTACGACGCTCGGCAAGCCCTGCCTTCCTGAGCCGAGGAAACAGGGGTCAGCGTCTGCGGCCAAAGGCGATGACAGCGACCAGACCGATGATGAAGATGACGCCCAGGACCGTGCCCTCGACACCATGCCCCGTCGCGATCAGATAGACGCAGGCTGCCAGGAACGCAAGGGTGATCACCACGCCGTAGTTGAGACCGCGTGCGTTGAGCCGCACCTCGCGCTGATCAAGGGCCGCGATGCGATCCAACTCCTTCTCGATCACCGCGCGTGTCTCGGCATCAGCCTCGGCATAGACCTGCAGCGGATCTTGATAACGGTCGTATCGAGATGACCGCTCGCTCATTGTTCCTCATTTCGCGGTTGATCAAAGAGGTCGACGACCGGTTCGCCGCCTTCCGCCGGCGACTCTGCCGGGCCGACAGCCTCCACCATCTGCTGCAGCGCCTGGCTGACGCGCTGCGGTGCGACCGATGGATCGACTGCATCGATGCGGGCGATTGCATGGTGCAGCCGGCCTCCAACGCTGTAGTGCACGCGCGGATACCTGAGTGGCGCGTACAGATAACTAAACCCCTTGAGGAGCGAGCCTGCTGGTGAAGCGAAAGGAATCCTGAACCGGGGCATTGTCGGGCGGCGGGGGGTGATGCTCGGCGGCTGGCGCCGACGGCCGGAGGGAACGAGGAGGACCGCCAGTACAGTGACGATGACCAGCGCGCTTCCGATTCCGATGAGCAGTAAGGCCCCGGTTCTCACGCGCACCTCCTCTCGCCAAACCCTATTGATGTGTCAGCGTTTCAGAGGGCCATGGCCGACTGACATGCTGATATGTCGGTTATGGACTGCAATTACCCATTTAGAAGCGCGCTGGCTCGACGTATTCGCCCCACTCCGCGCGCAGCGCGTTGCAGATCTCACCGAGCGTCGCCTCAGCCCGCGCCGCCGCCAGCATGGGTTCGATCATGTTGCCATCGGTCCGGGCAACCTTGATCATCTCCGCTAATGCGGCATCGACTGCAGCACCGTCGCGAGAGGTGCGACGGATCCGGAGAGTTTCACACTGCTGGACCTCCACGTCGTGGCTGACCCTGAGGATCTCCAGTCGCTTGGTGATGGTTGCGGTGTGCACGTTGACACCGACGATCTTCTTGTCGCCTTTTTCCAGCTGGGCCTGATAACGAAACGCCGAGTCGGCGATCTGTGCGGTGAACCAGCCCTCCTCAATGCCGAGCAGGATCCCAGACGTGATCGGGCCTATTTCGTGCTGCCGGGTGGTGCCGCGACCGAGTTCCTCAATCCGGTCGAGGGTCGCCAGTACCTCGGCTTCGATCTTGTCGGTAAGGGCCTCGACGTACCAGGATCCACCGAGCGGATCGGCCACATTGACCACTCCGGTTTCCTCAGCCAGGACCTGCTGGGTGCGCAGCGCGATCTCGGCAGATTCCTCGGTAGGCAGTGCCAGCGTCTCATCCATCGCGTTCGTGTGCAGCGAATTGGTTCCGCCCAGGACAGCAGCCAACGCCTCGATAGCAGTTCGTACGACGTTGTTGTAGGGCTGCTGCGCAGTGAGCGAAACTCCTGCGGTCTGGGTGTGGAATCGCAGCGACTGCGCCCGGACTGTCTTTGCGCCGTACCGATCGCGCAGCCATCGCGCCCAGATCCGGCGTGCGGCCCGGAACTTTGCGATCTCCTCGAAAAAGTCGATGTGCGCATCGAAGAAGAAGCTCAGGCCGGGGGCGAAGCGTTCGATGTCCAAGCCTCGCGACAGCCCGAGTTCGATGTAACCGAAGCCATCGGCAAGCGTGAAGGCGAGCTCTTCGGCGGCAGTCGATCCCGCTTCCCGGATGTGATATCCCGAGACGCTCAGTGGCTTGTACGAAGGGATCTCGCGGCTGCAGTACTCCATCATGTCCCCGATCAGACGAAGGTGCGGACCGGGCGGGAAGAGCCACTCCTTCTGAGCGATGTATTCCTTGAAGATGTCGGTCTGCAGGGTGCCGTTCAGGGTTGTCAGATCAACTCCTTGCCGCTCCGCGGCCACTAGGTACATGCAGAAGATCGGTACCGCCGGGCCGGAAATCGTCATCGACGTGGTGACTACACCGAGATCAATTCCAGAGAACAGCAGATCCATGTCCGCTGCGGAGTCGACCGCCACCCCGCAGTGACCGACCTCACCGAGGCTGCGGTTGTCATCGGAGTCGCGGCCCATCAAGGTTGGCATGTCGAACGCGACGCTGAGCCCGCCGCCACCAGCGGCCAAGATCATCTTGTATCGCTCGTTGGTCTGCTGGGCATTGCCGAAACCGGCGAACTGCCGAATGGTCCAGGGACGGCCGCGATAACCGCTCGGATAGAGGCCGCGGGTGAAGGGAAACTGACCGGGCCAGCCGATACGCTCCATTCGCTCATCGGCGTCCTCGTCCTCAGGTCCGTAGACCGGATCGACCTCCAGACCCGAAATGGTTGTGAAGTCGGCGTCACGAAGCTGGCCCTTGGCCTGTGCCTCCGCAAAGGCAGCCGCCCAACGCTCCCTACCGCTAGACCCTTGTGCGGGCATTGCACCTCCAGCTCAAATACTAGGACGCCCTAGTAACGCGCCTAGTAGGAAGCCGATGCGAGAAGACTGAGCTGCGAGAGTCGGCCTCAAAAGTCTCCCGCGGCCTCACGCGGCATGGTGAGCAACCACGTCAGCTGATCGCACTCCTCCTCGCTCAATGCGCTCAGCCCGAAGCGCGCACCGACGATTGCGTGAGTGGCTTTCTCCATGACAAGCCGCCCCTTGGTGGTGATCGAGGCCAATACGGCGCGGCCATCCTCGGGGTGTGGCGTACGCCTGATCAAATCGGCTGCTTCCAGGCGCTTCACCAGCGGCGTCACCGACGTGGCGTGTACCTGAAGCCGCTCCCCGATCTTGCCCAAGGGTAGGGCGCCGCGGCGTGAGAAGGACAGCAAGACCAACACTTCGTAGCGGGCAAAAGTCAGGCCCAACGGGCGGAGCAACTCGTCTAGCTCGGTGAGGAGTAGTTGATGAACCCGCATCAGTGAGGTCACAGCCCTCATCCGGTGCATCTCACCCCATTGCGTGTCCCACTGTTTGGCTGCCTCCTCGATCGGGTCGAATGGCAGCCGATGGCGTTCTACGGCACTCACGTTCCGTCGTCTTCCTCCGCCGTTACGACGGCCTGTGGCAGCTCGCCCAGCATCACCATGCGCAGTACATCCTCGCGCTGGTCGATCTCCTTGACAAAACTGATCACGTTCAGGCCCTGGACCTGCGCGGCGGACTCGAAAATGAAATCCCCGTAATTCAGCCAGCGACCGATGACCGACTTCCTGACGGTGATGTCCAAGATCCTCAACAGCGGCACGCTGGCGCGCTGGACAGACAGGACTCCATGGACACGGAACACCCGCTGGTTGGTGATCACGAACCGATCGCGATATTCCTCAAGGATTCGCCACAGCGCCTGTAGCCCAAGCGTCATGCCGAGCAGGAACAAGATCCAGTAAACGGCGCCCTGGAACGCGAAGGCGTTAGCGAAGATCACGATGCTGATGGCAAGTCGTACTGCCGGCCAGGCACTTGCCGCCCAGTGCTTACGGACCTCCACAACTTTCTGCTCACCAGCCGTCGTCAAGATGTATTTGTCGACATGCGGATCGAGCCATTTCAGCATGCCTACACCAGCGGAGGAAAGTTTAATTCTTTGAAGAAAGAAATAAGTGAATTGGACATCTTTAGCCGCCGCCGGGCAAGTGCAAGTTTTCGAAGAAAGAAAAGAGTGAATGAAACACTTTGGAAATCCCTGTAATTATGCTGTTGACAATATCCGCAGCGTCGTCCGGGTTGAAAATTATCAAGAAGAGAAAAAAGAACACCACTAAGAAGAGGATTATCCGCTTGATCCAATCCCACATGTCGGACTACGCATCCTTCCGTCCCAACCGCAGACTATTCGACCACCGTGCGCCGTGTACAGGCAGACGCCCTCGACACTCTTCTTTTTACCCGATGGACCAAGGGGCTCGTAGCAGGCACGCCGCTATCGGTCAGGTCACACAACTTCCGGAAGCTTGCGGCTGACAGCGACGACCACTCGGTCGGCAGCGGCGTACGGATCAAGCTCACCTCGACTTACCGCCTCGGCAAGATAATCCAGCCCAGCTTCGCCATTGAGCCGAAACTCGGCGCGTAGCCTGGCGAGGACGATTGTTTCAACCTCTCGCCGGGCCCGGCGAATGCGGCGCTGTTGGGCGCGTCCGGTGTCGACTTGGGATGCCCGGAACCGATTGACAGCCTCCAGTAGATCATCAATCCCGCGATGCTGGTACGCAACTGTGCTGACTATCGGCGGTTTCCAGTCTTGCGGATCCCGGTCTGCGAGCGCGATCATTGTCCGCAGCTCCCGCACTAGTGCCTGAGCACCGTCGCGATCACTTTTGTTGACGACGAAGATGTCGCCGATTTCCGAGATGCCGGCCTTCGCCGCTTGGATCCCGTCCCCCATGCCAGGTGCCAGCAGCACAAGGACGGTATCGGCCGTTTCCGCAACCTCCAGCTCCGACTGGCCGACCCCGACCGTTTCGACGATCACTGTGTCGAAGCGAGCGGCATCAAAGGCCCGTAGGGCCTGCGGCGTGGCAACAGCGAGCCCGCCGAGATGGCCTCTGGTTGCCATCGACCTGATGTACACGTCGCGATCCAGCG
The DNA here is from genome assembly GCA_046735615.1 of Actinomycetota bacterium. Taxonomy (GTDB): domain Bacteria; phylum Actinomycetota; class Actinomycetes; order Propionibacteriales; family Propionibacteriaceae; genus Microlunatus. Next base: position 12,394 of record JBKPTR010000207.1, read on the forward strand.
CGTGTTCCTGCATCCGAACCCGATCACCGAGGAGCGCACCACCGGAGAAGGGCGAACTCGGATCCACCGCGAGTACACCGACCCGCTGGCCGCGCAACCGGAGCTCGCGGACCAGGGAGGTTGCCGTGGTCGACTTGCCGACTCCAGGCGCGCCCGTCAGGCCGATCACGTGGGCTCGTCCAGTATCTGGCGCGAGCTCCTTCATGATCATCGGCAAAGCCGGCGATGCATTCTCGATCCAGCTGATCAAACGACCCAGCGCCCGCGGCTTGCCCAATCGCACTTCGGCGACAACATCGCGTACGTCGTCACGATCAACAGACAAGGACGGGTCCGCTTAGCTGCCGTCCGAAGGAATAATGATGATCAAGGCGTCACCCTGGCCACCGCCGCCGCAGAGTGCGGCCACACCGGTGCCGCCACCGCGTCGCTTCAGCTCCATCGCACAGGTCAGCACGAGACGAGCGCCTGATGCGCCGAGCGGATGGCCGAGTGCAATCGCCCCACCGTTGACGTTTACCCGCTCGTCAGTCTCACCGGCGCTTAGGCCCAATGCCCGTGCACTCGCGACACCAACGGCAGCGAATGCCTCGTTGATCTCGATCAGGTCCAGGTCAGAGACGCTGATCTGTTGCTTCTTCACAGCTACGTTGATCGCATTTGCTGGCTGGAGCTGGAGTGAGGAGTCAGGACCGGCGACGCTCGCATGGGCGCCAATCTCTGCGATTGGCGTGAGTCCCAACCGGTCGGCAGCCTCTTTGCTCGCCACCACCATGGCCGCCGCACCGTCGGAGATCGGGCTGGACGAGCCTGCAGTGATCGTGCCGTCACGCCCGAATGCGGGTGGCAGCTTGGCCAGCGATTCCGCCGTCACTCCGTCGCGGATGCCTTCATCTTTACTGATCACGACATCGGCACCACGACGCTGCGGGAGACGCACCTCAACAATTTCCTCCGCCATAGCCCCACTGGCAGTGGCCGCAGCCGCGCGCTGGTGGGAGCGTGCCGCGAATGCATCTTGATCTTCCCGACTGACCAGTTGCTCGCCGCGATTGCAACCGTCGGTCAGCGAGCCCATCACCTGGTCGGTGAAAGCGTCCCACAGGCCGTCGTAGGCCATGTGGTCGATCATCGTGACGTCCCCGTACTTGAACCCTGATCGTGAGCGCGGCAACAGATGCGGTGCCTGAGTCATCGACTCCATGCCGCCAGCGACGACCACGTCGCACTCCCCCGCCCGAATCAGTTGATCAGCAAGGGCCACCGCATTCAGTCCTGACAGACAGACCTTGTTGATCGTCACTGCTGGCACCGACATCGCGACTCCGCCCTTGACTGCCGCCTGCCGAGCTGGGATCTGACCGGTGCCGGCCTGGAGCACATGACCCATCACGACATAGTCGACGTGCTCCGGGGCAACGCCTGAGCGCTCGAGCGCCGCCGCGATGGCGTAACCACCAAGATCCGTCGCGGAAGCGTCCTTCAGGCCGCCAAGCAGTTTCCCGATCGGCGTACGTGCCCCTCCGACAATGACTGATCCCATGACCACCTCCCAGCTCGCAGCTCAGCGCTGACGATCATGTCCGATGCTTTGTCCGAGACCAGTCTGGCACCCTACTGTCCATGACCAGAATGCCCTCCGATCTCGGAAGCGTGCTGCCGGGCCTGCTCGGCCTTGATCATGTCGGCGTGGCGGTCAGCGACCTCGAAACAGCGATCAGCTTTTATCGTGACGTCCTTGGTCTGCGGGTGGTGCATCGGGAAGACAACCTTGACCAACAGGTGGCTGAAGTGATGCTTGCCGGCAGCGAGGCCGGACCGGCCGGCAACCAGCTCCAGCTGTTGATGCCGCTTACCGAGAACTCGGTCTTGCAGCGCTTTCTGATGAGACGTGGAAGCGGCTTGCACCACGTGGCTTACGCTGTATCCGATGTCCGGTCCGCGTCCAGGATTTTGCGTCAAGGCGGTGTGCGGGTGCTTTATGATGCACCAAGAGCCGGTACCCGTGGCTCGCAGATCAACTTTGTCCACCCCAAGGACACTGGCGGTGTTCTGCTCGAGTTGGTCGAGCACGCCGCGCCGGATCCGCACAACGGCTGAGCGAACGGCCGTCGCTCACGCGGGCACAGACTCGGCGTCAATACCTATTTTCGGAGAGGGTTTCTTGCGGTGAACGCATCAGACAACACGGGGCTCGGCCTGTTCGACGACACAGCAAGCGCGGTCGGCAACTTTCCCACCGCTTTACGCGGCTATGACCGCACCGCGGTTGACGACTACGTCCGCACACTCGAGGAAAGCGTCGTCAAGTCCCGTAGACACGCGACTCAGCTCGAGCAGCAAGTGACCATGCTCCAAGATGAAGTCGCCTCGGCTGGCGATCGGCCGGACAAGGACGTCGATTACGCCAACCTGGGTGGGCGCGCCAACGACATTCTCCGGCTGGCTCAGGAGCAGGCGCGCGAGCTGGTGCAGAACGCGACAGTTGAGGCCGAGAAGCTCAAGGAGCAGGCGCGTCGTGAGGCTGATGGGCTGCGCAGCTCCGCGGCCCGAGAGGGCGACGCGATCAAGACCGGTGGTGCCGCCCAGATTGATCAGCTACGCACCAAGCTGCGCGATGAGGTCAAGGCGCAAGTCGATAAGGCCAAGACCGAGGGCGAAGCCCTGATCGCCGCTGCTCGGCGGCAAGCCGAGTCGCTGCGCCGAGAGGCCGACAACGAGGCGCAGGCGACGCGCCAGAACGCCTATCTCGATACCGAGAACCTGCGCCGCACTGTTGAGCGTGAGGCGGCAGAGGCGCGATCCAAGCTGGCAGCTGAACGGGAGAAGGCGATCGCGGAGCTCAAGTTGGCCCACGACGACGCGCAGCAGAAGACTGCGGCGCTGCTCGCTGAGGCAACCAAATATCACGGCGAATCCGCGGACCGCCTTGAGGCTGACCTGGCCGAAGCCGCACGTATTCGCGCCGAGGCTCTCACCGAAGCCGAGCAGAGCAAGGCCGCCGCCGCTCAGGAGGCCGAGGCTCGGATCGCCACAGCGAAGAAGCAGGCTGCCGCCATCAACGAGCGGACTCAACAGGAGTTTGCGTGGCGGAAGCAGCAGCTGCGTCGTGAGACAGAGCTGCTGCATCAGCGCAAGCAGGCAGTACTCAGTCAGCTCGCCAGTTTGTCGGCCCTCGCGGAGCAAACGGCCAGCGCCTTCCCCGACCTGGACGACCCGAGCGATCTGGAGGGCGAAGCTGGCGATCGCACCGTAATGCGGCCCGACATGCTCCCGCCGGCGGGCCTTGGCGAGGACAGTCCTGCAGGTAGCAGTGCCGGCTCCGGCAGAAACGGTGGCAAGTCACCTAGTGAAGCCGATGAGCTGGAGATCGATGGTGACGCCACGGTCCTCGTGGCCCCCTCCGACCTATCGGGAGAAGGAGCCAAGTCTAAGTAGCTCAGCGCTACACCGCAGGCCAGCTGCGATGATCACCACCGTCTGACCGCTGGCCCTCGGCTTCAGGTGCCGTTACCCTGAGATGACTCGGGGTGACGGCACTTTGGCGTGTGAGGAGCCGGTATGAATATGCCCCCGACAGCTGACCCGCATCTGGATAATGGCCGCTTTCCGCTGGCGCGCAAGGGATATGATCGCGAAGCCGTTGATCATTTCGTGCGGGCGACGCAGGCCCAGATCACCCAGCTTCTGCAGCAATACGATTCCTTGATCGCCTACAACCATGAGCTTCGCCAGGCGCTCGATGATGCCCATGCGCGAGCGAATCACGCCGACTTCTCTGGACTCGGAGCCCGGGTTCAGGAGATCCTGCACATCGCCGAGGAGCAGGCAAACGACATCACGCAGGGCGCCGTTCAGGAAGCGGATCGGCTGAGTGCACACCGACAGGCCGAGATCGACGAACTCCGCCAGAGCGCATACGAGGAACTGGCCGAGATGCGCGACGCCCAGCGGGCCGAGTTGGACGCCCTGCGGGAGCAGGTCGAGCGAGATGCCGGACAATTGCGGGAACATGCCGCGACTGAGGCTGAGCAGTTGCTCAGCTCGGCTCGGCTCCAGGCCGAGTCCGTTCGGACCGAGGCGGAAGCAGCCGCCACCGGCATGCGTAAAGCAGCCAGTTTTGAGTCGCAAGAACTGCTTGCAGCTGCTGAACGTGCCAGTGCAGCGTTACGCCAGGAGATCGCAAACCAGCGCGAGCATGTGATGGCCGAACTGAAGGAAGCGCAGGTATCAGCTAATCAGGCCATCGAGGCGACGCTGGCGAAGGCGACCGAGTTGCAGCGGGCCGCCGGCGAACACCTGACGTCGGAAACCGAGCATGCAGCAAAGCTTCGCAATGAAGCGCTGGCGGAGGCAGAACGGATCAAGGTGGATGCTAGTGGCGACGCGGACGGGATCATCGATCGAGCGCGACATCAGGCGGCGATGATCGATGACCGAGCGCGTCAGGAATTTGCGCTCCGCCGACGCCAGATGAGGGACGAGCAGGAACTGCTCGTGCGGCGGAAGCACGCGATGCTCAACCAGCTTGCTTCGGTGAGCGCGCTGGCGGTCGAGACTGCGGAGAACCTGCCTGACCTCCCTGAGGTGCCGGAGACGGCCTTTCCGGCCAACGCGGAAGCCGGCGGCGCCGCGGCCGAGATCGAGAGCGATCCGACCGTGGGCAATGCGACCGATGAAGCAGACGGGCAGGCCGAGCAGAACCGGGCCGAGCAGGACGTGGCCGACACCGAAGCTGAACAGGCGATCGAGGGCGAGAGCGACAACCGCGACTCGGTGGCAGCTGATGGCGATGAGCCCGAGTTCGCCAAGGCGTCGAACTCCTAATCAGAACAACCGATCGTCGGCGCTATCCAGTCCCCGCAACAGGTCATAGTCAACCGTCACACAGCTGATGCCACGATCGCTGGCCAACAGCCTGGCCTGAGGCTTGATCAGCTGCGCCGCCAGGATGCCATGCACAGTTCCGAGCAGTGTGTCGCGGCGCATCAAATC
>JBKPTR010000208.1:0-7452 GCA_046735615.1 Actinomycetota bacterium
GCACGCTTCTTCGGTTCCTCGAGCGGATACAGGACGTTGATCGAGAGCCCGCTCTCGTAGAACACGTAGGTCCACCGGATGTTCTCAACTTGGAAGGTCGTCGCCTCGAGCGGGGGCGAAGCGATGACGATGTCGCGCTCCTCCTTGAGGATCCGGTGCACCCAGTCGATGGCCTTCTTGGCCTTGGCGGCCGGTTCGACCGTGAAGACGTGGTCGTACTTGTTCTTGAAGTAGCGAGCCTCGTTCGCCCGCAGGCCAGCGAGCGCAGCCGCCACCGGCGACGACTCAAGGCCGACGGTGGAGACGTTGACGAAGTCCACTTTGTAAGTCATGTCGCGCTCCCCGCTACGTCGCCGGCGCCCGGTCGACGGAACCGCCAAACTATCTCCCGCCGAAAGATTGCTCTGCCCCGATGAGTCGGCGGTCGGCTCGCGGTCTGCACTACTGATCGTCGCCGAGACGAGCCCGCAATGCCGAAGGTCATCGCCGATATCACCATGTCGCTGGACGGGTACGTGACCGGGCCCGGCGCCGACGAACAGCACGGGCTCGGCGACGCGCCCGAGCTCCACACCTGCGTGACGGAACAGGACGCGGTCGACAAAGCTCAAGCCCCGCGCGTCGGGGTGCCACCAAACGCCGGCTTGGCGCCATCATCGAACGATCCAACCTCGCCGAGTGCTGCCTGCCGCGTCGACAGGGCGGTCGACGCACAATCACACACCTCGACGGGCGAGCGCTGAGGTCGAGACAGTTACCGCTCCCGGACTGCGTAGGTCAGGTGGGTCACCCGCTGCGTCGGCTCCGCGCGAACCGGCTCCAGGGCCACGCGGCCCGCGTCCACGCCCTCGAACAAGCGGATTCCGGAGCCGAACAGCACGGGTGCGAGCGCGATCGAGAACTCGTCGATCAGGCCGGCGTTCACGTACTCCAGGATCGTTGCGCCGCCGCCCGCGATGCGGACGTCCCGGTCGCCGGCGGCCTCGCGGGCCTGGTCGAGCGCTGCCTCGATGCCGTCGTTGACGAAGTGGAAGGTCGTGCCGCCCGGCCGCTCCCACGGGTCACGCTTGGTGTGCGTCACGACGGAGACCGGCGTGTGGAACGGCGCCTCCTCCGGCCACGCCTGCTCGCCGGCGTCGAACATGCGCTTGCCCATCACGCTCGCGCCGGTGCGCTCGAACGTCTCCCGCACGATGTCGTTGTCGCGCCCCTCTTCGCCGCCCTCGCCGAGCTTCAGGTTCTCCCGGAAGAACCGCTGCGGGAAGATCCACTGCTGCAGTTCCATCCACTGCTGCCCCATCAAGTCCTCGAGGGACTCGGGCGCGATGAAGCCGTCCAGCGACATCGTCACGCTGAAGAACACCTTCCCGGCCATCAGTCCTCAACCCCCTTCCGAACGACCTCGGTGACGTAGGCAGCCAGGTTGCTCAGGGTCTGCTTGCCACCCTCGATCGCGTGGTACTTCTCGACTGCCTCGTCGCGCAGCTCCGTGGTGGGGAACACCGTGCGCATCTCGATCCGGGTCGCCGCGCCGTCGGGCGCGAACGTCAGGACCGACTCGAAGGCGTTCGGGTCGCCGCGGGACTCACCGTGCAGCAGCGCGATCCGTTCCGGCGGGGCGATCTCGGTCCAGGAGATCCACTCCTGGTAGTCCGTCCCGTCCGGTCCGTGCATCACGAAGTCCCACTCCCCGCCGACGCGGAACTCGAAGGACCGCGTGGTGGTGGTGAACCCCTCCGGCCCCCACCACCGCGACAGGTGCCGCACCTCGGTAAACGCCTCGAACACCAGCTCCCATGGGGCGTCGATGACCCGGGAGATGACGATCTCGCGATCGGCCGTCGCGGACTGCGCCGGCCCTCCTCGTCCCGTCGCGCTCATCAGCTACTCCTCTTGCCTTGCCTGCTTGAGGTCCTGCACGTACGCGTCCAGCCGGTCGAAGCTTTCGTTCCAGAACCGCTCGAACCCACCGGTCCACTCGTGGACCGGTCGCAGCCCGCGGGCGTCGAGGCCGTACAGGCGCTGCTTGCCTGCCTTGCGATCCCGCACCAACCCGACCTCCCGGAGCACCCGCAGGTGTTTGGATGTGCCCGGCTGGGTCATCCCCAACTCCCGGGCCAATTCGGTCACCGGCCGCTCACCCGCCCGCAGCAGCACCAGGATCTCCCGGCGCTGCGGCTCGGCGATCGCGTTGAAGACGTCCGACGTCGTCGCTGCTCGCGCCATGGCAGCCATCATATGCCCATATAGGCATGCGTCAAGCCGAGAGGAACCAGACGGGTCTTGTCGGATGACGACTTGCCGCGTCCGCGATCCGCAACGCCATCGCGCTCCGGAGCCCGGCAGGGACGATTCTGCACTCGGATCCGGACGAAGAGGTCGCAGGTTCAAATCCTGTCACCCCGACCAACAAATTCCTAGCCAAAGGCACTTGCGTCTGGCTCCGACACCGTCACGGTGATCATCACCGACGCGAGTGGCGCAGCAGCAAGCCGGGACACATCTTGGATCCGTTTTGCTTGCACCGAATGCTAAATTCCTGGGCACCAAAGATCACGGCAACGCCGCCGAACTATATCCGACTGCCGATGGGGATTCCTCTTCATGACCGGCCTGCTCCTCCCCAGCGATCGCCCGGTTACCGATCGTGGCGAGCGGGTGGAGGCGCAGCCAAAGGCGCCGCGCCGATCCCGATTGGCCTGGCTCCTCATCGCCTGGCCGTACGTTGTCCCTCTGCTGGTGCTCTCGGTGGTGTATGGGCGTACCGTGCAGCGCAGCACCGGCAACCACTTCTCGATTGACACGACGAAGTTCGACTACTTGGGCCTCGTGCTTGGCACCGCCCATCCTCCGGGCTACCCGCTGTACACGATGCTCAATGCCGCCTTCGTTCGCATCGTGCCGTGGGGGTCGGTGGCGTTTCGCGCGAACCTGCTGTCGGCGGTCTTCGCTATCCTGGCCTGCCTCGTCGCGGTGCCGATCTTCACCAAGCTTGGCGTACGTCCCGTCGTCGCGGCTGGTGGAGCAAGCGCGCTGGGCCTGATTCCGCAGCTGTGGCATTTCGCCCTCATCGCCGAGGTTTACACCCTCAGCACCCTCTTCGTGGCGCTCGTGCTGGCCTGCCTGCTCGCGTACGACAGTACGTGGCGACCGGTGTGGCTGCGTGCTGGACTGCTCATCTTCGCTCTCTCGTTTGCGCATGCCACGTCGCAGGTCTTGCTGATTCCGGGGCTGCTGCTCTATCTCGCGATCCGTCGTCCGGCCTGGCTGTTTCGCGTCCGGGAGTTGGCCCGGCTCCTCCCTCTCGGCGCGGCTTTGGCTCTGCTGCCCTACGCCTATCTCGTCTGGCGTACCGCCGCCGGCGCACCCTTGCTGGACACCCGCGTCACGGGTCTCACCTCCTTCTGGGAGGTGATTAGCGGCGCCCGGTATTCAGGCCAGATGTTCGGGGTGCCCCTCCAACAGATCATCACCGAGCGTCTGCCGCAGCTGTGGAGCGACGGAGTCCGGCAATTGGGCGTTGCCCTCGTGGGATGTGCCATTGGCCTGCTCATGCTCATCATGCAGCGTCCGCTGGTTGCGGCAGTTACCGGGCTCTGGCTGATGTGTACCGCCGTCTTCGCCCTGGGTTACGCCATCGGAGATTGGGAGACGATGCTGCTGCCGCTGTGGTTCCTGCTCGGCCTATGGGGTGTCGTCGGGATCGATCGCTGCATAGGTGGTCTGTCGAGCCGGGCGCGGTGGGCGCCCATGTTGATGTTGATCACCCTGCCGGTCGTCGCATTAGCGAGTGGCTTTGCCGAGGCCGATCGCAGTTCCGTTGATCCGCAGCAGGATGTCGACGCCGCACTCCGCGTCGTTCCGGACAACTCGATCATCTTCGCCTACGACAACGGAACCCGGCACCAGTTCTGGTATCGCCTCCTGCCTGGCGACCTGGGAACCAGCCGCAACGTGTGGGCAGCCATGGGCGTTAACCCGCGCGACCGGAGCGACCGTGTCGGTCAGATCCTGCAGTATTGCGCCAATTCATCTGGACTATGGATTTGGTCAACCCAGGAGAAGGCGGCCGGCCCTGGCGTTCCCCCCAACCTCAGAACCTACGTCTTCGGCTCGACCTATGCGAAGCAGGTGCGGAGATCGGGCCTGGGGGTCACGCACTACAGCGGTCAGCTCTTTCGCCTCCGCTGCCCCTCCTAACCGCAGCAGGCTGGTTCAGGCGCTGACCATCGACAGATAGCGGGCATATCTAGTGGCCGGGAGCCAGCGAAGTTCTGTTGAATCGCATCGTATGCCTCGGCTACGCCTGACCAGTCGAGATCAACGCCGCCACGAACGGTCCTAGGAAATGTCATGCCGAGGCATTGCAGCGCACCGGCTTGGACATCATCTGCTTCTGTTGCTGATTGACCTGGATCACGGGCGAAGGAGGACCTTGATCGCTTGCCGGGAGTCCATCGCCTGTTAGCCGGCAGCGGCCTCGTCGAGGGAAGGAAGCTTAAGATCAAAGACCTTGCTCGCGGCGACGGCCAACGACGGTGCCGGTATGCCTCTCTTCCAGGTTGGCGTCGTTGCTGGCGCGGCACCCGGCGGCATCATCGCTCTCCGGCAAAACCGACCTGTGGCCCGCTCCGCAACAATCCGAGCGCAGTAACGCAAATCTGAGAAACTGAACTTCGCACTGGCCCAAGGGGCGGCTAAGTACGATCTGGCGTTTAGCTTCAGAGCATCCGGCAGCGTGAGGCGCACGAGGTCGAGCGGCGCAACAGGTACAGCAGCAAAGTACAGCAACGATTCTGCGCAACATCGGTGCTGGATGTACATCTAGGTCGACAAGTATCTCGGGCGTTGCTCGGGCTCACAGGTAGGTGGCCGGCACCGGCCCGAGCATCTCCATGTTGTTCCTCGCGGCGATAGCATCCAACAGTTCCGGTGTGACATTTCCGGTCGCTTCGGCCGCGGCGAGCTCCTCAAAAAATCCAAGCATCGCGGCCGGCGAGAAGAGATTGAGCTTCTTGCCGGGCATGGCGGAAACCACCTTGAAGGTGTGCTGCGTGTCTCGGGGCACGTACACGAAGGTGCCGGGCGGGCAGGCCTATGGCGGTCCTCGACGTACATCAGGTACTCGCCCTCTAACACATAGAAGGCCTCGGCCGCGTCCCGGTGGAGGTGCAGCGGCGGCCCGAAGTCCGGCGGCTCCCTCTGCAGCTGCAGCAGAGTGAACTTCCCAGACGTCTGGGCAGCCGTGGCGAGCACGACTGCCTCGAAGTTGCCGAGGTCTAGATGCCGTCCCTCACCCGGCCCGACGATGAACGCCTCGTTCATGAATACTCCGCTCGCCTCGAAACGCGGTGCGCAACGGCGTCACCATGCCAGGGTCACCCGGCCCAGAGCTGCCCGGTTATCCCGACCGAGTCGCCGTCGTCCACAGGCGCGACTTGGACGATGCCTGAGGTGCCGTCGACGGTGACGAGCTGGCCGTCGTGTAACGCTAGGGTTCCGTTTCCGGTGGCGACTACGGCCGGGACGCGGTACTCACGCGCGATGATCGCCGGGTGTGACAGCATCCCGCCGCTGTCGGTGACCAGCGCACCGATGCTTGGGAAGAGCACCGACCAGACTGGCGAGGTGACCGGGCAAACCAATATGTCGCCGGCCCGAAGCCGGTCGAACTCGGCCTCACTCTTGATCACCCGAACTGGGCCGGTATAGCTGCCGGGTGAGGCGGGGATGCCGCTAACCACGTTGTCCGCCCCCACCCGCCTTGTGGTGTCTGGACCGAAGATCTGCTCGACGCTCCAGAGGAAGCCCTCATTCGCTAGCCGTGCTTCGGCCGGTAGAGAGTCGAATGGTGGAGGTGGTCCGGGGTCCTTGCCATACGACGCAGGCCCGGGATGGGCCAGCACCCAGGCGTGTTCGCCTTTGACGCGGGCGACGAGATCGCGTCGTTCGGCACCGTCCCGGAGCGCCTCCTGGGCCTCGCCAGGCTCGAGTTGGAACACGTCGTCGCGAAGGTCAAGTTGACCTCGGTCGGCGAGCCGGCGCCCGAACTCCAGTGCGGTGCGGCGGATCAGTGCCAGCGGCACACTGAGAGTGAAGTACTCGTTGTCCTCCCGCACCGGGTACGCCTTTTCGGCCCGGGCCAGCGCCCGGTCGAACCTGGCCTGATCCTCGGCTGAGGTGAGCCGGCTCCGCACGTCGGCGGTTGCTTGCTTTCGTCGCGCGAGCAGCGCCGCGTCAGTTCGATCAGGATCGGTGTCTTTGGCAAGTTGATCGGCGATCAAGCCGATCACCAGGTCGGGTCGCTCTTCCAGGTTCTGATCGGCCACCTCGAAGAGCGACAGTGCTCGGCAGCCGTGTGTCTGCATAAACTCAGTGAAAGCGGCGGCAAACTGCTCGTCCAGGGCGAGGACGACTTCGGCGGGGGCGCGCTCGATGAGACATCGCCGTAAGGCGGGCCGCCCCGTTGCGAGCTTGGCGAGCGGAGCGAACGCACGGCCCGGCTCCGTGGACTTCCCAGACAGCCCGGCAAGCAAACTGAACGTGTGCGCCTCGTCGAGGCCGAGCTCTCGGCAGGTAAAGGCCAACTCGGCGAGGGTGATCGCGATTGGGCCCTGCAGCATGAAGTGCACTTTCCAGCCGTACGCCATCAGTTCAAGGACTCTCCTCAGGTGCGCGGCCAGGTCGGAGTCGGTTAGCTCCGACAGGTCTACATCACGCAGGTTGGCGATGCGCCGGGCGAACTCGCCGTGCCACTCCTCATACCACCGTCCCACCATCCGGCCGCACACGTCGGCTCGCATTGCTGCGACGCATGCCCCGACGCGGCCCGGGCGGTCATTGGCGCCGAGCGGCACGATCCGGATGTACTCCCAGCCGCCGATGTCGCGGAAGTCGATGGTGTCGAACAGCAGCCCAAGCTGCGCGCACATGTTGCGATAGGTGGGGGTACGTGAACCGAGCACTACCCGGGTAAACGGCGTCCATGGGGATGGCGCGTGACTTGCCTCGCGAGTCCAATAGCCGGATGGCGGCTCGGCCGGTACCGGCACTGGCTTGACCGGCTGCTTCGGCAGGGCGGTGACCGGACGGGCCTGAAGCAGCACAACTTCTCCGGCTGCGAGTGCCCACTCGAGGTCTTGTGGGGCGCCGAGGTGTTGCTCCACTCCCCGCGCCATGGTCGCAACGGCTGTCGCGACTCTGGCGTCGATGGCGTCTTCCCCGGTCGCTGTTCGTCGGTAAGCAGAGTCGCCATGTACAACCCACTCATCGGGGGAGGCGGCGCCGGAAACCAACCGCTCGCCCACCCCACGTACGGCTTCGACCAACACCACGTCCCGCTCGCCGGTCACCGGGTCTGCGGTGAACGCGACGCCTGCTGCCGTCGCGTGGACCATTGGCTGCACCAGGACCGCCAGCCGGGGGGACTCGCCGTCGGATTTCGTCCGGTAC
>JBKPTR010000209.1:0-12468 GCA_046735615.1 Actinomycetota bacterium
GAAGCGCCGGAGTTTCAGCCTGCAGTCATCGATGCGCTCCGAACGCCCCTGGAGTCGGGCGTGATCACGCTCGGGCGAAGCGAGGTACACGCTCGCTTTCCTGCACGATTCCAGCTGATCTTGGCTGCGAATCCTTGCCCATGCGGACAGGCCGCCACACCGGGCGCTCATTGTCGCTGCTCCCCAACAGTGGTGCGCCGGTACGCGGAGAAGATCTCCGGACCCGTGCGGGACCGCATCGACATCATCCAGGCATTCCTGCCCCTGCGCAAGGCTTATCTGAAGAGGGCGACGCTGCAGCGTGCCGAGTCATCGGCTGCCGTCGCGGAGCGGGTGCTGGAGGCTCGCGACCGGCAACGCCGGCGCTTGGCCGGCAGCGGCTGGCAAACCAATGGCGCGGTTTCCGGGACATACCTGCGCCGTCATCTGCCGCTTCCTGATGGCTTGCAGGCCATCGACGAAGCAGTCGACCGCGGCCGACTCAGCGCCCGCGGCGTCGACAAAGTACTCCGGTTGGCCTGGACCGTTGCTGATCTTGCTGGTCGCGACAAGCCGAGCCGCCATGAGCTGGCGATCGCGTTGGCGATGCGGCGGGGTGAACAGCCGGGGACAGTGCGGAGGGAGGTGGTTTGAGCCATGATCGCGTCCGATCGCAGGGCCCGCATGTTGCTCTCGTGCGCCGTTGAGGGCGGCGATCCCGCAGTTGCCGAGCTAGTTCAGAACCTGGGTGCCGAAGGTGCTTGGGCCAAGATCATTGAGGGCGTGCTGGGCGAGCCGGTTGCCCAGCGCGCAGCACAGGTCAGGGTCGATGTGTTCGAGCGACTGGCCGAGGCGGCGGCGACACGTTTCATCGTTCCCGGCGACGACGAGTGGCCGGACGGGCTTGATGATCTTCGACATGCCGAAAGCATCCAGCGGCGCGGCGGCGAACCGTTTGGTCTCTGGCTCCGCGGTCCAGGACATCTCGCTCATTTGATGGAACGATCTGTGGCGGTCGTCGGGTCGCGGGCGGCAACGGCGTACGGGAACGGCATTGCCGCAGATCTGTCAGCAGATCTGGTCGAGCAAGGCGTAACAGTCCTCTCTGGTGGTGCCTTCGGCATCGACGTCGCAGCGCATCGCGGTGCACTTGGCGCGGGCGGACCAACCGTCTGCGTGCTCGCGAACGGCGTCGATGTGGCTTATCCGCCCGGCCACGCCTCGATATTTGAAACTCTGGCCAAGGACCAGCTGCTCGTCTCAGAGCTGCCGCCCGCCGCCCATCCAACTCGGGTGAGGTTCCTGACCCGAAACCGGCTGATTGCCGCAATGTCTCGGGGCACTGTGGTTGTCGAGGCAGCGCTGCGTTCGGGTGCCCGAAACACCGCCGGCTGGGCACTTGCTTGCGGACGGCCCCTCATGGCAGTTCCGGGTCCGGTCTATTCCCGCGCATCGACGGCTCCGCACTTGATGATCCGCAACGGGCAGGCAGTTCTGGTGACCTCGGCGGTGGAGGTTCTCGAGCTGATCTCCGACATGGGCCAGGCGACGCTGCCGCTCGCGCACGGCCAGGCCAGAGCAACCGACGCATTGACTGAGAGCGAGCTCGCGGTCTTCGAAGCAATCCCGGCTCGCCGTCGCGCAACCGTCGGTGACATCGCACTCGCTGCCGGTGTCAGTGTTCCAACTTGCCTCGGCGCACTCACTGCACTCGAGTCCGCCGGTCTCGTGGAAGGAGACGAGCGAGGATGGCTAGTAGCCGTCGGAGTGGCACGAAAATGATCCAGCCAGCATCGAGCTGGGAGGCCTAACGGGCTTTCGCCAGGAATGTCCGCAGCAGTGGTCCAGCCGTTCCCGAGCCCGATTTGCCATCGTTGACAAATACAGCAACCGCAAGATCGCCTTGCGCCGCAATCATCCAGGCATGGGTCTTGAGAGGTTTCGATGCGCCGTACTCCGCCGTCCCCGTCTTCGCCATGACAGCCGGACCGGCAAGACTCCCGAGCACGCGGCCACTGCCCTCATTCACCACGGCTCGCATCAGCTGGCGCAGCTGGCGGGCTTCCTGATCAGTCAGCGGCTTTCCCTTCGAGGTGGCCTGCTGGCCATCCACGAGATGCGGGGTCACGGTTTCGCCTGCCGCGACGGATGCGACCACAGCGGCCATAGCCATCGGCGAGGCCTCGACCTTGCCTTGGCCGATCATGGTGGCCGCCCGGCCGGTCGCCGTTGGATCGTCCGGTACTGAGCCGAAGAAGGACGGGAAGCCGACGTCGTAGTCGATGCCGAATCCCAAGGAACCGGCTGCCTCCGCCAGTGAAGAGCGGTCGAGCTTGCCTCGCTGGCCGATGAACGCTGTGTTGCACGACTGCGCGAGCGCCGTTCGCAACGTGATCCTGCCCTGCTGGCTGCGCGGGTAATCGCTGTAGTTCCTGAACTTCCGACCATTCACGGTAACGGTTGGCGGGCACCTGACCGCCGAGCGAGGAGTCAGGTCAGCGCGCAGCAGGGCCAATGCGGAGATGACCTTGAACGTGGACCCTGGAGCCGCCCGGCCGAGTGTAGCGAGGGACTGCCCACGGTTGCCTTGGCCGTTCGCAGCCGCCACGATTGCCCCTGTCGAGGGCCGGATGGCAACTAGAGCGCTGGCTGGCTTGGTATTCGCCAGCGTCTTCTCCGCCAATTTCTGCAGCCCGACATTGAGCGTGGTGGTCAGCGGTCTGCCGGGCACCGGCTTCACTTCAAAGAGCACGACCGGCTGGGCTTCGCCCGCTGGTAAGGGAGTCGGCGAGGGGCTTGCTGAGCTGCCGCTCGGCTTGGCGGCTGCCAGTCGCACCTGCACACCGGGAGTCCCGCGCATCTGTTGGTCGTAGCGCTTCTGCAGCCCGGTCAGCCCGACCTGGTCTCCGGTCACCACAGCTGCGCCGGATTCGTCGACATTCTCCTTTGTTGCCTCGCCAACGATGCCGATGATCGGCCGGGCAAAATCGCGGGTCGGGGCGAGCATCTGCCCGGTTCGGATGGAGAGCGCACCTGGGATGGCACGGATCTCGGATCCGATTGGTAGCTCGGGTGCGTCCATGCGCAGCACGATCGCGGGAACGAAGGCGCTGCTGCCGGCAGCGGCCACCTTCTTCGCGTACGCCTTGGTGTTGATCTTGACGACTCTGGCGAGCCGGACTGCCGACGTCTTGGCCGCCTTGTCACTCACCTTTGACTTGTCAATCCCGATCCGGAATACCGGCCGGTCGACGACGATGGGATCGCCGTCCTCTCCCAGCAGCTCACCGCGCTCTGGATAGAGTCGCCGCTGCGACAGGCGGTTCGTGCCGTCGAGCTGTGGGTGCACGACACTCGGCTGCCAGCTTGTCTTCCACTGTCCGGACTCCTTGACCAGCTTGGCCTCTGTCGTGTACGTCCACCGCTGCGGAACACCGGGGAAGGCCCAGCTAAGGGACAACGTTGCGGTGGCAGCGGACCCGTCTCGCGAGACCGCCCCGAGGGTTACCGCCGGCTTCAACGGCCCCATTCCCGCGACGAGCGGCTGGAACAGATCATTGACCGCTGCACCGGTGGCGCCGACGAACGGTAACGGCGAGAGATCCTTGGCAGTGAGACCCGCTGCCAGCGCCGCTGCTGCCTGATCAGCGGTGTTGCTGTCGGGCTCCGGATTCAGCTTAGGAGGCAATATTCCGCATCCCGCGACTGCGAAGATGAGGGTCAGCAGCACATATCCAAATCGCTGATGAGCTACCCAGAAGCTGTCAGATCGCCGCGTTCGAGACACCGGGCAATCCTGCCATCTTCTGCGGCATGGGTAGTGTCGCGGCCATGGGCATCTACGCTAAGCGTCCGGCGAAGATGATCGGCCAGATGTTCGGAGACGGTTTCGTTCTTCTCTGGACGGTCGGCTGGGCCATCATCGGAATCTTCGTCCACCGGGTGATCGAGATATTGGCCGTACCGGCCCGAGAAACGGCACGGACGGCAACGCGACTAGCAGAGAACTTTCGTGAGGCAGCGTCCGAAGCGGCCAAGGTGCCAGTCGCTGGTGAGCAGCTCCGGCGTCCGTTCGACGCTGCCTCGGTGACCCTCGGAAACTTGATCACCTCTGCCAACGACCAGGTCACCAGCATCGAACGGCTCGCGCTGATCGTCGGCTGGCTGGTCTTTCTCATTCCTGTGACGATCGTGGTGGCGTTCTGGCTGCCGCGCCGGATCCGCTTCTATCGGCAGGCTCGGGCCTCGCAGGTCTTTTTGGATGCGCTTCCCGACCTGGATCTCTTTGCACTCCGGGCCATGGCCGCCCAGCCGCTTTACGTACTGGCGGAGATCAGCGACGACCCTGTCAAGGCTTGGCGATCCGGTGATCGGGCCGTGATCGATCAGCTTGCCGAGCTGGAGCTGAGACGCAACGGGCTCCGGATGCCCGACACCTTGCGGGCTGTATCGAGCGAGGCCAGTATCGGATGATCGGGGGCGATGGTCAGGTGAGCCGTCGTCAGTCTGAAACGATCATGAAGGAGCGTGAGCATGTCCGTGAACCGCCACTTGGTCGGCCTGCTGCTCGGCGCCGAGGAGGACTGGCCACAGGCCTTCGAAGCGATCTCGAGCCGTCTCGGGGTTTTCCGCTACGAAGGTGTTGATCACGTTCTCGACACCGAGCGGGTGCACATCCACCCGTTCAACCTTCGGGATCAAGCCCGGCACCAGGTGGTCATCGACCGGCTGGCCTACTGGTACTACCATCCGCGGGAATGGCTAAAGAAGGTGGCGTTGCTGGACGACGCCTACCTGCTGAACTCGCCATTTACCTTCCAGTCGATGGAGAAACACTCGGCGTACTGCGCGCTGATCCGGCTGGGCATGAACGTGCCGGATACGGTGCTCGTGCCGTACAAGAACCCGATCGACAACGTGCGGTGGGCGTACACGTCGCGCAACTACAACGATCCGTTTGATCTCGCCACAGTCGCCGAGGAAATGGGCTACCCGCTGTTCATGAAGCCCTTCGACGGTGGCGGCTGGCGCGGGGTGTCCAAGGTCCGGAATCAGGCCGAGCTGATGGCGGCGTACGACGACTCCGGCGAGATGCTGATGCATCTGCAGAAGTCCATTGAGCCCTTTGATGTGTTCGCGCGGGCGCTGACCATTGGCCCCGAGACGATGGTGATGAACTTCCGGCCAGACGAGCCGATGCACAACCGCTACGCCGTCGATTATGAGTTCCTGTCACCCAAGGTCGGCCAGGAAGCGATCACCATTACCCAGACGGTCAACGCGTTCTTCCGGTGGGAATTCAACTCCTGCGAGATGCTGGTGCAAGGCGACACCGTGCTCCCTATCGACTACGCCAATGCCTGTCCTGATGTGGCCGTCACCTCCCTGCACTACTACTTCCCGTGGGCCATGAAGTCATTGATCAAGTGGACGGCCTTCTGCGCTGCCACGGAACGCCGCCCCAAGCTGCACGTCGACACCGATCCGTGGTTCGCCGTAGCCGATGATCCAGATCTGGACTACGAGGCAAAGCTCGTCCGCTACCAGCAGTTGGCGGATGAGCATTTCCAGAAGGAGCGCTACCTGGACTTCTGCGACACTGCGCTAGCTGGACTTGACGACCTGGTCCTCGAGTGGGTGTCATCGCCGGACTTCGACCGGATGCTGACGGAAACGGTCGCCCAGACGTATCCGGAGAATGAGCGCGATTGGTTCATGGGTCACTTCCGCGGCCTCGTTGGCCTATGGGTCACTGACCAGCAGGCACTATCCGTCTAAGGGCTCGGCGTGGCGCCACGATGAGCCACCACGAAGATGCGCCGGAAGGGCAGGACGGTGCCATACGGCCGCATCGGGTATGCCTGGTCGAGCAACTCCTGGTATGCCGCGACGAACTGTGCCCGATGATCATCAGGCAACGCCTGTAGCGCCGGCCGCGCCCCGGTTCCAGAGATCCAGCGGAAGACTGGATTCGGCCCGCGCAGCACATGGACGTACGTCGTCTCCCAGGCATCCACCGAGCATCCCAGACCGGCAAGATCATCAAGATATGAGGCTGCATCGGCCGCGGCGGGCCAGGCGACATCTGCCAGCATGGACGCGTAGCGCGGGTCGGCCGACAACTGCCGGAGCAGTCGATGACTCGGTTCGTCGAAATTTCCTGGCACTTGAAAGGCCAACCATCCATCTGGTCTGAGCGAGGAGATCAGGAACGGCAGCAGGCCACGGTGCTCCGGGACCCACTGGAATGTGGAATTACTGATGATCACGTCCGGAGCCGTCTCCGGTCGCCAATCCCGAATGTCCTGCACGGCGAAGCTCACGCGTGGGCCGGTAAACTCGGCGGCTCTCATGATCATTTCTGGTGATGAGTCCAGACCGAGAACCTGCGCGCCGGGCCAGCGATCGGCCAGTGAGGCAGTGAGATTCCCAGGTCCACAGCCCAGGTCGATCACCACTTTCGGATCTGCCGCGTTGATACGGCTCAGCAGATCGACGAACGGTCGGGAGCGCTCATCGGCGAACTCCAAGTACGTGTCGGGGTTCCAGACGGTCACGGGTACTCCTGGAAATATCGTGATGTCAAACTACGTCCCGATGATCCAGCCGAAGATAGGCTCTGGGAGGGATGGGGGAGAGACAAGACCAACTCGTGAGTGCACATCGGGGAACTGCACGCCCTGATCCGCGTCGGCCTGTGTCGGTGTTGATCAAGGTGCGCGGAGTGTTGCCCAATCTTCGGCCTGCCGAGAGAGGCGAGTAGCCGAGGCCGTGCTCGCTGACCCGGCTGGCATCTCGGAGAGCTCGATCACAGCGGTGGCCCGCAGGTGTCAGACGTCGGAGACAACGGTGCTTCGTTTCTGCCGCGCCATCGGCCTTGCCGGATATCCAGAGCTTCGCATCGCCTAGGCGCGGGCGGCACAGTTCGAGGAAGCAACGCTTTTCGTTCCGTCAGCTTCGACGAAGACGGCGGCTACTCAGCGAACATCGCAGCGAGCGGAGCGAGCAATCAATACAGCGCGATGCGCGAGCAGCTCAAAAAAAATTGCATTGATCAGCTCCGACGATGGTAGGCCTCACGCCACGCGGGCACGCTCGGTTTCCACGCGAGAGTCATGCCAGCTTCCCTGGGAGTCCGGTTGGCCTTGCGATTGTTGCAGCGCGTGCAGGCAGCCACGGTGTTCTGCCAGCTGTTGGATCCGCCGCGTGACTGGGGCAGCAGATGATCAACAGTGTCTGCGACGCCCTCACAGTAAGCGCAGCGGTGATGATCACGGCGGAGCACTCCCCGTTTGGACCAATCCGGCGTTCGGGCGTACAGGAAAGTTGTCTTGACGTAGCGGATCAGGCGCAAGACCAGAGGCCATGGGTATGGGCCAATGCGATGTCCATCTCGGGCTTCCTCGACGATCGCGACCTCGCGGACCAACATCCGAATCGCGTGTTTGATCGAGACCGTGTGCAGGGCCGTGTTGTCGGTGTTGAGGACAATCACCGCAGACATGCCGCACCTCCGTTCTTGGCCCAGAGTGCCCAAAACCCGACGACGCTAATTGGGATTATGGCGGGTTTGGTCAAGGCATCGGGATATCGCACTGCAGCGTGTCAGTCGTCTTGACTATGCTCGAATACATGTTCGATTATAGAGGAGTGTCTCCACAGGCCACGAGCAGCCGTATCCACGAGCTGCAGCAGCGTGTCCAACGAATGCAAGGTTCAGCGATTTCGCGGACCTTGGAGTCGTTACCGGGCTTGTCGGGAGTCATTCAGCTCCGGACTGGTGAGGCCTATGCGGTAGACAGTCCGAGCCTCGCGATGACCATGGTCGCTGGTGCATCACAGGCTGGAGAGTGGATCGCCATCGTGGGAGCTCCCGATCTCGGGCTGGAAGCAGCAGCCGGTTTCGGAATCGATCTCGACCGAACCGTGGTCGTGCCGCATCCCGGCGAGCTTTGGCTGAGCGTGACAGCTGGTCTGCTCGATGTCGCCACTCTCGTAATCGTGAAGCCTCTAGTGCCAGTCAGCGCACAGCAAGCCGAACGGCTGAAATCGAGGCTCCGAATCAAGGATGCGGCCTTGGTGTGCTGGGGTGATTGGCCAAGGTCCGATGCGACCCTGACCATTACCGAATCCTCCTGGCTCGGCTTAGGCCAGGGACATGGCCGACTCACTGCTCGTCGTGTCGTCGTCTCGGTTCGTCAGGGCGGACCGGTACGCCGCGTACCGCTCTGGCTGCCGGGAGTTGATCAACAAATCGTCGAGCGCGATGACACGGTGATACCACTCCCAGTGGCCAAGGTGGGATGACATGACGGTCACGGAGTCGGATATCGCAGGATTCCAGCGCAATCCCCGCGCCGAGAGACAATCTCTGCGAGCGGCCGACACCAAGCGAGCGGAGAGACAACTCGCCGTTTGGTGCCCGGACTGGCCAGTGGTCGCGGCGGCAACTGAACTTGGCTTGAGTTTGCAGCTCCCGCTTGCCGTCTTCGACCACGGTGAGGTGTTTGCCTGCTCAACCATGGCCAGAGTCGAAGGAGTCCGACGTGGTATGCGGCGCCGTGACGCATCGGCACGCTGCCCGGAGTTGACCATTTTGGAGCGGAACGAAGCAAGTGAGATCCGAATCTTCGAGAATGTGCTGTCGGCGATTGAGGAGATCTCGGCAGGCGTGTCACCGGTACGACCCGGCCTCTGCGCACTCCGTGTGCCAAGCCGCTTCTACGGCGGTGAAAAAATGGCTGCAGCCGTAGTTGCTGAGCATCTAGTCGCTGCCGGGATCTGGGATTTCCGAATGGGGATCGCTGACGGCATCTTCGCGGCGGAGCATGCGGCACGCCGAGCAGCACCTCAGGATTGCTGGATCATCCCTAGCGGTGGCTCGGCAGCATTCCTTTCAGTCTTGCCGATCGGTGTCGTAGAGAATGCCGAACTGGTCACGCTGCTGCGCCGGCTGGGCATCCGCAGCCTCGGAGACTTTGCCGCATTGGCTGTCCGGGATGTGCTCACCCGCTTCGGCCGGGAAGGTGCCTTACTCCATCGACTGGCGCGCGGACTGGACAACCGGCAGGTTGCCTCCCGCCGCCCGCCTCTCGATATGGACCAGCGAGTGTCTTTCACGCCTGCGTTGGAGACGGTCGAACCGATCGTGTTCAGCGCTCGGCAGACCGCCGAAAAGCTGGTCGCTGAGCTGGCCCACCACGGCCTGGTCTGCACCGAGGTTCGCATTGAGGCGGTGACCGAGGGCGGCTGGACAGGATCTCGGGTCTGGGCCCATTCGCGCTGGTTCGCGGCCAGCGACCTGATCGATCGGATCTACTGGCAGTTGCAAGGTGATCCCGCCCCGGAACCTGTATGCGAGTTACGGCTGCTTCCTGAGTCGGTCGAATCGCTCGCTGATCATGGTGAAGGTCTGTGGGGCAGCGCGCTGAGCGAGCATGTCGAGCGGGGAATCGCCCGACTGCAGGGCATGCTCGGGCCCGAGGAGGTATTGGCTCCTGCGTTGCAAGGCGGACGCAGTCCGCGAGACCGTCAGCTGCTGAATCCCTGGGGCGAGCGACGGGCCATGCAGCGCAATCCGGGGCTGCCGTGGCCAGGTTCGATCCCACCGCCGGCTCCGGCGCGGGTCTTCTCCACTCCTCTGCCGTCGGTTGTGCTGAGTGAGGACCGCAGGCCAGTAAAAGTCACGAGTCGCGGGCTGGTGACCGCTGCACCCGCATTTGTCAGCATCGGTGAGGATTCCGAGCCGATGCCAATCGATGCCTGGGCAGGTCCCTGGCCCATTGACGAGCTGTGGTGGGACCAAGCCCAGGCCCGCCAGGTGGCGAGGTTTCAGGTCACCGGCCTCGACGGCAGCGCCTGGTTGCTGGTCGTGGAAAACGATCAATGGTGGACCGAGGCACGTTATGACTGAGCTACCAGCCGTCTGTTGCATTCTGCGAGCGGCCGAACTATGCGAGCAGAAAGGCCAAAAAATTGGGCTGGAATAACCCGCCGATCTCCTGGCGTGAGCTTGAGCGTCGGATGTCCGGGCGGCCGATGCCAGACAACTCATCGGACAATCCCGAAGGCGACAGCGCTCCTGGCTACTCGCACAAACGGCCTGCCTATGAGCCGGACGAGCAGTCGGTCAAGCGACCTACCGGGCCTGTGGTGCCGTACGCGGAGCTGCATTGTCACAGCAACTTCAGCTTCCTGGATGGAGTAAGCGATCCGGAGGAGCTGATCGAGGAAGGAGTACGACTAGGACTGGACGCGCTGGCGATCACTGATCATGACGGCTTCTATGCTGCTTCGCGCTTCGCCGAGGCGGCACTCGCGTACGACCTGCGCACTATCTACGGAGCCGAGCTGTCGCTTGGACTCACCACGCCCCAGAACGGAGTAGCAGATCCCGAAGGCCAGCATCTCCTGGTGCTCGCTCGAGGTGTCGACGGATACCACCGGCTCGCCGGAGCGATCACTGAAGCCCAACTGAGGGGCGATGAGAAAGGACGTCCCAGCTATCTGGAGGAGGAGCTGGCCGCACAGTCAGGCGGCAACTGGATGATCTTGACCGGCTGTCGCAAGGGAGCAGTACGACAGGCGTTGATCACTTCGGGTCGATCGGCAGCTGCCGCCGAACTGGATCGGCTAACGGCACTGTTCGGCCATGACCATGTTGTGGTCGAGCTGATCGATCATGGTTTGCCGACAGACTCCGATCTCAATGACGCGCTTCTCACCCTGGCTCATGATCAAAAGTTGCCAGTGGTGGCCACCAACAATGTGCACTACGCAACACCCGATAGTGGGCGCCTAGCAGCGGCCCTGGCTGCCGTACGCGCCCGCAGGAGTCTGTCCGACATGGACGGTTGGCTGTCAGGACCCAATGCCCATCTGCGGTCAGGAGCGGAGATGGCGCAGATCTTCACGCGTTACCCCGGCGTTGTGGGGCGGACAGTCGAGATCGCTAACCAATGTGCCTTTAATCTGCGGTTGGCCAAACCGCGTCTCCCCAAACTGAACGTGCCAGTTGGGGAAACTCCGATCAGCTGGTTACGGGAGCTGACGCGTCGAGGTGCCGACGAGCGGTATGCGCACATTCGCGAGGAGGCCGAGGAGCGGCTGCGCAAAGAGCTGGCAGTGATCGAGGACAAGGACTTCCCCGGCTACTTCCTGATCGTGCACGACATGGTGAAGTTCGCCCGTGACAAAGGAATCCTCTGTCAGGGCAGAGGGTCGGCGGCCAACTCGGTTGTCTGCTACGTGCTCGGTATCACCGCCGTTGATCCCATCGCCTTCAAGCTGCCTTTCGAACGCTTCCTATCGGCCACTCGAGACGAGGAGCCGGACATCGACGTCGACTTCGACTCCGACCGGCGTGAGGAGGTGATCCAGGAGGTATATCGCCGCTATGGGCGCCGTAATGCCGCCCAAGTGGCCAACGTGATCAGCTATCGGCCCCGATCTGCGGTTCGCGACATGGCAAAGGCACTCGGCTACTCCACCGGTCAGCAGGACGCCTGGTCCAAGCAGATCGACACCTGGGGGGCGCTTCCGATCAGTGAGACCGGAGATGATCGCGGAGGCGCAGCGACTGCAGTCGTGCTGGACCACCAGATTCCTGATCAGGTTGTGGACTTGGCCGAGCAACTGCTGAAGGCGCCGCGCCACCTCGGGATTCACTCCGGAGGCATGGTGTTGACCGAGCGTCCGGTTGGTGAGGTCTGTCCGATCGAGCGCGGCCGGATGGACAACCGAACCGTGCTGCAGTGGGACAAGGACAGCTGCGCATGGATGGGACTGGTGAAGTTCGACTTCCTGGGTCTGGGAATCCTGGCCGCCATCCAGTACACCTTCGACCTGGTAGCGGCGAGGGTAGGGGAGCGCTGGACGCTCGACACCATGCCCAAAGAGGAGGCCGGGGTCTACGACATGTTGTGTCGTGCCGACTCGATTGGGGTCTTCCAGGTCGAAAGCCGGGCCCAGGTCGGCACACTGCCGAGACTGCTGCCTCGCCGGTTCTATGACCTGGTGATCGAGGTCGCATTGATCCGGCCGGGACCGATTCAAGGTGGCGCTGTGCATCCCTACATTCGACGGGCGACCGGCCGGGAGGAGGTCACCTACCTGCATCCGGCGCTGGAGCCTGTGCTGGAGCGGACCAAGGGAGTGCCCTTGTTCCAAGAACAACTGATGCAGATCGCGATGGCTGTCGGCGGCTGCACCGGCGATGATGCCGATCTGCTGCGTCGGGCCATGGGATCCAAGCGAGGCGTGGAGAAGATCGAGCGGCTCAAGGACAAGCTCTATGCAGGGATGGCATCCAACGGGATTACTGGTGCCCTGGCAGACGACATCTACAGCCGGATCCAGGCCTTCGCCAACTTCGGGTTCGCCGAGAGCCACGCCATCAGCTTCGCGCTGCTGGTCTACGCATCCTCATGGCTCAAGCTGCACTATCCCGGAGCGTTTCTGGCCGGGTTGCTGAGGGCGCAACCGATGGGC
>JBKPTR010000210.1:0-4718 GCA_046735615.1 Actinomycetota bacterium
CGCCTGACAAGGGGTTTGAATGGTGGAGCTTAGGGGACTCGAACCCCTGACCTCTTCCATGCCATGGAAGCGCGCTACCAACTGCGCCAAAGCCCCTCGAGCGTGACCGACCGGCCCCATCCGCAAGCCTGACCGATCCTACATTCGAGCTCCCAGACGGGCCAATCGGTGTAGCGGGCGGCAGCCTATCGAAGCGGCACCTCCGCGGGACTTCGACAAGCTCAGCGCACATCAGACAAGCTCAGTCGATATTAGTAGAAGAAGATCGGCAACCAGCCCGGATTATGGGCATGGAGGAGTATGGCCCAGAGCACACAGTCGAAGATCAAGTGCACGCTAACCACGTAGGGCAGCGATCGGGTGCGGTTGAAGATGTAGCCCTGGATCAGGGCAAATGGCGTTGTCAGAAACGGTCCCCAGCTCTGATAACCCAGCTCCCACAGGAACGACACGAAAATGATCGCCTGCAAGATGTTCGCTTGCCACATTCGGAAGTGCCGCCGTAGGAGCGCGAAGGCGGTGCAGATAAAGAAGAGCTCATCCCACAGACCGACAGCGTTCACGCAGATAAAGAGCCTGATGATCTCGCTCGGCTCGCTCACCGCCGGCCAGTTGAGGTAGGTCCCGGAGCGGATGAAGTAGAACGGCATGATCACCCAGGCAAGCCCCACCACACTTGCCAGATACCACTTCTCGCCGGTCGTCCATTTCCGGCCGGTGTTGATCGGGAACCGCACGATGTGACGCTTGAAAACGAAGCGGTCGACGACGTACGGGACCACCACGGCGATCAGCAACACGCTCCCCATCAAGGCGATGTGGCCGTAGCTGATGTCGGCCGCGAGCGAGATCGTCCCGATGATCCCGATGCCGAAGCCAATCAAAAGCAGGCTCTTGCCAAGATCGCGATCGACGATGAATCCCAAGATCACACTGACAGCTAGGACGGCGTAACCTGACGGCTCGTGCTGCAGACCAAACAGCAGAAAGGCGGAGAACGACACGCCAAAGGCCGGTGCGAGGGCCCGCGAAAACCGGGGCGGCGCCTCGACCTCGGTGTTCACCGGTGCCGTCGTCACCCGACCAGCATGCCATTGACCCAGTTCGACTCACGATCACGTGGATCGAGCTGGAACGTTCCGATCAGTCAATTTCGAGATCAGAATTCGCGGTGAGGTTGTATCCCTCAATCCGCCAGTACGCCCCGGAGCGGTGCCGTGCGATGCTCACCCAGGCGCAGTTCGACAGACCTCCGAATAGTCTCCATTGCGGGAACGGCAATCCCACGAATCGGCAAGCACCGACCCGACTGGAAAGCCCGTGGCTGACGACGACGACAGTGGAATGATCCTCCGCGGCTTCGCCAATCTCAGTCAACGCCTCCATCATCCGCTCAGCGACCTCACTCGGGCTCTCGCCAGTGGCGGATCGGCGAACGTCCTCCCCCGCCCTCAGGCGACGCGCTAGCTCGGGGTCAGCCGCCCTAATCTCCTCGCCCAGCAGGCCCTCCCACGAGCCGACATGGATCTCGCGCAGCCGCTTATCCGTGATGATCTCGAGTCCAGTGCGCTCGGCGAGCACGTCGGCGGTCTGATAACACCGCAACAGGTCGCTGGAGTACAAGCTCGAGGGCCGATAGGCGGCAAGTACCTCTGCTGCTCGGGCCGCCTGGGCATAGCCGACTTCATCGAGAGGAATGTCGGCTTGACCTTGGAAGCGGTCGACCGCGTTCCACTCAGTCCGACCGTGGCGCCAAATGATGATTCGCGCAGCCGTCATCGCCGCTCGTCTACCTTGAGTTCGATCTCCGGACAGTCGCGCCACAACCTCTCCAGCGCATAGAACCGGCGCTCGTCGGCATGTTGCACATGCACCACGACGTCGAGGTAGTCCAGGAGTACCCAGCGCTGCTCGCGATACCCCTCGCGGTGTATTGGCTTCGCGTCATGTCCCCGGAGCGACTCCTCGATCCCGTCGACGACCGCCCCAACCTGGCGCTCATTGGACGCGGTGATGACCAGGAACACGTCGGTGATAGCCAGCTGCTCCGAGACGTCGTAGGCAACTAGATCGGTGCCGAGTTTGTCGACCGCCGCAGTCGCGGCAGCGTGGGTCAATTCCAGCGCGCGTTCGGTAGCAGTCAAAATCTCTCAATCTGTCGACTATTTGCCCGCGTCGTCTGAAACAACGCGCCACCAAGGCTAGCTGTTCGAGTTCGGGCGCCCACGCAACCGCATGGTTCTGTTCTTGCGCCCATACGCAGCAAGAAAGACCTCCACGCCAGCGTCAGCCAGCAGATGAAGCTGACGCGTACGGCGGCGGCCGACTCCACGAAACATCGCGATATCGAGCGGCTCACCGACAACGAGGAACGCGAATTGGGTCGCCGCTACTCGCGGATCCTCAATCACCAGTTCGCCTCGCTCAGCCAGCCGAGCAAATGCGGTGGTCAAGACATCGATCGTTCGGCGTGGCCCGCTCTCGTGATACTTGCGGGCGAGGTCTGGAAACCGTCCTGCTTCGCGCAGAACCAGCTGGCGGCGACGCAGCAATTCGGGATTCATCACGACATCGATGTAGCTCCGGGCCAGCTCCTGGAGCGCCGCTGGCACAGGCTTCGACATCGGCATCCATTCGCTTAGCTTGCTGGCCAACGGCGCGGGCGGCTGGATCCACTCGACGATGATGGTAGCGGCCTGCTCACCGTCATCGGTGCACTCGGGATAAGTACCGTCCAGCAGCGCACCGGACGGCGCTCGTACGCCATGATCACGGGCCTGGCGATCTACGGGCTCGGCATTGCTGCAGCCGGCCTGCTCCGTGCCGACCCTGCCGAGGGCTTTCCGATCGGTACGCCGCCGGGCCCTCCGGTGGTGGTTACCGCTAGCGGCGTCAGTCATCTGGTTGGAGGAGCAATCGGCTTTCTTGGACTGATCGTGGCATGTCTTGCCTGTGCCCGCAGGTCAGCACGGGCCGGGGATCGTGTCTGGGCCACGTGCTCAGCGCTGATCGGCGTCTACTATCTCGTCGCCTTCGCCGGCGTCGCTTCAGGAGCCGCTAATCCCGTGATCAACATCGCCTTTACGGTTGCAGTCGCGCTGGGGTGGGGATGGGTAACTGCGCTGTGTGTCTGCGCGCTCACCGGTACGTCGCAGCCTTAGTACTCGCCCCCGGCCGGGAGCCTGCACCGCCGCGGCTCAGCCGGCAGCTCGACGCAGCCTGTCAAGCAGCGGCCGGGCAGCTTGATCAAGGAACTCCATCTGCCCCTCGTCGCCGACCTGCACAATCGCCAGGTCAGTGAAGCCAGCCTCCCAGTACGGCTTCACTGCTTGCACGACTGCATCAAGATCAGGACCGCAGGGTATCTGCTCCGCGACGTCTTCCGGTCGGACGAACTTGCTGGCTCCCTCGAACCCTGCCGGCGCCGGCAGGTCCGCATTCACGGCCCAGCCACCGCCGAACCAGCGGAATTGATCATGGGCGCGCCCGATCGCGCGCTGCTCGTGAGGATCCCAGCAGATGGGCACTTGCCCGATCTTGCGCGTGTTCGAGCCCTTCTCTCGGTCCCAGGCTTTGATCAACTCACCGTCGGGCTCCACAGCAACGAGATGATCAGCGAGCGGCGCGAACTGAGCAACCGACTTCTCACCTGACATCGCAATGGCGATCGGTACGCCGCCCTCCGGCGCGTCCCACACCCGAGCCGAATCGATACGGAAGTAATCGCCCTCCCAGGTGACCAACTCCCCGGACTGCAGCTCACGGATGATGGTGGCAGCCTCGACCAGCATGTCCTGGCGTTGCGCGACCGGCGGCCAACCCTCACCGGTAATGTGCTCGTTCAGGTTCTCTCCGGACCCCAGACCGAGAATGAACCTGCCCTCGCTGAGCAGCTGGAGGGTCGCCGCCTTCTGCGCGACTACTGCCGGGTGGTACCGGATGATCGGGCACGTCACGTACGTGGCCAGCTCGACCCGAGAGGTTGCCTGCGCTATTGCTCCCAGGACACTCCAGGCGTATGGGGAATGTCCCTGCGACATCAGCCACGGGGAGTAATGGTCGCTGCATACTTCAAAGTCAAAGCCGGCCCGCTCAGCTGCGACGGCGTAGCTGACAAGGTCCCGCGGTCCGCTCTGCTCAGTCATCAGTGTGTAGCCGAAGCGCATCGTCCTGCCTCCTCCTCGGTTCTGTGGCATCAGCCGCTCATACCCAGCTGCGCCCATGAGTAATCGGACATGATCAACTTCACTCTTGGGGGTCATTCCCACTTAGAGTTAGCCAATGGGCGCCAGCGACCCCCGGCTGGCGGCGCTTCGGGAGGGCCCGCCCCTGTCGGCCTACCTGCCTCGGCTGCTGCCCGCGTGGGCGGCCGCTGAGATGGGGCCTGTGCACCGAGTCATCGACGGAAGCCTGCTGTTCTTCGACATCACTGGCTTCACCCCACTCACCGAGCGACTGGCCCGGCGGGGCCGCGAAGGCGCCGAGGAGCTGAGCAACCTCCTCGACACTGTCTTCAGCCAATTGCTGATGGACGCCGACGATGAGGGTGGCGATCTTCTCAAGTGGGGCGGTGACGCCCTACTGCTGCTCTTCGACGGTGCCGACCATGGCCGCCGCGCTGCGAGGGCCGGGCTGCGGATGCATCGGGCTCTAGCGCAAATCGGACGCGCCAAAACGTCTATCGGCCGAGTCAAGCTGCGTGCTTCCGCCGGGGTCGA
>JBKPTR010000211.1:0-14787 GCA_046735615.1 Actinomycetota bacterium
CATTCCGAGCGAGACCTGACAGCTCCGCACCAAACCGAAGCTTGACGTGATACCTGCCCTGCTTCACAACAGCCGACACCGAACCGACACCTGATCTTCGACCTGCCTGCAAACCTGACCGCGGAACGTCCGGGCTAGCCATCAGTAGACAGTGAACTGCCCGTCGGACGACGAGCGCGCGCGTGAGCTCACTGACCCAGCGCTGGGCAAGGTCTGGGTCCGGTCGACGAGCTCCGGTTGATGATCTTCCCGGTTGTGATCGGACAGGGCAAGCGCCTCTTCGACGGACATGCATGCCCTCGAGCTGGCTGACTTGCAGACCGTCGGCGATGATGGCGTGATCGTCCAGATCTATAAGCCTAGGAAGTAGGCCGAAAGGGGGATGACCATGGATCAGCCGACAGCGGAGCACGCGCTCAAAGAGATGGAGGTGCTGGTCGGCGAGTGGAGCCAGACGGCGACACCGGCCGGCGGCGAGCCGTGGCCGGGAGAGGCGAAGACCACCTTCGAATGGCTCGAGGGCGGCCAGCTTCTGCATGAGCGCTCGAGCGTGGATATGCCGGAGGCGCCCAACGGCGTCTGCGTCTACGGCTGCGACGCCGCCAATCGCACCTACTACCAGCTCTACACCGACGACCGGAACGTCTGCCGCGTCTACCAGATGAGCATCGGCAACGGGGAGTGGAAGCTCTGGCGCGAGGGCGAGCCCTTCAACCAGCGCTTCAGCGCAACCATCAGCGAAGACGGCAACAGGATCGAAGGCCGCTGGGAGTACGACGAGGGAAACGGCTGGATGACCGATTTCGACCTGGTCTACACCCGGGTGCGCTAGGCAGCCTGGGTCACGCGGCTGGGCGATGGACCCAGGGACTCTTGAAGTGCTTGCCTCGAGGGCGCCTCACATCCATTCGATCGTTACCACATTGACGGGCTGGGAGACGCCCTTGAGAGTGACCGTACGCGGCGGAGACACCGGATAACGCGTCGCCGCGCCCTTGGTGGTGTTCACACTGGCAAGAATTTGGCCACCTTCGGCGAGGCTGCCAATGCGAGCCGCCTCGTGCACACCACGTCCGGCGAAGTCAATAGCGCGGGTGGAAGCCTCCGCCTCGTGTAAGCCGATTCGGACCTGCGGTGCGAAACCGTGGCTGCGGCGATGCTCTGCCAGTGACCGCTGGACTCCAACCGCAGCCTCGATCGCCACCTGGGGGTCTTCGAAAGCGACAAAGAAACCATCGCCGGTCTGTCGCACCTCCGTCCCGCCGTAGCGATTGAAGATCGAACGCAAACTCTGATCATGCCAGCGGATCAGTTCCTGCCAGGCGTCATCACCTAGCGCCTCCGCGAGCGGCGTTGAGCCCACAATGTCGGTGAACACGAAGGTCCTCTTCACCCTCTCGCCGGCCCGCGCGGCGATGCCCTCGTCTTGGCCGAGCAGCTGACCCACTCGCTTGGCGTCCGGCAGAGCACCGAGGCGTTCGAACTCTGACTTCGCCGCTTCAAACTCCAGCCGGGCCGCGTCCTCGTCGCCCTCGGCCACAAGCGCCTCGCCAAGCGCCGTGCGGGCTCTCGCTATCTCATAGGGGGCGCCGATCTCATGCCAGAGTTCGACCGAGTGGCGCAATCTTGCCAACGCAGTTGCCACATCACCTTGGGCATGCAAGAGCCTGCCTCGCCCGTATTCGGCTGCCGCGGTCAGTGCTGCGGTCCGAAAAGAAGCGGCGATCTGCTCAAGCTCTGTGACGTGGTGTGTAACGGAGTCGAGGTCTCCAGCGGCCAGCCCGATCTCGATGGCCGCTGGAAGTAGCCTCGCTTGAGCGAACGCTTGTGATTCGACACCGGTGAGTGCCCGCTTGATGGAAATGTTGGCGGCTTGCGGGTCTCCGTGCGCCAGGCGAAGCAGGGACATGCCTGGCTGGGGCTCGCGGTTGAGCTTGTGGGCCTGCCGGAAGGCTTCCCCGGCACCTTCCAGGTCGCCCACGCGTAGCCGGACCTCTCCGATCTCGTACTGAGCATCACCACTTAGCATCAAGTTGTGCGTGCCGAGCTCCTCACAGGCGCGCTTCGCCTCTCGTTCGGCATCAGCCCAGGATCCGCGGAAATCCATGATCTCGGCCCGGTGGACCCGGCAGATTCCGGGAAAACCGGAGACCCCCTCGCGGTGACACCACCGCTCCGTCGCATTGGTCCACTCGGCCGCCCGTCGCCAATCGGCAATATCACGGCAGACGCTGATCGTGGTGCAATAGATCCGTCCAGTCGTCCGCGGATCCAGCTCTCCACTAAGGGCCGCTATCGTCGACTCGTCGATCAGCGCCATTCCATCCTCAATATGGCCCTGCCCTACAAGCGCGTAGCCCTGGAGTTGCAGTGCTAGGGCCTGAATTGCCGAATTACCTAGCCGTTCGCCGATCCCTTGCGCCAGCTGCGCCTGACGGATTGCTTCGTCCCAGCCACCGGTTACGCGCAGCGCAAAAGAGCTAAGCGAAAGTGCCTGCCATCCATGTGCCGCGCATTCGGCGGGAGTTTGCTCGAGCAGCCTCCTTGCCCTGCCAAGCCACCCATTCGCAATAGCGGCCTCCAGGCGGCTGAATCGATCCTGGGCAAGCTGGAGCGCCATCTCGGCCGCATGGCATTTGTCGCCCTGCTCCAGATATCTGGCGTGCGCTCGTTCCCGGGCCTCGATTGCCACGTCCGGATCCCCAGCTAACCATGCGGACTCCGCTAGGTATGCGAGGTCTCGGGGAGACAATGACGTCTCCCTGTCAGCCTCGCGGAGCAAATGGACGGCCTCCTGCCAGGCGTGCCGATGGTAGGCATCTCGCGCCTGCTGAAGGCGATGCTCGACAACCTGACTCATCTGGCTCCCTGTCGGCCGGGATTGGCACCCACCCTACGACGCTGCATGCCAGCGCTAATCTGCATCCACCTGGGCCTCATGCCGGCAAAATCCGGTGGACGGCGCCGTGCTTAATGATCAAGGGCATTGGCGATCTCTGTCGTCGTGCTGGCGTCCTTCGAGCAGATCCTTAGTCTTCCCCTTCCGGGTAGTCAAAGGCGCTGGCGGCGGCCGACAATGAGGGGACGCATCGACGGTCGTGGTTGGCGGCTAATCAGCGGTTCCTGCGCTGACGTTCGCCGCGCTATTCGGAAAGATGCTAAGCGGTGCGAATCGAAGGAGTACCGATGCGGCAGCGACCAACGGTTGAAGAGCCGGCGCCGGTGAGAACCTACCGTCCCCGGCGTCAGGTTGTTGTGTTCTTGTGCATCGCGTACGCGATGGCGCTTGCTATCGCCCTCGCGCTACCGCACGCGGGCATCGCACCGCTGATCAGTATCGCGGTGCCGGTGACCGCCGTCGCGCTCACCGTCGCATTCGCCGTTCCGCGCGGTCAACGACGCGCGGTTTGGGCGGGAGTCGGATTCAACCCGCGTAGGGGGCGCGGGTTGCTGATTGCCGTGGTCGGACCGGCGGTGGTTATTGCTGTGAGCTTCAGCGTCGCGGCCGCCTTCGGGGTGGTCCGCTTTCCTACCCCAGGTCCGGGCTTCGGCAGCGCCGTTCTCAGCCTCGCGATCACCACAATGATCTTCACCGTCGTCCTGCTCGGCGAGGAGATCGGCTGGCGTGGCTATCTGCTTTTTCGCCTGGGCGAACTCACCTCCGGGCGGCGCGCGGCTGTCCTGACGGGTGCCTTCCATGCGATCTTTCATCTGCCTTTGCTGCTGCTTACCACCACCTATCAGAGCGAGGGGAAGCGGTGGATCGTCGTACCGATGGTGATGGTGACGTTGACGTTGGCTGGTGTCTGGTATGGCTGGCTGCGGCTCTGGTCGGGAAGCATCTGGCCAGTCAGTTTGTCCCACAGTGCCTTCAATAACCTCATGGAGGGCGTCGCCGGGGCGGCGATTGCAACCTCGCCGGCGATGATGGCGTACGTAACGACCGAGACCGGTGTGGTGACCATGATCATCATGGTGTTGCTCGCGGGCTACCTGCTGACCCGCAGGGCCGCCGACTTCGCCAAAGCCGAGCCAAAGTCCCCGCGACCGACCATCGATCAGCGCACCGCTATACGAGGGGCAAGTCCGGACGACCTTGCGCGGTGAGGGGCCGGAGCCCCTATCCGCTGGCCGGAGGGAGTCCAAGACCAGCAGGGTCGCGACGGCCGCTGATGGCGTTGTCCGCGCGTCAGCTACGACGACGCGACTACTGACGCCCGATCTCAGGGGCTACGGGGCGGCCGCGGCGCCCGATAGTCGAGGCCTATTTCTTGACCCGGTAGCGCAGGTGCGTGACGCCGGTGCCCTCGACCACCGCGACGGGCCCCTCGAACTGCACCGGTGTGACGCCGAGCTCGGCGAACAGCGGCGTACCCCCGCCCAACACGACCGGCACCAGCTCGACGCCGACCTCGTCGAGCAGCCCGGCTTCCAGGCACTGCCGTTGGTGGCTGTGTCGTCAACGCGTGGTACGGCAGGCCATCCCTTCGACATCCGGCTTCAAGATTCTTTCAGCCGACCGCCCGGGGCCGACGTCTGGGCCGCTGGCTTGGCCACGACGCGCTGAGGAGGCCGACGTCGATCTCGACGAAGGTCGAGCGGTTCTGCACCAAACACGACCTGGGAGCCAGCTCGCATGAGGATCCATTTCCGGTCCTGGTTACAGCGGCAAGGGTCGGTTCTCGACAACACTTTTCATGACGAGGGTGGAGCTGAGGCGTTGGACGCCTGGGAGGGTGGCGAGGCGGTTGTCGTAGACCTCCTGGAAGGCGGGCAGGTCGGCGGTGGTGACGCGCAGAAGGTAGTCGGGCTCGCCGAAGAGCCGTTGAGCTTGCCGGACGTGAGGGATGGCATCGACAGCTTGTTCGAACGCGTCGACGGTGGCGCGATCTCCGCCGCGCATGGTGACGAATACCAGAGCTTCGAAGGTCAGGCCGAGTGCGTTGGCGTCGAGGTGTGCATGGTAACCGCTGATTGCGCCGGAGCGTTCCAAGGCGCGCAGCCGGCGGTGGCAGGGTGAGAGGCTGAGGCCGACTCGTTCCGCGAGTTCGGTGAGGGTTAAGCGCCCATCCTGTTGGAGCTCGGCAAGAATCTGCCGATCTACTGAGTCCATATTCATGATTCTTCCTCAATCACACCGTTGCATCGAGAATATTTGGAAACACGTTTGGGGGGTTTTGACCTAATCTTTCTCGCCTAGCAAGGCAGGTGTCGAGGTCGGCCGCAGCGAGTGGAGATGGTCATGGCAGGCGGTACGGTCGCCGCATTCTGGGCGGTGTCTTTTCTCTTCGTGATCACGCCGGGGGCGGACTGGGCGTACGCGATCGCGGCCGGGCTTCGGCATCGGGTGGTGCTGCCAGCGGTGGGTGGGCTGCTGGTCGGGCATCTGGCGGCGACCGCGGTGGTAGCGGCCGGGGTGGGCGCGCTGGTGGCCCGATCGCCGCTGGTCCTGACCGTGCTGACGGCGGTAGGTGCGACCTATCTGGTGTGGCTGGGGATTGGCATGCTCACTCGCCCCGCCGCGCCGCGGGCGAATCCCGAGGAGCCGGCCAGGTCGTGGCTGCGGCAGGCGGCGACGGGCGCGGGGATCAGCGGGCTCAACCCAAAGGTGTTGTTGCTGTTCTTGGCGCTGCTGCCGCAGTTCACCGACCCGGACGCGGCTTGGCCGATCGCAGGGCAGATCGTGGTGCTGGGGCTGGTCCACGTGGCCAGCTGTGCCGCGGTCTACACCGGGGTGGGCACCGGTGCCCGGCGGGTACTGCGGGCACGGCCCACGGCAGCCCGTGCGGTGACTCGCTTCTCCGGTACCGCGATGATCGTGATCGGCGTCGTGCTGCTGGCCGAACAGCTGATCGGCTGACGCCGACTTCACCAGAGGGCCCCAAATGGAAAGAAAGGCAAGCCCCAGTGGAAGGAGGAGAGCGATGGAAGACGAGAGGCAGCGAGAACAGGCAGAGCTCGGGATCCGGGCGCGCATCAGGGACAGTTTCGAGCGCCAGGGCTTGATGCGGCATCTCGGTGCACGCCTCGGACACGTCGGGCCAGGACGCGTCCACATCGTGTTGCCCAATCGGCCCGAAGTCAACCAGCAGCACGGCTACATCCACGCGGGCGCCACCAGCGCCATCGCCGACAGCGCAGGCGGCTACGCAGCGTTCACCTTGTTCCCCGAGAACACCGCCGTCCTCACGGTGGAGTACAAGATCAATCTCCTGGCACCAGCCGTCGGCGATCACATCGAGGCCGTGGGAACAGTCCTCAAGTCAGGACGAACCCTCACCGTGTGCCAAGTAGAAGTGTTCGCCTTCCAGGGCCCGAAGCGGTCGCTCGTGGCCGCAGGCCAGCAGACCCTGATCTGCGTGCCGGAAGGATCCGAGCAGTGACGACCGCCTCCCGCCTGCCACGGGTTTGGCGTTACTCGCTGGTGATGACGAACCGACACAACGACTTGCTCCGCGACCTGCGTAGCCAGAATCAATCCGACCGCCCCAAGGAGAAGTGAGGAATGCAACCCGTACAGCTTCAAGGCACCTACCTCGATCTCACAACACCGCATGTTGCTGATGCGTGCATGCGCCTCGGTATTCCGGTTCGCTGCGCCCCGGCCGGTACGCGGCCGTTGTGGAGCGGCACGCACCTGATCGGCCGCGTCTGCCCGGCACGGCACTACGGCAGCGTCGACGTATTCCTCGAAGCCATCGAAGGATCGGATCCTGGCGACGTCTTGGTGGTCGACAACAGCGGGCGGCCCGACGAAGCTTGCGTCGGAGACTTGGTGACTTTGGAGGCAAGCCGCGCCGGCCTGTCTGGCATCGTGATCTGGGGCTTGCACCGCGACACGACCGAACTTCAAATCATCCGGTTGCCTGTATTCAGCCTGGGAGCATTGCCTGCCGGTCCACAGCGCCTTGATCCACAGGACTCGCTTGCTCTCTCTTCCGCAGCCTGCGGCCAGCACATCGTCACCGCCGACGACTTCGTCGTGGAGACGACGATGGTGTCTTGTTTGTGCCGCTTGATCGCGCCGGCGATGTGGCGGATCTGGCAGCCAGCATCCGTGACACGGAACGCTCCCAAGCGGCGCGAATGCAACTCGGCACCAGTTTCAGGAGGCAGTCCCGCTTCGACGAGTACATCGCGGCGCGACAATCTGGCCGAGACCTCACGTTCCGACAGCACCTGCGCTCGATTGGTGGGGCGATCGAAGAGTGACCCGCCCAGGTATTTCGCCATCAATCCAGCTATGCGGCGTCATGGAATCGTTTGCCCACGAAGACGTCAGCCAGGTTTGGATCTTTTACGCAGCTGCAGCAGAGCGCAACCCGTTGCGGTACTCAGGATTTTCACAGTATCGTCTGAGGGATTTCTTTGTGATCTCCGCCGCAAGAGCGAGGTGAGCCGATGACCGCCACCACCGTCACTGAAGAGAGCATGGAGGTTACGCCTCACGATCTCGACGATGCGCGCAAGCCCCCACTGAGTCCGCTCGGCATCCTGCTGATGAACTTCGGATTCTTCGGAATCCAGTTCAGCTTCGGTTTGCAACAGTCGGCGGTGAACCCGATCTTCACCTTCATCGGAGCCAAACCCGAAGAGCTACCGCTGCTGAACCTGGCGGGCCCAGTGACTGGTCTGGTGATCCAACCGTTGATCGGCGCGATGAGCGACCGTACGTGGAGCCCCAGATGGGGGCGGCGCAAGCCGTACTTTCTCATTGGCGCGCTCGGCTGCAGCGTGATGTTGTTCCTTTTCCCCTTCGTCACCGCGTTGTGGATGGCCTTCCTGTTCATGTGGCTGTTGGATGCCAGCAACAACACCGCCATGGAGCCCTATCGGGCCTTCATTTCCGATCGGCTGCCGAAGAACCAGCTGGCGCGCGGCTTCCTCATCCAGTCGATGTTCGTGGGACTTGGTGCAGTGCTGGCGAACCTGTCGCTGTTGGTGTTCCAGCAGGTTGTCGAGGGTGGCACGGCCGCGGGGATTCCTTACTGGGTGTTCGCTGCCTTCTGGGTTGGCGCCGTGTGCTCAATCGGATCCGTTTTGGTGTCGGTGCTCTCCACCAAGGAGATCCCGCCGACCGACGAAGAGCTCGCCGAACTGCGGGCGAGGCCGAAAGGTGCCGGGGCGTTCTTCCGCGAGATCGCTAGCGCCGTCAAAGAGATGCCGGTCGGCATGCACAAGATCGGCCTGGTCTTCTTGTTCCAGTGGTTCGCCATGGCGGTCTATTGGCAGTTCATCGCTGTGAGCATGGGTGAGACGATCTTCAACGCCGCACCTGGCACACCCGAGTTCGAGGAGGCCTCAGGCTGGGTCGGCGCGGTCAACGGCATGTACAACTTGGTCACGATCTTTGCGGCCCTCGCCCTGATCCCCCTGGCGCAAAGGTTCGGAGCCAAGCGGGTCGGCGTCGTCTCCCTCATCCTCGGCGGCCTCGGACTGCTCGCCGCAGCCAACACCACCAACCAGTACGCGATCCTGGTCCCGATGATCGGGCTGGGCATCGCTTGGGCGTCGATGCTAGGCATCCCCTACATCATGGTCGCGAGCATGGTGCCCAAGGAGCGCGCCGGCGTTTACATGGGCATCGTCAACATGATGATCGTCATCCCGATGCTGATCGAGAGCTTCACCTTCGGCTGGATCTTCGAGAACCTGTTGGGCGCCTCGGGTTCCAACGCGATCATGTTGTCGGGTGCGCTACTGATCCTTGCGGCGATTGCTATGACGTGGATCCGCCCGCCGGCCGAAGAGGACGAGTCCGCGCTCATGCCGCTCGGTAAGCATCGCCACATTTCGGTGTACGACCGCGTGATCGTGGGATCGGACGGATCGTCCGCGTCGTTGTTCGCTGTCGACCGGGCGCACGCAGTGGCCGCTGAGGCCGATTCACATGTGATCGTCGTGACGGCGTACGACCCAGATGCCGGGCCTGACACTGAGGGCGGTCGGCAGGTGTTGCGTGATCATGACGGGGCCAAGGCAGTGCTCACCGCGACCGTCAAGCATCTGACCTCAGATCGTGTCAGACGGGTCGAGGAGCGGCTGGTGCACGGTGATCCTGCGCAGGCACTGCTGGACACTGCCGGCGATGATCCGGCCGCCCTCATCGTGGTCGGTAACCGTGGTCTGGGCGCCGCCAGCGGGGAGGTGCTGGGCGCGGTCCCCGCGGCGGTTGTTAGGGATGCTAAGTGCGACGTGCTCATCGTCCAGGTTTCGATGGGTGAGCCGATAGGCGCGACCTAGTCGGCCCGAGCGTCCTTTCTGCAGTCAGGGTCCACACGCCGCTGCCATGGCGGACCACCCCACGAACGATCCGGCATCGAGACGCCTGCAGGCTGCTAAGTCCCTGCGAGACTGCATCCATGGTTAACAGGCCTGACGGTTACCAATTCCACTTCGACCCGGCCAGCTACGTCGAGACGATCCGTGCGGAGGTGCCGGCGTACGACGAGCTGCAAGATGCCGTCGCCGAGGCCACTGCCGGTATCCACGCCGAGTGGGTGCTAGAGCTTGGCGTCGGCACGGGGGAGACGTCTCGGCGAGTGCTCGACCTCCACCCTTCGGCGGAGTTGGTCGGCATCGACGAGAGTGCAGAGATGCTCGCTGCCGCCTCCGCAAACGTCGCTGCCGCCGATCTGCGCGTGAGCCGTCTCGAGGATCCACTGCCGGAGGGCAACTTTGACCTTGTCGTGTCGGCGCTTGCCGTGCACCACCTCGACGGTGCGGGTAAGGCGGACCTCTTCGCACGCGTCGCCGACCGGCTCCGGCCGGGCGGTCGGTTCGTGCTCGGTGACGTCGTGGTCCCCGGCGATCCGGCCGACGTCGTCACACCAATCGACGGCGTGTACGACCAGCCGAGCACCGTAGACGACCAGGTCCGGTGGCTTGCCGCCGCCGGCTTGGCCGCCGAAGTGGTCTGGGCGCGCCAGGACCTCGCCGTGATCGTCGCCGATTCGCCGTCCTGATGCCGCCGCCCTCGGAGACGATCGATGTGCTCGACGCCCTCGACGGCGCTTATGGCACGTGTCTGCGGTTAAGGCGGCTTGCACCATCCCAACGGGTCAGGAGCATCGAGCAGCCTGGTCAGACGATGGATTCTCCTTCAGACGCGATCTCTGAATGGGGCTCTACGGGCCATTTGAGCTGAAACTCGATCTCCTCCTCATCGTCATCGAGCTCATGCTCGATGGAGAACTGGGCGCGCTCCGGAACTCGAATCCGCACGCCCGCGATCTGGATCCTGAACGGCTCGTCCTTCTCCAAAGCATCTGCGAGACGGCGAAGCTTTGCCACCACCTCCTGAGTCGAGTAGATGCGTTCGATATCTCTCGGACTCCTGGCCATGGCGATACATCCTTTCACTCGCGGTCCGCTCACCTAACAAGAGAGCGACACCCGGTGGTCCGCTCGCCACACGTCAGTGTGTCAGACCTTGACGCGGTTGACCGTTGTCCTCCCGCAGGCAGATTGCCCGTCTGACGGCGCCTCGCTTCCCATCGCAGCAAGCGTTCAGCTTGTAACACACGTTTCTGCGGGAACGCGTCCCGGTAAGCGGTCGGTATGCGACTGGCCTACAGCGTGACTCCCGGGTCGCTGACGTTGTGGTCCGTCCAGGTTCTCCGACGAATCCACAGGAACACCGCACCCGTGAGCACGAGCAACGTAGCCACTAAGCCGAACCCCTTGGCCTTCAACCGGCGATTTCCCATAGACCGACGGTAGGCCGCCGGATCCGCTTCGTCTACTGCACTAGCGGTTTGTGGTCGTCCGACCTCGAGGGCGAACGGGGTGAGGCGGCCAGGCTTGTACACGAAAGTTCGGTTACGTTGAGCTTCGGTGGCGGCCCGATATCAGCGTGGGTCGATGCATTGAGTCGCACCGGACATGCACGTTGAGGCCGGCGTTGCCCCGGGTTCAGTCGAAATGCAACGAGTCCCTGCGTTCACGCTTGAGCTCAAAGAAGTAGGGATAGCCGGCCAGAGTGACAGTGGCATCCCAGATCCGACCGGCGTCTTCACCCCGTGGAATCCGGGTGATGACTGGTCCAAAGAACGCGGTGCCGTTGACGTGGATCGTTGGGGTTCCCACGTCCTTGCCCACCTTGTCCATCCCGGCATGGTGGCTTTCGCGGACCGCGTTGTCATAGTCAGTCGAGTCGGCGGCTTCCGCCAGCTCGCGCGGCAGGCCCAGTTCGTCGAGCGCTTCAGCAATCACTGTGGACCGGTCCTGATAGCCCCGGTTGTGAATGCGCGTGCCCATGGCGGTGTAAAGGGGTGAAAGGATCTGCTCTCCCTTGAACTGTGCGGCCGCGACCGCCACCCGGACGGGACCCCAAGAGGACTGCAACTTCTCCCGATAGTCATCGGAGACGTCGGTGCCCTCGTTCAGCACGGCCAGGCTCATGACATGGAAGTACACCTTGATATTGCGCACTTTCTCGGTCTCTAGGATCCAGCGCGATGTGATCCAGCAGAAGGGGCACGCCGGATCGAACCAGAAGTCGACTCGCTCGTGGGCAGCGGTTGTCTGCCCACTTTTATCTCCCGTAGTCGTGATAGTGGAAGTCACGAAGTCTCCTGTACGTGGCGCGGTCGGGCGGCTGTCTAGCGAGCCGTTTGCATAGATCTGCTATGTAGGTGAAGTGAAACACCCGTCGATCTATTCCGGGCATCGGTAGGGGAACAGCGCCTGCAACCACCGCCTGCGTGAAGGCAGCGTTGCCACTGGTCCTTGGACCGGCGCTGATCAGAGAGGATGTCGGTCATGGACGATTCATCAGGGCTGCAGGGCCGCTCCGCGTTGATCACCGGCGGGGGGAGCGGAATCGGTGCCGCAATCGCCCGCCGGCTC
The DNA here is from genome assembly GCA_046735615.1 of Actinomycetota bacterium. Taxonomy (GTDB): domain Bacteria; phylum Actinomycetota; class Actinomycetes; order Propionibacteriales; family Propionibacteriaceae; genus Microlunatus. Next base: position 11,851 of record JBKPTR010000211.1, read on the forward strand.
GCCGAATTGGGCGTCGCGGTACAGATCGCTGATCTGGATCTGGCCGGGGCGCAGGCGGTGGCCGCTGAAACCCGCGGAGAAGCGTGGCAGGTGGATCTCAGCGACCCGGCAGCCCTTAGCAACATCAAGCTTGAGGTGGACATCCTGGTCAACAACGCCGGGGTCCAGCGGGTCAGCCCCATTGAGGAACTGGATCCGGAGGCGTTCCACACGATGCTGATGATCATGGTGGAAGCGCCGTTCCGGCTGATCCGGTCGGCTCTGCCGTACATGTACGCCCAGGGGTACGGCCGGATCGTGAACGTGTCCTCGGTGCACGGCCTGCGCGCGTCGGCGTACAAGTCCGCGTACGTCACCGCCAAGCACGCCTTGGAGGGTTTGTCCAAGGTGACCGCGCTGGAGGGTGGTCCGCACGGCGTGACGAGCAACTGCATCAACCCCGGCTACGTCCGGACGCCGCTGGTGGAGCAGCAGATCGCCGACCAGGCCCGTATTCACGGGATCGCGGAATCGGCGGTGCTGGAAACAATCATGCTGACCCACAACGCCGTCAAGCGTCTGGTGGAGCCTGAGGAAGTCGCGGCCCTGGTCGGTTGGCTAGTCGGTCCTGATGCGGCCATGGTCACCGGAGCCTCCTACACCATGGACGGCGGGTGGACAGCGCAGTGAGCAGCTTCTACCGGTCGATCAGTACGGCGGTCGACGGTGGCCGGTTGCACGGCGGAGAGTGGAATCCCTCCGGCGCGACGACGGTCGTCGCCGTGCACGGGATCACGGCCAACCACCGGAACTTCGGACCGCTGGCCGAGGCACTCCCCCGACACCGGCTGCTCGCTCCGGACCTTCGTGGTCGCGGAGCCAGCCGTACCTTGCCGGGGCCGTGGGGGATCGACCGGCACGCCGAGGACGTCGCCGGGCTGATCACCGCCTCAGCCCCAGGGCCGGTGGTGCTCGTCGGCCACTCGATGGGCGGCTTCGTGGCCGCCGCGCTGGCTCGGCGGTTTCCAGATCTCGTCTCCGGTTTGGTGCTCGTCGACGGCGGGCTGCCTTTTCCGCGGCCCCTGGGAATCGACGTGGACCAGGCCATCGAGCAGACCCTGGGCCCGGCCCTGGAGCGACTACAGCAAACGTTCCCCAGCCGGGACGCCTATCGCCGATTCTGGCAAGCCCACCCTGCGCTGCAAGAGGCCTGGAGCGACGCCGTCGCCGACTACGTGGACTACGACCTAGTGGGCGACCCGCCGGAACTGAGATCCTCGGTGTCGTCGCAGGCGGTCCACCAGGATGCCCGGGACCAATACCAAGATCCGGATACGGCCGACGTGCTGGGTAGCTTCTCCGGTCCGGCGCGGCTGCTGGTGGTGTCACGCGGACTGCTCGACCAGCCGCCCGGCCTTTATCCCGAGGAGGAGCTGGCCCGCTGGCGCAGTCGACTGCCCTCGCTGAGCATCGACCATGTATCGCAGCTAAACCACTACACGATCATGTTGCATCCGTCCGGCGCGGCCCGGGTCGCGGCGTCCGTCTGCATGCTGAGCTGACCGACGATCGCGGAGACGGTACCTAGAGTCGTGCGCGGCACGTGCCCCAACGGCGGGTGCGGGTCTCTTCTAGATCCTGCCGCTTGGTTAGGGTGTATCGATGGCCCGGAGCGAAGAGCGGAGGGAGCGAAATGGCCCAAGAGCAGGGCAGAGGCACGGTGGCCGGTCGACCGGCGCTGAACATTGAGCGGATCTACAGCACTACCGTCCCGGCGGAGGAGCTCGCCCGGACGCTGGCGGACCACTTCCGTGCGCAGGAATTTGAGGCACAGGTTTACCGCACCAGCGGGAACCGCACGGTGATGCAGGCGCGCAAGGAGAGCCTGTGGCGCCAGCTGCTGGGAGTCACCTACGCGCTAACGGTGGTCTTCGCACCTGGAGAGGGCCAGGTGAGCATCAGTCTGGGGGGTCATGAGTGGGTCGATGCGGCGGTGAGCGGGGCGATCGGTTTGGTCGCGGTACCGCCGGTGCTGCTGGGGACCGCGTACGGCATCTGGAAGGAGAACCGGCTGGACCAGGAGGTCTGGCAGGTGATCGATAAGGCGGTCAGCGCCAGCGAGCCTGAGAAGCCGGCGGCGTCGCAGCCTCAGTAAGACACGGTGTCTTGAGCACCCCGGGGCCGCGGCGGCCCGCTCTTCGGAGGCCGAAGCTCGGCGTTATCACTTCGACCGCTGCTCGATGTCATTGAATCGTGACTCGTTCGCTGCGACACGGGCGCAAGCCAGGTTGGGCGTACACACCGTGCAAGGGCACCTCAGGAACATATTTGCCAAAACCGGAGTGCGCACTCGGCGTGATCTTGTTACCAAGATCATCTTTGCGCACTACGAGCCACGCGTCCGAGACAATGAGCAGCGCACGGCCACGAATCAGCCGCTGCGTGGCGGGCCGGTTGCTGCCACCAACGCGCGTCCCTTGGTCCGAGAGGCAAAGGTTGAGCCAGCAGCCAGCTGAGGAGAGTAGGCGCCCAATGAGAAGATCGCTTCCGGTCAGAGCCAGTGGCGACCCGACCGATCGACACGCGGCCGCCGTCGAGGCGTTGCGTCGCGCGGTCTTCGAGTCGCCCGGCTCAACCGAGCCGGCTGTTCGGGCGGCTGCGGGCACCGGAAGTGAGCTGCCCGACCCGGTGGGCTCGTACGCCTCTCTGGTGCGCGACCAGTCGTATCGCATCACTGACACCGACTTGGCTCGGCTCAGCGCGGCCCGGATTAAGTGACGACGACATGTTCGAGGTGACGGTCGCGGCGGCCGTCGGCGCGGCTCTCCGGCGACTCGACGCCGGGATTCGTGCGGTCCGCGGGACGGCGTGACGATGCGCCCCTCAGTTCTTGAGCATGGGCATCGACTGCGGGCCCGGATGGCCATCCGGCTTATCCATGCGCTTTCCCGTTAGCGA
>JBKPTR010000212.1:0-6781 GCA_046735615.1 Actinomycetota bacterium
CGGAGTCCTGGCCCACAACCTCGCCAAGATCGCCGCGCTGACCGCCTAACCGGCCGCCAGCGGCAACCACGGTAGCCGAACACCCATACCCCGAATCCGGCCAACAGCGGCCAACCCACTTCTTCAGGTCCTAGTAGTTAGCCGCCGAACCGTCAGCAGGTTGAAGCTGGCTGGCCAGATGATCGACCGAGGTGACCGGAAGTTTGCAGACGAAGTGCCGGCAGACATAGGCCGTCGGGCGGTTGTTGATCAACGGCCGGTCCGCGAGCAGCGTCAAGCCCTTCTGATCGGGCAGGCCAGCGACGACGACTGATCCGGCTGGTGCGAGCTGGTGGGCGACCAGCTCCAGTTCGGTTCGAGCCGCATCGGCGGGTCCAACCACGGCAACCTGAACCGGCCTTTGCCGCGATGTCTGGCTGATTGCGTCGGCGAGCAGCCAGCCAGCAAACCTAGGTGCCCGCCGGACCAAGTCGCTGGCGCTCGCGGCTGCTCGATCGGCACGGGCGGCGTATCGGTCGTCTCCCGTTAGCTCAGCCATCAGTCGCAACGCATGCACCGCCGCGCTCAGGCCAGATGGGGTGGCATTGTCGGTCGGATCCTGGGGTCGGGCATAAAACCGCTCGGCATCGGCGGCAGTGTCGAAGAACCCGCCAGCAGTGTCGTTGAACTGCTTCATCATCACTTCGAGCAGCTGCTCCGCGCGGATCAGCCAACTAGGTTCTGCGTGGACCGCTGCCAGCCGCACAGCAGCAAGGGCCAATGCCGCGTAGTCCTCGAGGATGCCGAATGCGTCCCCGGCGACGCCATCGCGAGAGGTCCGGAGTAGCCGGCCGTCTCGCCAGTGCAACTGCCAGACGTGTTCGGCTGCCTCCGTCGCAATCTGCAGCCACTCCGGACGCGCGAAGATCATGGCGGCCTGCGCCAGCGCATCCACCAGCAACGCGTTCCAAGCGGCAACAACCTTGTCGTCCCGCCCGGGACGCGAGCGCTGGTCGCGCGCGACCCGGAGCCGTTCGCGCACATCCGCCAGCTGGTCTTGATCATGATCTGATTGCATTTGTAGGGTCGAGGCACCGTGCTCAAACGTTCCTGTTGGTGTCACCGAGAAGACCTCCGCCGCCCGGGCCATGTCCTCTTCACCAAGCGCCGCCGCGAGTTGATCACGGTTCCAGACGTAGTAGGCGCCCTCGCGAAGGACACCATGATCATCTTTCGAATCGGCATCAAGGCTCGCCGCGAACGCACCCTGTTCGGTTCGCATCTCGCGCTGAAGCCAGGCGACCGTCTCGGTGACAATGCGTTCGGCCAGCGGGTTGCGTGTCCGACGCCACCAGTGGGCGTACACACCCACGAGCAATGCGTTGTCGTAGAGCATTTTCTCGAAGTGCGGCACCACCCAACCCGCGTCAACGCTGTAGCGAGAGAAGCCGCCACCTATCTGGTCATAAATGCCGCCTTGCGCCATTGCCTCCAACGTCCGTCCAGCCATCAGCATCGCTGCTTCGCCGCCATCGCGAAGCAATGCCTCGAGCACCATCGAAGGTGGGAACTTAGGGGCTCGGCCAAAGCCGCCGTACGTCGGGTCGAACTCGCGTTGTAGCAGCAAGATCGACTCGGCGCACTCGGCTGTGGTCGGCATCTCCGAGCCACCTGGTGTTGGCTGCATCGACAGTTGGCGGGCAATCTGCGAGGCACTGTCGAGAACCTCTGCCTGCCGCTGCTGCCAGGCGGCCGTGATTGCCTGCAACACCTGTTGGAAGGACGGTAGGCCATGCCGTGGCGCGGGCGGGAAGTAGGTTCCGGCGTAGAACGGCTTGCGGTCGGGCGTCAGAAACACGCTCATCGGCCAGCCACCCTGCCCGGTCAACGCCTGGGTGGCTTGCATGTAGACCGCGTCGACATCTGGGCGTTCCTCGCGATCGACCTTGATCGCGACGAAGTGCTCGTTGAGTATGGCAGCCGTTTGTTGATCCTCGAAGGACTCATGTGCCATCACATGGCACCAGTGGCACGCTGCATATCCGACGGAGAGGAAGACCGGTACCTGTCGTTCGGCAGCCGCGTCAAAAGCGTCGTCCGACCAGGGCCACCAGTGCACTGGGTTTTCGGCGTGCTGCAGCAGGTATGGGCTTGTCGCCGTGGCGAGGCGGTTGCCGCCTGTCATCCTCCGACCCTATGCGTCCCGTTCCGCGTACCTCGCGGCCGGCCTCAGCCTTGGGAGCGAGGGGGCTGCTGTGACGGGGAGTCCTCGGCATTGTCTGATGCCTCGTCGTCCGATGCCTCGTCCTCCGGTACGCGGATCTTACGAAACTGTTTCCGCATGCTCAGGTACAAGAAGACCATGGCGATCCCCAGGAGGAGCACGACGACGAAGGCCGTCCAACCCGGCTTGACCACGTTCGGGTCGACGTCGAGCAGGATCATGCTGAAACTCTACTCGCCGCTGGTTCGGCGACTCCTGCGAACAGATCGTCCTCAGGGATGCTCGTGTCGACCAGGCTGCGCACCAGCTCCCATTCCTCGGTTGGCCAGGCTGACTTGTGCACCGCGAGAGGCACGGCGAACCACGGCCCATCGGGGTCAACCTGGGTCGCGTGTGCCAGGAGTGCGTGGTCGCGGATGTGGAAGTACTCTCCACAGGACACCCGTGTCGTTATCCGCGCCGCATGCTCGGGATCCTCAGGCCACTCACGAAGCCGCTCTGTGTACGGCGACTCGAGGCCGCGGGCGATCATCGCCTGATGCAGCGCGACTGTCCGCTCACGGTTCGAGGTAAAGGAGTAATAGAGCTTGAGCGGCTGCCAGGCCGCGCCACGGTCCGGGTACGCGGCAGGGCTCGCCGCAGCCTCAAAGGCGGCAACGCTGATCTTGTGGCACATGATGTGATCTGGATGCGGGTAGCCGCCGTTCTCGTCGTAGGTGGTCACCACATGCGGGCGAAACGACCGGATCACCCCGACCAACGGTGCCGCGGCTACCGCGGTGTCGATGCGCGCGAAGCAACCCTCGGGAAGCTGTTGATCATCACGTTCGGGTAGGCCCGAATCCACGAAGCCGAGCCACACCTGTTTGATTCCCAGGATCTCCCTGGCCCGATCCATCTCCTGACGCCGGATGTTGGCGATGTTGGCCAGGATGTCGGGTCGATCCATCGCCGGGTTGAGGATCGAGCCGCGCTCACCTCCGGTACAGGTTGCCACAACAACGTCGACTCCCTCAGCCACATACTTCGCCGTCGTCGCCGCGCCTTTACTTGACTCGTCGTCGGGATGGGCATGCACGTGTAGCAGCCTTAGACGATCACCCTGATCGTCGACGCGAAGCGCGGGGCGGGACATGATCGTCATGCTGCCACCGCGCAGGTTGCCACCGTCGCTCCCCCCGGTTACCGAGACAGTTAGAAGATCTGTTCGAGATGCTGCGCGCGTCGGGAATCGCGCGCGCCGTGGTGAGCCAGGCTGGCGCGCCGCTGTCCTGGGCGATCGAGTGAGCAGACACGCTTTTCGTCTGCGAGCGAGTGAGGAAGGCAGGGGCTTGCGAGCGCCAGCCTCAGCGAGTCGAGCGAGCAATGGACAGAGGAGAGGGAGCAGAGGCGTACTTTTCTCTGCGAGCGACGACGAAGTCGGCGGATCGAAAGCGTGCGATGCGCGAGCAGCAAGCCCAAACTAGATTGTCCGAGTGACCGATGCGGCCGAGCGGCTTCGCCGCCGCTATCCCAAGTCGCGGATGCCACGTCCGCTGCTTCTGGGTTTGATCGGCGTCGGCGTGGTCATAGCGATGACATGGCTGGTCTGGACCGCGCTGCTGCATTCCCGGCCAGCGGTCGCAGCGCACATACAAGCCTTCCGTATTGACTCTGAGACGTCAGTCTCCGTCACCCTCACTGTCGAGCGGCGTGATCCGTCTGTGCCTGCCACCTGCCGAGTGCTGGCTCAAGCTGCAGATTTCCAACCGGTTGGCGAGCAGCAGGTTCCGATTGCGGCCAGCCGGCATCGGGTTGTCGATGTGAAGGTTGCGCTCACCACTCTGCGGAGAGCCACCACGGTGGTGGCCAAGGGGTGCACTGTGAGCTGAGTTTGTTTGGTCTGCCCTTGATAACCTTGGGGGATGTCTGAAAACTCCGCCCAGGCGATCTGGCTGACCCAGGAGGCGTACGACAAGCTCAAGATCGAGCTCGATCATCTCTCTGGGCCAGGACGTACTGCGGTGTCCGCGAAGATCGCCGCGGCGCGCGAAGAAGGTGACCTCAGTGAGAACGGAGGCTACCACGCCGCGCGTGAGGAGCAGGCCCATCAGGAGGCCCGGATTCGTCAGCTCATCGACATGCTCAATCGAGCCCAAGTCGGTGAGGCTCCCGCGAACGCTGACGAGGTCGCACCTGGCACCCAAGTGACGATCGCTTTCGATGGAGACGAGTCCGATACGGACACATTCCTGCTTGGATCACGGGAGCTGCTCGGACTCGACGACAGCGTCGACTCCACCAATGTCTACAGCCCGCAGTCGCCGCTGGGCACAGCCATTCTCGGCAAGAAGACGGGTGACGCAGTCTCCTACGTCGCCCCGAACGGTCGCTCGATCAACGTCACCGTAGTGAAAGTCGAGGCATTTCGCGGCTGAGTTCGGTTGGTGTAGCGCTACCTCGACTCGTTACTGAAGCTGACTGATCAGCTCTTGAGCCTCGGCAGGCGTCAGCGCCCCGGAGGCTACCTCGGAAAGAATCTGCGCCCGGGTCAATGTAGTCTCAGGTTCCGGTGTCTCGCCGAGGCCGAGCTTCTCCAGCAACTCGGCAAAACGCAGCCGAGCGGTGGGATAGGAAACGCCTAAATGCTTTTCCACCTCTCGGAGATTGCCCCGAGACGAGAGGAAGACACGGAGCATCTCCGTCTCCTTTTCGTTGAGGGCACAGAACTCACAGGAGCGGAAGACGCCAGCGAGCTCCGTGCCGCATGAGGCGCAGCCCAGCCGGATGACCGCGAGTTTGTCACCGCATACCGGGCATTCGCTCGGTGCGCGGTGACCAATTGGTTCCTGCGGCCTGCGTGACCGCTGCGTCACCCGACACCAGCTTCGCTGGTCAGGTCGGAGCCGACATGAACCTGGGCATGACCCATGACGACCTCGATGTCGAGCTTTGCACTGCCACTGCCCATCACGACCTCATCGCCGGCGCCGCTGTGACCGCCCGCCCAGCTGATCTTGCCGAGCTGGGCTTCGCCGGTGACAGTGACGTTGGAGTCATCAGTGAGGTGGATGGTCAACGTCCCGGACTCGGCACGGACGCGGTTACGGCCGGTCTTAATCGTGCCCTTGATCGTTGCCTGACCAGCCTGGATCAGAGCATCGTTGATCTCGGCGACATTCAGCAGCTTGGCAGCTCCTGCGGTGACCCGAACCTTGCCAAGGTGAGGCACCCGCTCGGTATTCAAGCTGCCCGCAGTCACTTCGACATCGACGATGACATTCGGGTTGACACGAAGGAAGAGTTCCTTGCCGAGCCCCAGGGCACGGAAGTCATCGAGGCTACGTGGGGCACTTCGCAGAATGCTGAACCCGTCAAGCGAGGCACCCAACTCGCCATCGCTGGAGACCTCGAGGACTGAGCCATTACGACGCAGCACATGCGGCCCGTCCGCGGACAACGTAGCCACTGAGGTCTCCCCGAGAATGCGAACCCGTCGTCCAACCGCCCGAACCGAGATCCGTTCGACCCCGCCAACGTTGACCGGCTTCGTGTCTACCGGCTCGTCGGCGGAGGCCTCGGGCTGTGGAGGTGTGGAATCGAAGCCTGCCTGCGGACGGTCTGTGGCGGCTGCCCAGGGATCGGAGTCAGCTTGCGATCCAGCCAGCTCCTCGTTGGTTGGTTCATGCGTCGTCTCCGACGTCGACTGGGACGCCTTCAGGTCGTCGATCCGCCGGGCCGCCTCGGCGGCATCAATGCGTCCTGCGGCAAGTTCCTCGAGGATCGCTTTCATGTCTGGAGTGGTCATGCCGCGAATGTAAACCCGATCTTTCTAAAACAGAAGGCTCCTTTTCTATTTTCAGGGTTGCCTGGGGTCATCCCCGATCAACGAGGGAACACGTCTAAGAAGCAAGGATGTCGCAGAAGGGACCTTGGGGCACAGGTCTCCATCCTTGCTGGCAGTCTGCACGGGTTGCAACATATGCAGAGCGACCGCATGGTATCTGCAGGTGGGTTTCGGCAGTCGGGCCGGACAACAGGCGAGACTAATTGTGTGCAGCATGTAGTTATATGTTTGATGCATGCAAGTTTCTGCCGAGTCACCGTCCTCCTCACGTGCAGCGTCTGTTGAGTCGCTCATGCACGCCTTATTGGGGATCGGGCGGCTCATGCGGCAACGAGGTCAGGGCGAGACGCTGGACACCGGCTCATTTTGGCTGCTGAAGGCCCTCTCCGCATCCGGACCGCTACGCGTCACAGACCTGGCCGTCTGCGCAAACCTGGATGCGTCGACCGTTTCCAGACATGTCGCCCAACTGCATAGTGCGGGGCTGATCGAGCGGACACCTGATCCAGTCGATGGGCGCGCACACCGCGTCAAGCTGAGCGACGCGGGCGCTGACCGAATCGAGGCCGCACTACGCGCCCGCCGCGTCCTGCTCGAGAAGTCCCTCGAGTCATGGGACCCCCGTGATCTCGATCAACTTGACCGGCTACTGACACGCTTCGCCGCCGATGTCGAGGCTCTGACCCAGACCATGGAGAAAGCATGACCAGAAACCAGCCGCGTCGCGCGCTGACTGAGGACGAGTCCCCGAC
>JBKPTR010000213.1:0-6286 GCA_046735615.1 Actinomycetota bacterium
ACCCACGGATGATCAGGTGAGGCCTGGAGCGCGAAGTCCAGTGCAACCTCGAGCCCGAGCGACTTGGCTTTGGCGACGAACCGGTCGAAGGCGTCAAAGTCGCCGAGGTCTGGATGGATGGTGTCGTGTCCGCCTTCTTCGGCGCCGATCGCCCAGGGCGACCCTGGGTCGGTTGGGGCAGGTGCGAGCGTGTTGTTCGGTCCCTTGCGATACGTCCTGCCGATTGGGTGGATGGGCGGGAGGTAGACCACATCGAAGCCCATCGCCGCCGCAGCCTCGAGCCGCTCGTGGGAGCTGTCGAACGTGCCGGAAATCCACCTCTGGTTTTCTTCGTCCCACTTCGCACCTTGGGAGCGCGGGAAGAACTCATACCAGGAGGAGAATAGGGCCGCGCGGCGATCGGCGAAGATCGGGTAATCCTGGGTGGGCGATACCAGCTCCCGTGGGCCATAGCGGCCCATTGCTGCGCGTACATCGTCTGCCAGCACGACCTCCAGCCGGTCCTCTACCTGCTGTCCTGCGTCGAGGCTCTCGGCGGCACTGCGAAGCAGCGCGCCACTCGGCATATCGTCGGCTACGTCGGCATTGTCGGCGGACCTGGTGAGGAGCGCCTTGCCTTCAGTGCAGACGAGCGCAACATCGATGCCGGCTGGGATCTTGATCTCGGCGTTGTGCACCCAGGTTTCCCATGGATCGCTCCAGCCCTCGACGCGGAACTTCCACAGCCCCTCGGTGTCGAGCACCACCGACGTCGTCCACCAGTCGAAACCTAGAGGGGTGGTCGGGCGCATCGGCTCGAGCCGCTCCTTGCCGTCGGGGTCAGTGAGTACGACCGATGCGTTGACAGCGTCATGACCCTCCCGAAACACCGTCGCCCGAATGGGTATCGCCTCTCCGACGACTGCCTTCGCCGGGTACGCGCCGCCCTCGATGACCGGCGACACTTTGTGCACCGGAATGCGATCGATCGGCGCTCCCAGCGCAGGCCTGTCAACGGTGACGCTGGGTTTGGCGGCACCTGGCGTCGCCGTGGAGGCTTGTGGGGACGAGGATTCTGCGGAGCCTGGCTGAGCCGCGTCGTCGCGCTCAGGTACTGGGGAGCCTGAGTTGGTTGCCGTCACGAGTGCCAACCTATCGGCCCAACTGCTTACGCGGCAGGGGGTGGCGGCGTCGACTCGTGGGCGTTCCCCGACCCTGGTTGGTCGGGCAGATTGGGCTCGGACGGCGTAGTTCATCGAACCGATGCAGCACAAAGCCGATATCAGCCAAAGTTCGCCGGTAAGTTAAGCGGGTGCGCGCTATCCGTCGCTTCATCGTGCGCCCGGTTTTGCCCGAGGTTCTAAAGCCTCTGGGGGATCTGGCCCGCAACCTTCGCTGGTGCTGGCACCCGGAGACGCAAGATTTGTTCCGGTCGGTCGACCCACAGCTGTGGGAGCGTACCGGTGGTGACCCGATCAGGCTGCTCGCCGACGTATCCGTTGAGCGTCTCCAGGCGCTGGCCACCGACAAGCGTTTCCTAAAGAACCTTCGGCTCATCCAGGCCGATCTCGCCGACTATCTCACCGGTGATCTGTGGTATCAGGGGTACACCGCCGAAAACCCCGCAGCGCCAGTGAGCATTGGCTATTTCTCACCTGAATTCGGCATCACCGAGGTGCTTCCGCAGTACTCAGGTGGCTTGGGCATTCTCGCCGGCGACCACCTCAAGGCCGCAAGCGACCTGGGTGTCCCGATCATCGGAGTCGGCCTGCTCTATCGGCAGGGGTACTTTCGGCAGTCACTGAATGCTGCGGGCTGGCAGCAGGAGCGCTACCCGCTGCTCGATCCGAACTCGTTGCCGTTGACCTTGCTGCACGATGACAGCGGACCGGTCCGCATCGAGGTTCCACTCGACGGACGTGCCCTTTTCGCCCAAGTCTGGGTAGCACAGGTGGGTCGCGTGCCGCTCCTTATGCTGGACTCCGACGTCGAGCAGAACGCCGGCTACGAGCGAGAGGTGACCGACCGGTTGTACGGCGGCGGCACCGATCATCGCCTCGAGCAAGAGGTGCTGCTCGGTGTGGGCGGCGTACGCGCCATCCGCGCGTACTGCCGTATCACCGGCGCCCCGCCGCCAACGGTGTTCCACACCAACGAGGGTCACGCCGGGTTCCTCGGGCTGGAGCGGATTCGCGAATACATGCAGAACGGCGATGATTTCGACACTGCTTTGGAGCGCAACCGCGCGGGCACCATCTTCACGACGCATACCCCGGTTCCGGCCGGCATCGACCGCTTCCCCCGGGAACTGATCGTTCACCAGTTTTCGGGCTTCGAGGGTCTGCCGCTGGATCGAGTCATTGCCCTGGGCGCCGAGGATTATGAGGGCGGCGACCCGAGCAAGTTCAACATGGCCGTGATGGGTTTGCGGCTGGCACAGCGAGCCAACGGGGTGTCCGCTCTCCATGGCTCGGTGTCCCGCGAGATGTTCCAAGGGCTGTGGCGAGCGTTCGACACCAGCGAAGTGCCGATCGGCGCGATCACCAACGGCGTGCACCATCTCACCTGGGTGCACCGCGATCTGCTCGACCTGCTCGAAGCACCGACCGGTAGCCCATCAGAGAGCGATGGCTATGACTGGCATGCGCTGGAAGGGGTCGCCAGCAAGACGATCTGGGCGCTCAAGCGGAGGATGCGCGAGGACCTGATGATCATGACGCGGTCGCGGCTGGCGGAGAGCAGCGCCAATCGCGGCATGGCAGGGGACTGGGTCGCCAAGACGCTCAATCCCGATGTGGTGACGTTCGGCTTTGCCCGGCGGGTGCCGTCGTACAAGCGGTTGACCTTGATGTTGCGCGATCCCGCCCGGCTGAAGGCCTTGCTTACCGACGAGAAGAGACCGATTCAGATCGTCATTGCAGGCAAGGCCCATCCGGCTGACGAGGGCGGCAAGGCCCTCATCCAGCAGATGGTGCAGTTTGCCGATGATCCGGCGGTGCGCGAGCACATCGTGTTCCTGCCCGACTACGACATGGCGATGGCGAAGCGGCTCTACCCGGGCTGTGACGTGTGGATGAACAACCCGCTGCGCCCCTATGAGGCCTGTGGCACATCAGGGATGAAGGCGGCCCTGAACGGCGCAGCCAATCTGTCGATCCGCGACGGATGGTGGGACGAGTGGTTCGATCCCGCCTACGGTTGGGAGATCCCCTCTGCCGAGGGTGCCGATGGTGCTGATCGTCGTGATGATCTCGAGGCAAAGGCGCTCTACGACATCATCGAGAACGAGATCGTCCCGCGTTTTTATGATCTTGACCGCCACGGCCTGCCGGAACGCTGGATTCAGATCATCCGGGACACCATCGCCGGCCTGGCTCCTAAGGTCGTGGCGTCGCGCATGGTTCGCGACTACGTGACGAATCTCTACACACCTGCCTCAGCCTCGAGCCTCGCTCTGGACGCCTCGAGGGGTGGAGCACCGGCACTCGCGAGCTGGAAGCGCAGGGTCCGTGACGCGTGGTCGGGTGTGGCCGTAGAACACGTTGAATCGCTCGGCGGCGAGCAGGTCGAAGTAGGTACCAAGATCCATGTCAGCGCGCTGGTCCGGCTTGGCGAGCTCACTCCGGACGACATCCAGGTGCAGCTGGTCACCGGTCGGGTAAGTGGTGACGACCGGCTCTACGAGCCTCGAGTCACTCCGTTCCCTACTGGCGTGAATGCCGACGGCGGGTTACGCCGGTACGAGGGATGGGTGGAGGCCAAGCGGGCTGGCGCGATCGGCTACACCGTGCGCGTTGTGCCGTATCACCCGCTGCTGGCGAACGAGGCGGAAATGGGTCTGGCGACGCTGCCGGCAAGCATCCCGACACCGCCCTCGGCCGGTTACGTGCCCTAATATTTGGAGCTGCTCGCGCAATCGCGTGGGGAATCCGCCTACTTCGTCGTCGCTCGCAGAGGAAAGAACGCCTCCGCTCGCTCCCCCTCAGCAAGGCGGCGCGCGATTTTCCGACGCTCGCAGCTGTTGCCGCTGATTCGGTTCGGGGCCTGCTAGTCGACTTGGAGCACCACGACCGTGTGGCCCGGCAGCTGCAGAGTGGAGCCGGCTTTGATCTTGTCCGACGGCAGCTCGCCCTCCGAGCCGCTGTGCGCGACCACGGTGTAGGTGTCCGCCCAGCATCCGTCAGGCAGCTCCACCTGGATCGGATCCGAACCGGCGTGGAACCAGATCAGAAATGCCTCATCGCAGGCTCGGTCCGGGTCGTCGTACGCGAGATACATGCCGAGCGTCCGCCGGGTGTGGTCCCGCCATTCCTGTTCGCTCATCTCGGCGTTCCGACCGCCGAACCAGGCGACATTCTTGCGCCCGCGCGGTTCGCCTTTGAGATCGAGCAGAAATTCCCCCTGTCGGAATCCGTCCCTCCGGAAGACCGGACGCTCGGCACGTAGCTGGAGCAGTTTGCGAGTGAGATCTGTCTGGTCACCCCAGGTCTCCTGGGTGTCCCAGTGCACCCAGGAGATGGGCGAATCCTGACAATAAGCGTTGTTGTTGCCCCCCTGAGTGCGCCCCAGCTCATCGCCCGCAGTGATCATCGGAACGCCGTTGGACAAGATCAAAGTCGCCATCAGGTTCTGCGCCTGACGGTGCCGCAGACCGTTCACCCCGGGATCGTCGGTCTCGCCCTCCACGCCGCAGTTCCAAGAGCGATTGTCATCGGATCCGTCGCGGTTGGACTCACCGTTGGCGCCGTTGTGTTTGACGTTGTACGTCACCAGATCACGCAGGCTGAATCCGTCGTGTGCGGTGACGAAGTTCACGCTGGCGGTGGCTGTGCGTCCGTCCCGATGGAAGATATCGGAGGAGCCGAGTAACCTCTGCGCCAGCTCACCCACTCCGTTGGTGTTGCCCCGCCAGAAGTCGCGGACATGGTTGCGGAAGCGATCATTCCATTCGCTCCAACCGGAGCCGAAGGCGCCCACCTGGTAGCCGTACGGGCCCATGTCCCAGGGTTCGGCAATCATCTTCACTTGACTCAGCACTGGATCATCACGGATCGCGTGCTTGAACGGATGATCTTGATCAACGTGATGCCGCTCATCTCGGAGCAGGGTGGTCACCAGGTCGAAGCGGAAGCCGTCCACTCCCATCTCGGTGACCCAGTAACGGAGCGAGTCGAGCACCATCCTGAGCACACCGGGTTCAGAAGTGTCGACCGAGTTGCCGCAGCCAGTGACGTCGTAGTCGTTCCGTTTGTCGTCGGTTAGCCGGTAGTAGCCGAGGTGGTCGATACCTCGGAAGGCCAATGTCGGGCCCTCGTGGCCGCCTTCGCCGGTGTGGTTGTACACCACGTCCAGGATGACCTCGAGCCCGGCGTCGTGGAGGGCGGAGACCATCTCTTTGAACTCGCGCACTTGCTGGCCGAGAGTGCCGACCGAGCCGTACGCCGAATGCGGTGCGAAGTAGCCAAGGCTGTTGTATCCCCAGTAGTTGGAGAGGCCACGCCCGACGAGGAACGGTTCGGAGACGAAGTGGTGCACCGGCAGCAGTTCGACCGCCGTGACGCCTAGGTCTATGAGGTGCTGGATCACTGCCGGGTACGCCAGCCCGGCATAGGTCCCCCTGACGTGCTCCGGAACCAGCGGATGCAGCCTTGTGTATCCCTTGACGTGCAGTTCGTAGATCACCGTCTCCGCCATCGGTCGGCGCCGGTCGATGGGCCGTGGCGGGGGCGAGTCGGGCACCACGACACTGAGTGGGGCGGCGGCGAAGGAGTCGGTGGTATCGGGAACAAAGTTCGACTCGGCTGTGTGGTCCAGAATCGGACCGGAGTAATCGACGCCTCCGGTGATCGCTCGGGCGTACGGGTCGAGGAGCAGCTTGGCGGGATTGAAGCGGGCGCCGGCGGCCGGGTCCCACGGTCCGTGAACGCGGAAGCCGTACCGTTGCTCGGAGCCGATGCCGTGGACGAAGACGGTCCAAACCCCCTCGTCGCCCCGCGTCATGTCGTGGTTCGTCTGATTATGGTCTTCGTCGACCAGAGCTAGCTCGACTCGGTGAGCACGAGGTGCCCAGAGCCCAAATGAGGTGCCCCCGTCGCGGATGTGCGCACCAAGGACCGAGGTGTCCTCCGGCACTGGCAGGGCAGTGGACATATCTATGCGCCTTTGCATCGGCTGCTTGCGGAACCGGTCACAGTGAAAGCGACTTACCCCGCCCGGAGGCTGGGATGAGCCTCATTCTGCCCCAGTTAGCCGACAGATGCCGACGATCCGGGCTTCGAGAGGGGGAGAGCAACCGGTTTCGCTAGTA
>JBKPTR010000214.1:0-7279 GCA_046735615.1 Actinomycetota bacterium
CGAGCTGTGGGGCGGCTCGGCTGACCTCGCCGAATCCAACAACACCACTCCTGAAGGTGAGCCGAGCTTCCTGCCGTCCGACAGGCAGACCAGGATGTTTCCCGGTAACCCTTACGGCAGGGTGCTGCACTTCGGCGTCCGCGAACATGCCATGGGTTCGATCATGAACGGCATCAAGGTGCATGGAGGGTTACGGCCGTACGGCGGAACGTTTTTGATCTTCAGCGACTACATGCGGCCTGCGGTACGGCTTGCCGCGCTGATGGAACTCCCGGTGATCTACGTCTGGACCCATGATTCGATCGGCCTCGGCGAAGACGGCCCGACCCATCAGCCGATCGAACACCTTGCCGCATTACGGGCCATCCCGGGGCTTGATGTGGTACGACCGGCCGACGCCAATGAGACCGCTGCCGCATGGGCGGCGATCTTGAAGAACAGGGACCGCCCGGCCGGGCTGGCTCTTACCCGGCAAGCCCTGCCCATCTTCCCGCGCGGCGAGGACGGCTTCGCCGACACCTCGCAGGTGACCAAGGGCGCATACATCCTCAAAGACTGCGACGGAACCCCCGATGTGATCTTGATCGGGACCGGCTCGGAGGTGCAGTACGTCGTTGAAGCCCAGAAACTGCTCGCCGAGGAGGATATTGCAGCGCGAGTTGTTTCAATGCCCTGTCGGGAGTGGTTCGACGGGCAGGATCAGGGCTATAGAGACTCCGTGATCCCACCCGAGATCAAAGCGCGTGTCTCGATAGAGGCCGGAGTCGGCATCGGTTGGCGTGATCTCGTCGGTGACGCCGGCCGGATCATCAGCATCAACCACTACGGAGCCAGCGCGGCTGGGAGCTTGTTGTTCGAAAAGTTTGGTTTCACCCCCGAAACGGTCGTAACAGCCGCACACGAGAGCCTCGATGCATCAACCGGGACTACCGCTCCCACCCATCCGGCAGCTAGCGGGCCCAGGGGTCCCGCAGACGTAGAGGCCCATCCGGGCGTCACGATCAGCTGAGCCCAGCTGACGCCACAACCACTCATCCAGGAGAACTGATCATGAACGAACGGCTCAAGGCCCTCGCAGACGCCGGCGTATCCATCTGGCTCGACGACCTGTCTCGCGAGCGCATCACCTCAGGCAACCTGGCCGATCTCGTCTCGAACTTCTCTGTCAGCGGAGTCACGACGAACCCGACGATCTTCGCCGCGGCACTTGCGAAGGGCCACGCGTACGACGACCAGATCGCGGAGCTTGCGGCTCGCGACGCCGAGCTCCACGACGCCATCAAGGTACTGACCACAGACGATGTTCGCGACGCCTGTGACATCATGGCCGCCACCCATGCAGCAACCAACGGCGTAGACGGACGCGTATCCATCGAGGTTGATCCGGATCTGGCCCACGAGACCGAGGCCACCACAGCTCAGGCCACCGACTTGTGGAAGGTCGTCGACCGGCCCAATGTGCTGATCAAGATCCCCGCGACCAAGGCCGGCTTGCCATCGATCACCACTGTCACAGCAGAGGGTGTCAGCGTGAACGTGACGCTGATCTTCGCTCTCGAGCGCTACCGTGCGGTGATCGACGCCTATATGACAGGCCTCGAGCAGGCCGCCGCTGTCGGACACGACCTTAGCAAGATCCACTCCGTGGCGTCGTTCTTCGTTTCGCGGGTGGACGCCGAAATCGACAAGCGGCTCGAAGCGATCGGCTCGGACGAGGCGCTTGCGCTGCGGGGTAAGGCTGCTATCGCGAATGCCCGGCTTGCCTATGCGCTGTACGAGGAGGAGTTCAGCAGCGAGCGGTTCGCGGCGCTGGAAGCCAAGGGAGCCAATCGGCAGCGGCCACTGTGGGCGTCAACCGGAGTCAAGAATCCCGATTACTCCGACACGATGTACATCACCGAGCTCGTCGTTCCGAACACGGTGAACACCATGCCAGAGAAGACCATGATGGCCTTTGCCGATCATGGCGAGGCGCGCGGCGACATGGTGACCGGAACCAAAGCTGAGGCGCAGCAGGTGCTTGACGACCTGGAGCGGGTCGGCATCTCTTATGACGACGTCGTCGACGTGCTGGAGAAAGAGGGAGTCGAGAAGTTCGAGGCGTCGTGGAACGAGCTCGTCGTCGACGTTCAGCAGGAGCTGGACGCCGCCAAGGCGGCCCGCTGACACTCGCCGACGAGCCGAAGTCACCGTCGACGGGCTGCGAGCGTCGGTGATCGCGCGCCCGACGATCGGAGGAGCGATGAGCGAACATGCCCCGCGAGCGGAGCGAGCAAATGGAACGGGGCGTTCGCGAAGAGTAACGACGACGTCGGATTCCAGCGCGCGATGCGCGAGCAGCTCCCAAAAGGGGCTGCGAGCGTCGGTGATCGCGCGCCCGACGATCGGAGGAGCGATGAGCGAACACGCCCCGCGAGCGGAGCGAGCAAATGGAACGGGGCGTTCGCGAAGAGTGACGACGACGTCGGATTCCAGCGCGCGAGGTTTGCGCGCCGCTGTCCTGGACGAGCGAGCGAGTCGACATGCTGTTCGTCGACGAGCGAGTGAGGAAGGCAGCGGCTCACAGCGCAAACCTCGCGAGCGGAGCGAGCCAAACAAAAACTGCGCGAGCGGCTCTACACAAAGGGCGGCCCAGATGTGATCACTGTGATGCGTCCCAACCCGCTTCGCGATCCGCATGATCGGCGGCTCCCGAGGATTGCGGGCCCCTGCGTACTGGTGATCTTCGGCGTCACCGGTGACCTCTCGACCAAGAAGCTGATGCCAGCGGTCTACGACCTGGCCAATCGAGGCCTGCTACCGCCCGGCTTCGCGTTGGTCGGGTTCGCGCGGCGGGATTGGGCACATCAGGACTTCGCCAAGATCGTCCACGCGGCCGTCAAGGAGCATGCCCGCACGCCCTTTCGAGAAGAGGTATGGCAGCAGCTTTCGGAAGGCATTCGGTTCGTGCCAGGTGAGATCGGCAACGAGGAGGCGTTCAGCAACCTGGCGGAGACGATCGCTGACCTCGACGAGGCCCGCGGCACCGGCGGGAACCATGCGTTCTACCTGTCCATCCCGCCAGGACTGTTCCAGACGGTCATTGACCAGCTCCGCTCCCACGGGCTTGCAGAGGAGCTGCCCGGGCGGTGGAGCAGGGTGGTGATCGAAAAGCCGTTCGGCCACAACCTGGAGAGCGCGCGGGAACTGAACCGGATCGTCTCCAGCGTGTTTCCTTCCTCCGCCGTATTCCGCATCGATCACTACCTCGGCAAAGAGACCGTCCAGAACATGCTGGCGCTGCGGTTCGCGAATCAGCTGTTCGAGCCGGTGTGGAACAACAATTACGTCGACCACGTCCAGATCACGATGGCCGAGGACATCGGGATCGGTGGGCGCGCCGGTTACTTTGACGGCATCGGCATTGCACGGGACGTCATTCAGAACCACCTGCTGCAACTGCTGGCACTGACAGCCATGGAGGAACCCAACTCCTTCGAGGCAAGCCAGCTCCGGGTCGAGAAGCAGAAGGTGCTCGCTGCTACTCGACCGCCGACGCGGATGGATCTGCATACCGCCCGCGGACAATACGAGGGCGGCTGGGCCGGCGGAGAAAGGGTCAAGGGGTATTTGGACGAGGACCGGATCCCGCCGAATTCGCGGACCGAGACTTATGCTGCGATCCGCCTCGACATCGATAACCGCCGGTGGGCCGGCGTGCCGTTCTATCTGCGGACCGGGAAGCGGCTGGCGCGTCGGGTAACCGAGATTGCCCTCGGTTTCAAACGCGCGCCGCACCTACCCTTCAGCGAGACCGACACCGAAGAGCTGGGTTACAACGCGATCGTGCTACGGATTCAGCCAGATGAGGGCGCGACCTTACGCTTTGGCGCCAAGGTGCCCGGGACCCAGATGGAGATCCGCGAAGTCAATATGGATTTCGCCTATGGCGGCTCGTTCACCGAGTCCTCGCCTGAGGCGTACGAGCGGCTGATCTTGGACGTGCTGCTGGGTGATCCTCCACTGTTCCCACAGCACGAGGAGGTTGAGCTTTCCTGGGAGATCTTGGATCCGATCTTGGACTACTGGGCGGGCCTGCCGGAACAACCTGAGCCTTACGAACCCGGATCGTGGGGACCCACGGGCGCCGACCTTATGCTGGCGCGTGACGGCTTCAGCTGGAGGCGACCGTAATGATCATCTCCCTTAACGGCACTACGTCGGCGAAGATCTCTGCTGAACTGCTGCGGGCCCGACGCAGCGCTGGGAGCCCGGCCCAAGGCATGGTGCTCACTTTGATCATCGTCTGTGACGAGTCCGAGTACGCACGTGCCATGGAGGCCAGCATCGCGGCTGGCCGAGAGCATCCATCCCGGATCTTGCTGGTCGTCACCGCCGGAGGTCGAAGTGCCGCGCTGGATGCCGAGGTGCACATCGGCGAAGGGACTCCGGGCGAGGTCGTCGTGATCAGGATGCGCGGTGCCGTCGCGGCGCATCCAGCTTCGGTGATCCGGCCGTTACTGCTACCCGACTCTCCTGTTGTGATCTGGTGGCCTGGCAAGGCGCCCCAGAAGCATGCCGCCGACGAATTGGCGCAGCTGGCCATGCGCCGGCTGACCGACGCTGCTGCCTCGGGCCGACCGCTTATGGCGTTGAAGGCGCGCGCCGCTGATTACACACCTGGAGACACCGACCTGAGCTGGACGCGGCTGACACCGTGGCGGGCCTTGCTGGCCGCCGCGCTCGACCAGTATCCGGCCAAGATCAAAGCTGTGGTCGTCGAGTCTGAGCGCAACAACCCCTCCGCCGATCTGCTCGCGTCCTGGCTGTATGCCCGACTGAAGGTGGAGGCGACACGCAAGATCACCGAGGGACCTGGGCTGACTGCGGTGCGTATGACCACCGCATCGGGTGATATCGCGATCACTCGGCCGGACGGCCTGCTCGCCTCCTACGCCGTCCCCGGCCAGCCGGAACGGCTGGTCGCCCTCAAGCGTCGCGATTTCACCGATCTGATCTCTGAAGAATTGCGTCGCATGGATGAGGACGAGGTCTATGAGCGAACGGTCAAGTCGCTGCTCGACAGCGACAGCAAGGCGGGCGGCAAGTCCCGGGCCAAGACGGCATCGGGCAAGAAGACCGGTGGCAGGAAGGCAAACAGCGCACGCCGAGTGGCCAAACAGACCGCGGGGAGGCGCTAGATGGTCGCCGGGAGCCCTGAGATCCTGCTCCACGCAGGACCGGATGACGTTGCGGAGGCTTTGGCTGCGCGACTGATGGCGCGGCTCACCGAGATTCAACGGGACTTCCGGATTCCGCAGCTTGCGCTCACCGGCGGGCGGATCGCCACCCGGGCCTACCAAAGACTCGGGAGCGAAGGGCCGAACTCCGCCGTCGACTGGTCCCGAGTCGAGTTGTGGTGGGGCGACGAACGTTTCGTGCCGGCTGATGATGCTGAGCGCAACGCCAAGCAAGCCCTCGATCTGCTTGCGGCACCACTCGCGCTCAACCGGGACCGGATCCATGAGATGCCGGCAAGTGATGGCGACCTCGATCTTGATAAGGCCGCGGAGGCGTACGCGCGAGAGCTGGACGACACCGTCTTCGACATCTGCCTGCTCGGCATGGGGCCGGACGGCCACGTCGCATCGATCTTTCCCGAGCATCCGTCCTCATACGCAGAGGGTGCCGTCATCGCTGTACGAGCCTCACCGAAACCGCCGCCGGAGCGGATCAGCCTTACCTTGCCAGTGATCAACCGGTCGCATGAGGTCTGGTTCGTGGTGAGCGGCGCTGACAAAGCGGCAGCGGCGAAGATGGCACTGCTCGGGGCTGGCCCGGTACAGGTCCCGGCTGCTGGGGTCTCGGGGGTCGAGCGCACGCTCTGGTTACTGGATCGGGAGGCGGCAGCCGAATTGCCCACCGATCTGCTACAGCGCGGCAGAATCTAAAGCGTCCATCTGAAAGATCGGGACCAGCCGTCCGGACCCTCGCGTTCATAGAAGCGATGGGCATCGAGCCGGGCCGCTCCGGACTCCAATGCGAGCCAGGCGGCGCCATGGTTGCGAGCCCAGGTTTTGGCCGCATCCAGCAACGCCTTCCCGATCCCGCTGGACCGACGCTGTGGCGCCACGGCCAGATCCTCGACCCAGGCTCGTTGCCCGAACCGCACAGAGACAATGTCGAGATAAACGGTCGCGAACCCAACAACTGCCTCGTTGTCGTCTGCCACCAGAACGGTCGACCGACCATCCGCGATGGCTGTCTCGAGCCGATGAGCCGCGACATCCGGAGACCAGTCAGCTGGCCGTATTCCGGGAGCAGCGAAGAGCCACTCGTAGGCAGCGGTGAGGGTACGCCCTTCACCTGGTCGTGCCTGCCGGATCAGTAGATGACCTCGCCACGCTCCCGCCGCGCCCGTAGCGCTTGCAGTGCCTCGGTGAGGATGTCGGCCGCCTCCTTGTCGGTGCGGCGCTCTTTGACGTAGGCCAAATGTGTCTTGTACGGCTCGATCTTCGGCGGTGGTGGTGGATTCAGGGAGTCGAGATTGGCTGGCAAGCCGCATCGGGGGCAGTCCCATGCGTCGGGAATCGCGGCATCTGCAGCAAATGCGGGCCGCGTCTCATGACCGTGTGCACAGAAGTATGAGACATAGAGCCGCGGCGCAGCATCGCCCCGCTCAGCTTCGCCCATCGGACCAGCGCCCACCCGGCTGCCACGAATGGCACTTCCACCAGCCACGTTCGTTCTCCCTCGCCCTTCCTAGCTGTGGATAACTTGGTGTCAGTCTTTAGTCGATTGACCGGCCGGTGGTTTTGGAGCAGTCAGGTACCCAGCTTGTAGAGCAAGTTGAGCGCCACTATTGCCGCTAGCCAGACCACTCCGATGATGACGGTGAGTCGGTCGAGATTCCGTTCTGCGACTGATGACCCACCAAGGGAGGAAGAGATCCCACCACCGAAAAGATCAGACAAACCGCCGCCGCGGCCTTTGTGCATCAGCACGAACAACGCGAGCGCGATACTGGTGATCACCACGATGATGGAGAAGATCAGGATCGGCACGGTCATCAGGGGCACGAGCACCCACGTAGCCTAACTCACCGATTCGAGAACGCGTCAAAACTGCAGCAGGCTTGGACTCGCGCCCTATTCAGATCAGCGGCATTTCGTAAAACCGTGCAATAGCAGAGAACTCGTCGACCTTGAGGCTGGCGGCGCCGACCAGACAACCGTCGATGTCAAGCTGAGCCATCAGGGCGGCGACGTTGGTTGCATTGACCGATCCGCCGTAGAGAATC
>JBKPTR010000215.1:0-9637 GCA_046735615.1 Actinomycetota bacterium
GGTTCAGCGTTACCGCTCGGTAGCGCTTGCCGCGCACGAGA
Organism: Actinomycetota bacterium; assembly: GCA_046735615.1. Taxonomy (GTDB): domain Bacteria; phylum Actinomycetota; class Actinomycetes; order Propionibacteriales; family Propionibacteriaceae; genus Microlunatus. The sequence continues at coordinate 42 of JBKPTR010000215.1, forward strand.
AAATCGAGCCACGATTAGGCGTGGGTGGCACAAGCCTCGGCGGCAGGCTAAGCCGTCATCGGCGCAACCGAATCTCCTACCTCGCTCTGGCACGTCGCTCCACCGACTACACGATGCATGCGTGGTACGTCCGAGTGATCGCGTTGGTGACCATCGCCGGCTTGTCGATCGGCAGCCGCGAAAGCGTGCTGGCGATCGCGCTCTGTCTCGCTGCCTCGCTTGGCAGCTTTCTTCTGTGGATCAACGAGCGGCACTTGCGACGGGGTACCCAGCCGCGCTTTTGGTTGTCGCAGGCCTATCTGCGGAACGTGATCAAGACCGATGGTCGACACCACCTCAGCCTCGGCTCATACTTCGAGATCCCGGAAGCCTTTGTACTGATCGCCATTCCTTGCTGGATAGCGACTGATGATCCGCTCTGGGCACGCCTCATCATGTTGGCGGCGGGCACGGTGTTTCTGATCACTACTTCATTGCTGATCTTCAATGACCATACGTGGTTCAATCCGGACGAGATGGACCCTCCGGGCTGGCACGAAATCTTCCGGCGATTCGCAGGGCCGATCACGGCGTTGCCTGTCTGTCTCATCGCACTGCCGGCCGACTGGGGATCGAACGGCTGGCTTGCGGCACTGGCTATTTCGTTGATGCCTCTCGTGGTCGTGGGTTCCCGAATATCAGACACTGACCTGATCATGAAGGCGCTGCCCGATCTCGTTCAGGCGGAGTCGCACACGGGGCGCGAACTGGTGATCAGCGAGGCACATGGCGCCCTCTCCACCCATCTGCGGCTCATCGAGCAGCGGGCCCGCGAGATCCGTGATGTTGCCCCTTCCCTTTACGAGCTTGCTGTTTCGGCCAATAGCCGGCTGCGGGAGACGCTGACGCTCGCACAACTCGGTCGCGACAGCTCGACGAGCGTGCAGAATCTCGAGGCGCCCGTACTCACCTTGGCGCGTGCGGTCGGGGCAAAGGCCGAGGTCGACATCAGCGTCGACACGCTGTCCGCGGGCGATCGTGATCTTGCGCGGTTGGTGCTGAACGACCTGGTCGGCAATGCGTTGAACGCCGGAGCAGGTGCCATCCGCGTTGCGCTCGTACCCGCTGGAGCACAGGTTGCGATCTCAGTCACTGACGATGCTCCCCCGATGGCTAACGGAGTATGGAAGACTCCGGGAACAAGCTCGGCGTGGCTAGAGGCTCGTCTGGGAGGCGTCTCCGGATCGCTGACCTCAGAACAGGACGGAGCTACAAAGACTGTCACGGCTCGCTGGCTACCAGGAAGTGAGTGATCAAAGTCCACAAATGATCAAGCTTCGACAGGTGATCACATGCATCGGGGGCCGACGGTGACAACAGGTGGAGTGTTACTGGTAGATGACGTGCCCGGCGAGCGAGCGAATTTTGAGCACGCGTTCGGTCGTGATCTTACGGTGGCTCCGTCAATCGACCAGCTGAACGAGCAGCTGCGCCGAGGTCTGATCTGGGACCTCGCCTTTGTGGATTTCAACCTCAGCTCGCAGACCAGCACCGGGCTGACCGCATTGCTGCGGCTACATCACGAGCGTCCGGTTACACAGATCGTCACCTACAGCCAGTTCACTGAGAGCGGTCGGACGCTGTACGCCGCCGCCGGTCATCACTGGTTCAAGGCATCTGCGCTGATGGACAAGACGAAGAACGATCCTGGCACCCTGGTGCACTATCGCGAGTCGATCTGCAATGGCATCAATCCGACGCCCGTCCCTTGGCAGCGGCGCCTCCAGTGGGCCCCACTCATTGACAACCTGCTGGCCGACGCATCGTGGGTGAGAGTCTGGCGGGCAATCCGCGACGCCGCCGGCGACATGGCGCTTGTCGCCGAGATGTTGCACGTCGATTCGAGCAGCTTGCGAGGCTTCAAGGATCGCGCAACCGAGGCAGCGATCCAGTTCAATGAAAAGTTCCACGACATACCGCACCCGGGTCGTACCCGAAACAAGAAGGGCATCCTGGCGGCATTCGCCGCCGAGCACCGTCATTTCCTGACCGCACCGGATCTTTCGACTGTGATGTCACCCGGTACCCGACGGCGCGGCTATCCGTGATCAGCGTTCCGCCGGCGCACCGCGTTGGAAGCCGGCGCTCGGGGAAGGCTTAGGTAGCGCTGGCGCTCGGCCGAATCGAAATGCTCGATCGCGTATCGCAGCGCCGTACGCGGCATGGTCGACGCATGCTGATCAAGGAATCTGCGCAGCTCGTCGCGATCCACTTTCTTGCCCGCCTCACGGAGCGACCAGCCCACGGCTTTATGGATCAGATCATGACGGTCTGGCAGCAGGATCTCGGCCAGGCGATACAGGTCGGACGTCTCGCCGCGGGTGAGGAAGGTCTGGCTGCTGACCATGGCAATCCGGCGCTCCCACAGCATATCCGAACGCGCCAGCTCGTAGAGCGGTGACCGGTCGCGATCCAGCAGGTAACCCCCGACGATCGGGCCGCAGCTGACATCGACGAGGTCCCAGTTGTTCACGTATCTGGTGTTGTTGAGATAGGTGTCATAGATCAGCCGCAACTCCTCCTCGGGGCCGCGCTTGAAGAGTCTCTTGGCCCGCTCGCTCATCACAACAAGGGTGATGTGCCGATGTTCGTGAATGGGACTGCGCAGCAGCGGCAGCCACTGATCAGGTTTGAAGACTTCGGCGATGTACGGCTTGGCCAGCTGGCGCAGGTCGCCAAGCTTGAGTCCGAGAAAGATGTCACCTTCTCCGTAGCTGCCGGGCCCTACTTTGAAGTATCTGGCTAGCGCCTGGGCATCCTCTGGACTGGCAGCGGCCTCCATGGCTCGTACAAGATCGTCCATGATCGTCACAATGCCATGCAGCGCTGACCAGGCAGCTTCTCCGACTTGTGTCTGCGGCGGATGGATGGGGACCAGGGGCCGTGGGAATCAGAACTGCACGTCCTGGCGACGGTGCTCGCCGGAGTGGCCTGGCTAACCCTCGTTCTCGGGCTGCGGTGGCAGCGGAGGACCAAGGCCGTTGCGGCACTTCCCGGTCTCGCCACGCTTGCCCTCGCTGGAGCCGTGGGGATCGGCGATGCCGGGTTCGTCAGGACAGCTCTCTCCCTTGGGTTGCTGTCGGTAGCATCGACGTGTCTGCCCTTGTTGCTTTGGTCGCGATCTCCACATGGCAACCAGACGTTCACGGTCGCGGCGTCCTGCGCCTGGTGGTTGTGCTGTGGGGTACGACGGCCTTTGGTGCCAGCCATGTGGTAGCCGAGTACGCGATCATGATCAAGTTTAGCGACGCCAACTGGGACAGCCCTCCCGGCTTCGGGTACCTCACGGTTGCCACCATCGCCATCTCCGCCATCCTGACCGCGATCGTGACGCTGCGCGCGCCACAGAGAGGTGCCGACAATAAGCCGCATCAGGACCACCATTCAGGGTCGCTCACCCTCGCCTGAGCGCCGTATTCGCTATTAGGTCGAGCGGCAGATACTCGAGAGAATTTGTCTCATTGTCCCCAGCTGTGGTGTCGAACTGCCTCGGCGACAACCTCTGTAGAGGGAGATGAACCGTGATGGTGGCCAGAAGTCGCGTAGTGGATCGTGCTGCCGGAGTCCTGCTGCTGGCTGGCGCATTCGCAAATCAAGTCGGGGCGTATATGTATGGGGGGACATCTTGGTTGGCCGCCGTGCTGACCCCGCTGCCCTACCTCAGAACTGAGCGGGGCTTGTTCATGGCGGGCATGGTGCTATCGGCGCTGGGGTTCTGCCTGCTCGACGGTCGGCGGTACCGCCCGGGAGCCTACGTATTCATGCGGCTCGGCGTGACCGGTTACCTCGCCGCCAGCATCATCGGCGTTGTGGCCGAGACACTCGAACTCACATCTACGACCGTGTACCCGATGATTGTCGTCTACGTGACACTAGCCTTCGTCAGCCAGGCAGCCATCGGCTGCGCCCTGGCGATGTCCGAACTCGTACCCCGCTGGATCGGGTGGGCGACCGCGGTCTGGAACCTCGGGTTCCTGACCTACCTCGTTCTCGCCCGGCCGTGGGATGTCTACTTCCCCATCTTTCACTTGATCATGCCCGTGTTGATCGGTGCCGCGCTGATCCTGCGGCGCCGTCGCGAGAGTGCACCAGAAGCGGACCTCGCCGACATCCAGGTCGGCTGAGCTGATCCGGTAGGTAAACCTGAGCGGGTTGCGGGAGCGGTATAGCCGCCGCCTGTTGGCCGCCGGCTCGACGCGGCCAAGAGAGGCCGTCCCGAACCCCGGGGCGGCCATGGCCGAACTCGAGGGGTGGTATCGGCAGGGTCGAGACGGTGCGCTCCAATGCCAGTCGTTTCGTAAGCGCAGCTCGCCTACGAAGCGCCGGCTGGCCGTTCAGGGGAATTCAGATTCTTCCGACAAGGTCGAAGTGCTCATTCCAGCCACTCCGTGACAAAGCGGACATTGGCGTGGATATGGACGCCTTCGTAACGTCAGGTCCCGTCGAGAACTTGTGCGGCGTATCAGCGGGTACAACGAGAATCTGTCCGGCATGCCCCCCGAACTGTTCGGATCCCACCGTAAAGGTTGCCCAACCGCGCCGGATGATGAACGTTTCGGCGTACGGGTGCTTGTGCAGTCGTGGCCCGACTCCGGCCTTGGTCGTCGACTCCAGAATGATCGAGATATTGGCGCTGCCTGGCAGCTCCTCGTAGTTCTCCGTCCAGTCCTCGCCGTCCTCACGGCCATCGGTGCGATCAATCGCGAATGCGTCCATCGGGGCCGACGATAGCCGATTACGAGTGAGCTCAGATTCCAGCGTAGGAGTGCAAGCCTGAGACCAACAAGTTGATCCCGATGAAGTTGAACCAGAACGAAGCGAGGCCAATGATCGCGATCACGGCTGCCCTGGTGCCGCGCCAGCCGGCAGTCGAGCGAGCGTGCAAATAGCACGCGTAGATCACCCAGGTGACCAGAGCCCAGGTCTCCTTGGGGTCCCAGCCCCAGTAGCGGCCCCAGGCGTACTCGGCCCAGATCGCTCCCGCGACAACTGTGAAGGTCCACAGCGGGAAAGCGAAGGCAAGGAATCGATAGGCGATCAAGTCGATCTTGCGCGAGTCCGGGAGCCGCGCGAGGTAGCCGCGGACAGCGCCCCGCTCCTCCGCGCGCTTCTTGATCAGATAGAGGATCGACATCAGTCCGCCGACGTTGAATGCCGCTCCTGAGATAGCCGCAGCCACGATGTGGATCAGGAACCAGACCGAATGCAACGCAGGAACCAGCGGCGCCACCGCGACATAGAACACGGTGACGGCAAGACCGTTTCCAACGGCGGCAAGCAAGGTGATAGGCAGTCCGAGCCAGTGGACCCCGGCTCGCCAGACCAAGATCAGGTACACGCCGACGACGAACACCATCGCCGTGATCGTAAACTCGAACATGTTGCCCCACGGCGCCCGTTGTGCCGCAAGCGCCCGCATCACGACGCCGAAAACACTCAGCAGGAACCCCAGCACGGTCAGCGCCACACCGACGCGACCGAACTGCTCGACTCGCCGGCTGGCAACGAGATCGTTTTCCGAATCGGTGATGGGAGCGTTGTCGGTTTGGGCACGCCCTTCGACAGGCTCAGGGCGCATTTGGGCGAGCTCAGGAGGCGTTTGGGAAGACTCAGGGCGCCTTTGGGAAAGCTCGGGGCGCATTTGCTCCTTGGAGGCCTCAGAACGCGTCTCGGCAGCGGCAACATCGACCAGCTCACGTTCAGCAGGCCGAGCCACGCCAACTCGTCGCGCCGCGGCCCACTCGGCCGCGTGAGCGAACATCGCGAGCGCATAGACAACGACCGAGCTGACCAGCGCCAGGCTGGAATAGTACTCGTAGGTCATCTCGCGCTCACATCCTCGGGCCTGCGGGACAGCTCGGCGGCCAGTTCGGCTACGTCATCGGTGAGGCCAGCTCGAGCGTCGGCACGGTCCAGGCCACCGACCTCAACCACACTACGGCCTGCCTCGCCGCCGCGGACCCGAATCCAGACCCGGCGCGGACGGACGAAGAGCGAGAAGCACAAGCCGGCGACGGCAAAACCCAGTGCTATCAAGGAGATCGGTACGCCGGGCGTGTCTCCGATCTGCAGCTTGATCCAGCGAACCCAGCCGTCCAGCTGGATCGAACCCTTGCCATCCGGAAGGTTCACACCATCTCCGACCTTGAGGCCAATCCGTACCGGCTGACCGTCGGCTTGCCTGAGCTGAGTGAGGCCAGTGGTGTCAAGGGAGTAGACGTTCTCCGGCTTTCCGGTCTCCAGCTTGGGCGGTCCATACCAGACGTTCAGGAATAACGCGGGGTTAAGGGCATCCGGGAAGGCCGAGCGCGGCCCCTGGTCGTCGAGCATCGCAGTCGGAAAGAAGAAGGCCTCAAAGGCGAGCCGCTCGGGTCGAGCGTCCGGAGCCTTGATGGTGCCGACCGAGCTGAAATTGCCGTCCTGGGGCAACATCACGACGGGCCCCGAGAACGCAACGTTGCCCTGGGCGTCCTTGACGGTGACCTTAGGGGCGTAGCCATGGCCAATCAGGTGCACGGTGCTGCCACCGATGTGGAGTGGTTTGTTCACCTCGAGAATCTCCTGCCGAGGTGTCGCGCCGGCCCCCGAAGTCACTTCGACGTCGGCTCTGAACTGCCGAGCTGCACCGCGCTGCACCGGCCCAGTTTCGAACTTCACATCGAAGTTCTTCACAGTGACGCTAAAGGGCACCAGATCCGCATCGGTGAACCGCGCCCCGGCCGAGAAGTCGTCGTACTGAGTGAGGTTGTTGGAGAAACCCTGACCAACAATCACCACGCTCGTGCCGCGGTAACCGAAGAGTGCGCCGATCGCCACACCGGTGAGCACGAAGAGCAGGCTGATGTGAAACACCAGATTGCCCGCCTCGCGTAGGTAACCACGTTCTGCCGCCACGCTGTCATCGTGGACATCAACGCGGTAGCGCCGGTGGCGCAAGGCTGCCGCAGCACGGTCTAGGACTTCATGATCGCTATCGGCGATCTCCGCGGCCGCGTACGCGGGCAGCCGGGCGAGGTTCCGCGGCGTCTTGGGTGGGCGGGCCCGCAGGGCCCTGGCGTACACGCCGAGCCGCGGGATTATGCAGCCCACCAGGGACACGAACAGCAGTAGGTAGATCGCAGAGAACCACGGCGACGTGTAGACGCTGAAGAGACCGAGTTTGTCGTAGATCGGCCCGAGCGTCGGATGTTCATTGATGAAGTCGGTTACGCGGACCGGGGAGATTCTGCGCTGCGGCACCAATGAGCCGGGAATCGCGGCGAGCGCCAGCGCGAACAACAAGACCAGCGCGGTACGCATCGAGGTGAGCTGGGTCCACAGGTAGCGCAGCCCGCCACGCCAGCCCAGCCGCGGCAGCTCGGCTTGCGGCGCTGGCTTGCTGGACTCGGCCGCCGGCTCGCGAGTCTTGATTGTGGTCATATCACTGTCTCGAAGTTCGACGCCCACTGTCGCAACTGCGCGGTCAGAGTGTTCCAGGTGCCGGAGACAAGGAGCAGCCCGACGATGATCATCAGGATGCCACCGATACGCATGATCAGCTGCTGGCGCTCCCGCAGGAACGCGACCGCGCTGGCCATCTTGGTGAAGGCGAGTCCAGCGATCACGAACGGAATCCCGAGCCCAAGGGCGTAGACAAAGCCGAGCAGACCGCCGCGAGCAGCGGTGCCCTCGTTGAAGCCGAGGTTGACCACCACGCCCAGCGTCGGGGACAGACACGGCGTCCAGCCGAGCGCGAATACCACACCTACCAGGGGTGCCGCTGCTACGCCGACGGCAGGGATGCGATGGATCCGTAGATCTCGTTGGCCGATCCGCAGCACACCCGCGAAGATCAGGCCAAGAACAATGATCAACACACCGAGCACTCGAGTGATCACATCGCGATACTCGGCCAGCAGCCGCCCCGCGGAACCGGCGACAACGCCGGTCACGACGAAGACGACCGCGAACCCCAGCACGAAAAGCGAAGCGCCGGCAAGCATCCGGCCCCGACGAGGTGATCCCTCGACGACCTCGGCGGCTCCCAAACCCGTCGCATACGAGAGGTAGCCTGGCAACAGCGGCACCACGCAGGGCGAGAAGAAGGCCACCAGACCAGCGAACAGAGCCACCGGCAGCGCCAAGGCCATCGAGCCGCCGACCGCGGTCTCCGCCCAACTCGCCAGATCAAGAGGGGTCATCTAACGACCATCTGCCACATCGTTGATCATGTCCACGAGGGTGATCTTGGAGACTTCGCTGAGTACTCGGACAGCAAGCCGGCCCTGCCGGTCGATGATCAAGGTCGATGGGATCGCGCTCGGCGGGAGGTCCCCGGCGAATGCCAGGAGCACTTTCCCGGTCGGATCGTAGATGCTGGGATAGGTGATCTTGAAGCTCCGAACGAACGCCGCAGCCGGCGCCGGATCGTAGTCCTTGCTTGTGATACCAACGAACTGGGCCACGTCCTTTGTCTCGACACTCGCTTGCTGCAGATCAGGTGCCTCCTTGCGACACGGTGGACACCAGGAGCCCCATACGTTGATCACAACGACCTTGCCGCGATAGTCCTGAGTTGAGATTGTCTGGTTGCTGCCGAGGGCGGCGCCGGACACAGCCGGTAACTCTTTACGTTGGTCCGGCGCGACTCGCGTTAGGTTGCGCGGCACTTCTGGATAACCAACCTGACCGGCGCTCCGGGTCTGCTCGTCTGCCCCGGTGCGAGCACAGGCGGCCAGGATCAGCAAGGCGGCCAAAGCCGCAGTAATGCGGATCGCAGTACGCCGCAGCATCAGGCTCCTGCAACAAACTTCTTGGTCTGGTGCGGACGGAGCAACTCGGCTGCTGGCTCTGAATAGCTGACCGAAGTCACATAGGCATCGATGTAGGTGAAGGACGTGACACTAGCCAGCGTGCACTGACGTTTCCGCGGGTCATGGGCCATCCGGCGACCCTCGGCATTGCTACGTGCGACCCATATCGGGAGCTGATGAGTCACAATCACCGCCTCGTGACCAAACGCCGCCTCCGCAGCATCTCTCATCGCGGGGCGCATTCTGGCCAAGACATCTCTGTATGACTCACCCCAACTCGGCTTGAGCGGGTTTCGGAAGTAGAGCCAATTCCTGGGACGACGCAGCGCGCCGCCAAAGGAAAGTCGTAAGCCTTCGAGATGGTTCGCCGCCTCGATCAGCCGAGTGTCGATCACCACCGGCAGACCGAGCGCTTCGGCGATGGGCGCAGCCGTCTCCCGGGCCCGTTCGAGAGGCGAGCTCCTGAGATGCACGACGTCACGATCCCGGAAATGCTCTGCCACGCGCTCGGCCATCTGGATGCCCAGCTCGGAGAGGTGAAAGTCAGGCAGCCGTCCGTAGAGCAGCCCCGCGGGGTTGTCCACCTCTCCGTGTCGCACAAGATGCACAATCGTCCGGTTCTGACCCATCCGGCCCCCTCGTCCACTATCCCGAGGCGCTCGCAGCGGCGGCTGCCGCGGCCGGTAGCGCATCGACGATCCGATTTAACGCTCTATCATCGTGCGCCGCCGACAGAAACCAAGCTTCATACACACTCGGCGGCAA
>JBKPTR010000216.1:0-19944 GCA_046735615.1 Actinomycetota bacterium
GCCATACATAGTCACCTATGCAGTAGGGGATCCGACCACATCCTCGGCTCGCCAATCGGGAAGCGCAGCTCCAAAGCTGGCGCGCAAGTCGTCGTTTGACAACGCGATCCCGACGCTTGCGGGACTGCGCTGCCAAACACCCATCAGCCACACGCCGTCAAAGCCAAGATCGGCTAGTTCATCCCAATAGCGATCAGGAACTGAGCCAAGATCAATAGCTGCCTCTGATTCTTGCTGATTGCTTCAAGCCAGGGCCAGGTGTTGATCTCGTAGATGAATGGGTGAGTGATCTTGCTCAAATCTGATTGCATGACGCCGCTTCCGGATCCATTGGTCCTAGCCGGCCGGGCCTGCGGCGAGCGGAGTCACATCTGGGGTTCTGCTGGCGTCGTCGTAAGTGAGGCCGAACATGCGCTCTTTCAAGATCGGGTCAACACCGTTCCAAAGAGCCAAGGCCAGACAAAGATCATGGTGAATGTCCGAAAGACCGGCCATGCCGTCTTCATTCCATCGGTAGGCCCGGGATCGCGCGTGATCATGGGGAAAGAAGCTCCGGGCGTCGCCGTTGTCGCTGTAGTCCTCCCGTACGGTGCCCCAGGTGCGCTCCGAGAGATATGGGCCCACTCATACCACGGGTTCGCTTCGGAGAGGCCGTTCTCCGCGCGTCCCGTAGCCTGAGCGAGTCGCGCATGCTCGGCGGTGGGACCTGAGGATGGCGCAGTCGTCGTCATGATCTCTCCTGGAAGCAGAAGGACCTAGCTAGAAGCGGTAGTGCAGGACGATGGTCCCCTTTCGGGACAAGGTTGTGCTCGTCGCCATTAGCCGGTTGTAGAGGCGGACGGCGGTCGGATACTCGGCGATCTCGGGTTCCCTAGCAAGAAGGATTTCCCTGATCAGTTTTAGTTTCGGGTTCCAGTCTTCGAGTTGCCTGGGGTCGTCGACGCCGGGAAACTTCAGGAGGCCGGAGACGGATGCGGTGCCGGGTACGTGCTTGCTGGCCCAGACGGCAAATCTGGTGTAGCTGTTGAAGGCCAACTCTCCGCTGGGGAAGTGGTCGATTAGCCGGTTCAGCAGAGACATGAAGTCTTCCTTGGTGAGGAAGCCCATCAATCCATCGGCAACGACCACCGCCGGTCGGTCACCGGGAACGGTGTTCAGCCAGTCGGCATCCGTCACGTCGGCGCCGATGTTGTGAGCGTTGACGCGATCGGGTATCAAGCGCTCTCGAGCGGCGACCACGGCGGGGTGGTCGACGTCGTACCAGTCGACAGTGGCCGGCGCCGCAATGCGAACCAGCCGGGTGTCCAACCCGGCGCCCAGGTCAAGCCCCACCGCGTCTGGATGGTGGCGAATGAAACCCGCTGCCACCTCATCGAGCTTCTTGGCTCGAAGTGCGACGTTGAGGATGAAATTCTTGTTGACCTTGAACTGCTCGAAGTCGTAATCGAGCTCGCGGACAATCTCGTCAGCCGTTGTGTCGGAGAGGACTGGCTTCGGCAAGCGGCTGTCGAGCGCCCTGCAGTACAGCGTCAGGAGCAGGCTGTCCTCGACCGGCGTGAGGGTCGGAAGTGTGACACCCATCGGTACCTCTCTTGGTTGTCCCTGAGCGAACCGACCAGGTTCTATGCGAAAGATAGTGCTGGGTCTTATCGCCACGCCAGCAGCACAAATGCTGCTCGGCATGTTGGCGGCCCAGGGAACCGATTCCCTGGGCCGCAGTCGAGTGTCCTGCGGGTACTCACCTGATGCTGTCGTCGTCCTCTAAGTCCTCGTCGTCCTCGAGATCATCATCGTCGTAGCCGGCCGCCCTGTCGGCCCCAGCCGAGTCGACCTCATCCTCGGTGGTCTCTTCTACAGCACGCTCCGGCGGCTCGTCGTCGTCATAGCCAGCGCGGACATCACTGCTGTACGAGGATTCCCTTTCCTCAGACTCGGTATCTGCACCGAATCTCGACTCGCCAGGCTCGGAACCAAATGTTGACTCGCTCATCGAACCCTCCATTTCCTCCGGGAGCTGGCAGCTCCGATGGCGTGCCAGCAGTCACTGCAGAGTGGCCGTGATTGCAGATACCCGGGTCCCCAGATCTCAACCCAGCGTTGAAGCTAACCGCTCGAGCCCGACGACGTGCCATGAGAGCCCGCGATGACGGTAGCTGATCGAGAGCCCATTGGCTTCGGCCACGTTGATCATCGCGGCCGGCGGGTGCACGAAGGCACGGAAGTCGCTGTTGCGCAGGCGGTGCAGGAGGTTTTCGCAGCTGAGGATTGCCCTGGTCAAGACGTTCCTTGGTGGGTGGGAGAACACCAGGAGACGCTTCGCATGGCTGGCAGCCGCGGACAGTAGCCGTTCGTAGTCGGGATAGCAGCACACAACTCGGTGAAGTACCACGACATCGGCAGGCTCCACCTCCTCGGGCGAGGTCGCGATATCGACAAGCCGGCGCGTCACCCGGTCAACCAACCCAGAGTCCTCCAGCAACGCGGCAGCCTCGGCCTCATAACCGGACGAGATTTCCAGATTGGTCACAGCACGTGCGCCGCGATAGAGCAGCTCAAGTTGAAGCTCACCCACGCCCCCGCCGATCTCTAGGACCGACGCATCTCGGATGTCATGCTCTGCCAGAAAGGACACCATCCGGTGCTGGGTCCGACTGAGCCCACGTTTGCGATACGTGCGTGCGATCCGCTTGGCGAACCGGTCGCTGAACACGGTCTGGTAGCCAGGCCGCTCGCAACAGTCGCTCATCGACGCTCACTCCTTCTGCAGCGCGGCCGCGCGCTCCGCCCGCTCCTTGACACCGTGCAACATATCTCGCGACATGACAAAATCCGCTGGCACGACGATGAGCCATCCGAAGAGCGTGAACCACCAGGGCCTTGTCATCCAGCGTGATCGGAAGTGGAATCGGGTCCGACGTCCCTCGTCCAACGGAGTGAGGCTGAAGGTCCACGACCAGTCCAGGGAAGCGCCTTACTTGGTCCGCCAGCTCCCCGGCACATGGCTCGTCGAGTGCAAGACGAGGGCACGGCCGGGCTTCAGCTCCTCGACGACGAAGCCACATTTGGTCTCAGGCGGTCCATCCGGAACGAATGAGCCGATCTTGATGTCCTGCAGCTCCGGGATGAGTCGATCGGCACTGGGCCAGTTCGCTGGGAAGAGCAGCTGATCAACCCAGCGAGCGGTGTACCAGCCCGCGCGGTGCCAGCCCATCTGGGTCAGCCAGGGCCAAATTGATTCAGGCGGCGCTTCGATGGTGATCGCGTGATTCGTCACGACCTCTGGCTCGGCAACGATGTGATCACCAGGCAGCGAGCTCGCTCGTTCGCGAGCTGTAGAGCCGTAGCTGCGGCCGAGGTGGATAAGCAGCGCCTCGGCAGCGGCAGTGATGAGGAGCAATCCTGGCAGGATTGGGCGACGCCGCTTCTGCCGCACCGCGATGAGTGAAGAAATGGTCGTACGCAATGTCGAGCCTCCATGTCGCCGCTCTCAGGGTCGCGGCCGAAGCGTACGTTTTCCAGCACAAGCGCCGCAAACGAACAGATTTGGCGGCAAGGAGCGGACGTTTCCCGACACAGACGCGCCCACGAACCGCGAATGCACGTGACGTCCCCCGCACGGCCTGAACCCCGCCTTGCGATCTGGGTTGCGATGTCGGCATGATCTTTGCAGAGCATCGGAGGGCCAATGATGAACAGCCTCATGGAGGATCTGGCCGAAGATGAGTGCTTTGACCTGCTGAAGCGGCATCACTTCGGTCGCGTGGCTATCGCGGCGGGGGTCGACCTACCGCCGATGATCATGCCCTTGAACTATCTCGTTGATGCCGACACCGTGGTGGTTCGGACTGACCCAGACAGCAGGCTCGGTAGCGCACTCCGGGATGCCATGGTTACGTTTGAAATAGATGGAGTTGATCAACTCCAGAGGACAGGTTGGAGTGTGGTTGTTAGCGGTCGGGCCGAAGAGGTGGTGGATCCCGGCGACCTGCAGGAACTCAATCAAACTCCATTGCTGCCGTGGGCTCCGGGTGATCGGTCCCAGTACGTCCGGATCACGCCAGGGTCAGTAACCGGTCGCCGTATCAGCGTGGCAGACCTGCCCTCGAACTGGTGGGGCTAGTCAGCCAGTACCTGGCGCAGCCTCTCGGCGAAGGCGGAGCCTCAGCAGCGAACCCGCCGTGGCCCCCCGGGAACTCGGTGGGAGTGAGACCGAGATGCTCCGCCAGTGCCAGACCGCCGCGATGGGCAAGCTGGCCGGCCGAGGTTGCACCGACGCCAACAACGATCTTGGTCGAGGTCCCTGACAGCGCCTTCAGATCCGGACGATAACCAGTCGTCGCTCGGATCTGATTGGCGTAGAAGAAGTCATTGTCAGACGCGCCAATCACGGCTGGCGCTTGCCGAGGACGTAAGCATGTCAGCAGACTTACACAGGTCAGCAGACCCGCTTCATTGGCATCGACGGACGGTTTCCATGCGATTGCGCGTTGCTTTGACCCTGTTAGCCGTTGTGTTGCTGCTGGCAGCGTGTTCGGTCACCAGGGGCTCAGGTCAGCTGGCCACCGAGTCACGGGAGGTAAGCGGCTTCAGCAAGGTCGAGCTCGGCGGAAACGGCGAACTGACGATCCAGAAGACGGGCACTGAGTCTCTTTCGATCTCGGCTGAGGACAACCTCCTGCCGCGTCTGACGAGTGAGGTTTCGAACGACACACTCGTTCTCGGTACCAAGCCGAATACCACGATTCTTCCAGGACGGCCTATCACGTATTCGGTGACCGCGAAGGACCTCACCGGTGTCGCGGTTTCAGGATCGGGCAACATTCGGGTCCCAGATCTCACAACGACGGCCCTCAGCATCAGCATCAGCGGCTCCGGAACGATCACTGTGAATGGCACGGTCAACGATCAAGATCTGGAAATTTCCGGCTCAGGCCGGTATGAAGCCGCGCAACTGACCAGCAAGACCGTAAAGGCGGACATCTCGGGAAGCGGTACCGCAAACGTTCTCGCTACCGATGTACTGGATGTCAAGATCAGCGGCAGCGGAACGGTGACCTATACCGGAAACCCACAGGTTGAGCAGGAGATCAGCGGCTCTGGGAAGTTGATCAAGAAATAGTCGATCATTGTTCGGCACGCGTCATGCGTCCTTGGCCTGGCACTCCCGTAGGGCCGGCAACTGCAGACTTTCGATAAGCGTTCAACCCGAGCACGACGGCCGCGATGAGGGCAGCGACGCCATACACAATGCTGAGCAGCCAATATCGGCTGGCGCCCGCAATGCTTCCGACGAAGAACCCTTGAGAGAGGTTGATGGCGCCGTGGAACAAGGTGGCGATGAGCACGCTGCCGTGCGTATGGAGAAAGACCCAGGTCATCAAGATCGAGTACTCGACTGTCAGCAGGACGAACGCCACCAGCGGCAGCCCGTACTGCGGTGTTCCAGGCACCAAGAATGTCGGCAGGTGCCAAAGGCCCCACAACACACCCAAGATCAGGCTGGCCGTCAGGGCGGAGCGCTTCTCGAGCAGCAGCGGCAAGGCGTACCCCCGCCAGCCCAGCTCCTCGCCGACTACCAGGACAAAAAGGACGAGCTCGATGGGTGTCAGTACGCCGGCCTGGATGAACTCCGCTGCCCCGAGCAGGTAGCCGAGCGCAGCGGTGGCAAGCGCCAGCAGGGTCGGCAGTCCAAGCGCTATCACGTACCACTGCAGGCCGGCCCGCCAGAGCACGACACGGCTGAGCAGCGCCTTCACACCCGCCTTGCCCTCGGTCACCGCCGCCATGATGATCGCAGCAAGGGCCGGGCCGAACAGCCCAAAGATGCCGAGGAGCGGGGAGAACTTGAGGAGTGGATAGATCCACCAGGTCAGCAGGTACGCCAGACCAAAGAAGGCGATCAGCCGATGCTTTCTCACCGATCCTCCAATCAATCCTCCAAGATCAGCTGGCCTACGCCGGCTGTGATGCGACCGGCTCGGCGACTCCTTGACGTCGTGCCAGGAGCGCCGCACCCATAGATCCCCAGAGCAAGGCCAGCAGCACATTCTCGGCGGAACTGAAGATCTCGTTCGTAACATCTCCCAGCGGGAAGGCCACAATGAGGAATAGCCCGCACCACCAGGGCAACAACCGAGCACGGATGATGATCACGCCGAGAAGCACCGAGCCGATGAGCAGTACCCCTACCCCGGCAAGACGAATGGTGAGGGGTGATAGGTGTCCCTGCACCATGCTGATCACGGCAGTGATGGCGATGATCGCATAGCCGGCGATGGTCAGCACCGTTCCGGCCGCACCCAATCGTCCGTACCGAGGCCGCCCGCTGTGCAATGCGTGAATGCCCAGGACGGCGACGATTACTGCGATATATGCAATGAGGAGAACGGCGAGGTAAAGGTAGCTGGTGGTCGAGTCGTACGTTCGCTGGACCGGACTCAGCTGATTGAGGATGGCTGACAAGATGAGGAGCGCGGCGGCGACAACACCCGCTATCCCACCCCGCGAGACGTTCGAAGACATGATCACCTTCCTTGCATCAGGTTCCAGACGTTCCGAGCCCCTCTTGCTCTCGAGCAGGTATTGGCCCAACACTCTCTGGTTCTGACTCCAGAAGTGGCTCCTGCTGCCTCGGGTGCTTGCGGGAGAGATTCGTCGGTCCGGAGACTGCGATCACCACCACGGCGACGACGGCCCAAACCAAAGCTAGAAGCCATGACTCGCGAACTGAGTCGGCGCCCGTAAACATCGGGGAGAAGAAGCTGCCGGATACCGCGTTATTGGCGGCGTGCATCAACATGATGATCAAAACGCTGCCGTTGGCATTGTTGAACACCCAGTTGAAGACGATCACTGCGGCAAGAATCAGCGCGATATCTGGGTAGTAGACCTGCCCAACCACAATGAGAGGCAGATGCCAGCCGGCGATGAGAACCCCGAGGATCAGGCTGGCGACGAGTGCCGAGCGACCGTGCTGTAACCGAGGAACTGCGTAACCCCTCCAGCCGGGCTCCTCCCATGCGCCGCCTACGCCTGGAATAAGAAGGACGATTGCAAAAGTGGACAGGATGCCAGGCCAGGCGCCGAGTTGGGCTGGAGACGGAGCTTGGGCACCCAGCATGACGTTGAGCATTGTTGCGACAGCGGTAAGCACCGCTGGCAGTAACAGCGCCACCGCGTACCATCCGGGCGCAACGCGCCAGCGAACCATCCTGCGGAAGAGCCCGACCCTTCCGGCCTTGCCCTCAGTTAGTGCAAGTACAACGATCGCAGCAAGGAAAGGTCCGAAGCTCGCGACCGGATTCGGAAACACTCCGAGTGCATAAAGAGGCCATGCCCACCATGACAATGCGTAGGCCAGGACAAAGAACGTCACCAACCGATGGCGCTTCACGAGAGCCGAAATTCGCGACATAGCGTGACATCCGCCTTCCTAGGTTCTGACGACCTGGGTCGAGTCTGGCTGGGCTGCTCTTGGTTGTCGATAAGCAGCGGTTCGTTCCCGGTGGGTTCACCTCATCCACCAGACTGGTTCTCAATCCGCTGGTGGCGATAGCGGGTGCGCCAGTACGTGGCAGTGCGGTTTTCTGGCATATCTGTGGATGGTTCCTGCGAGGCGTCGAGGATTCGACCGGCTCAGGGTTGCTCGAATCCGACCGCCGCCCACCCGGCAAGATGCGCTGCGGATATGCTCCGGCGTATGCCGCTCAGGGCTCCCCGGCGACTTCCGTGGTTGTTGTTGCTGGTTGTCCCACTGCTACTGGCCGCGTGCAGCTCGGGACCAGGAACATCGCAGAAACAATCAATCACGCTCTACACCTGTGTCAATGACACGACGATCCAGCCGATCCTGGCGAAGTTCCAGGCCGCACATCCAGGACAGGAGGTCAAGCTGTTCCGCGCGCCGACGGGCGAGCTCAACGCTCGGGTAGCCAGCGATGTCCGGTCGGGCGGGTTGAAGGCGGATGTGATCTGGGCTTGCGATCCGCTCACCATGCAGGACTACCGGGACCAGCAGCTGGTGGGCGGATGGCTGCCCGAAGAGGCCGCCACGGTGCCCGAGCAGTTCCGGACCGCGGACGACGTCGGGGTCGCCGTGCTCTACCTGGTCGCCGTCCATGCCAAGGGCACGGTTGCACCTAAGACCTGGTCGGACCTGACCAAGCCCGCGTACGCCCCAGTCGCCGTCCCCGATCCAGGGGTAGCCGCTTCGGCCCTCGGAGCACTCGGCTACTTCAGCCAGGCCGACGGCTACGGGATCGACTTTTATCGCAAGCTTCAGCAGCAGGGCGCCAAACAGGTCAGCACCCCCGACAATGTGACAACCGGCGTCGCGCAAGGTCAGTACGAGGCGGGCCTCACCATCGCCAACTCCGCCTATCTGGCTCAAAGCAAGGGATCTCCGATCGAGGTGACGTGGCCCGAGCCAGGCGCAGTGGCCATCTATGGTCCGATCGCGCTGGCCAGGCACTCCGCGGATTCCTCGCTGGCCAAGGACTTCATCTCCTATGTGGTCAGCCAGGACGGCCAACAGGCGCTAGCAGATGCGGGTTCCTACCCGACCCGCCCGGGCGTCAGCGGTCCGAAGATCCCGACAGACGCGCCGATCGTCTACCCCGACTGGAAGCGCATCGCCAACACCAAGGACGTTCTGCTCAAGGACTACCAGCCGATCTTCGGCAACTGAGCCGATGCGCCGGCGATCGTGGACGCCTGGGCGCGCGATCCTCGCCCTAGCTCTGGGCGTTCTGGTCGTCGTGCTGGTGGTCTTCCCGATCGCGCGACTGGCCGCGGTGGCCTGGACCGAGGGACGCGGCATCCTGCGGGACTTGGCGGCTGAGCCAGGACTGGGTCGGGCGGTGATCCACACGATCTTGCTCGCCGCGGCTGTCACTGTGGCCGCGGTCCCGATGGGCACCGCGGCCGCTCTGGGTCTGGCACGAGCCGATGTACCCGGTCGCCGCGCCTGGCGGCTCGCACTGCTGCTGCCGATCGTTGTGCCGGACTACGTGCTGGGCTTCAGCTGGACCGAGGCTTACGGGATCGGCGGCTTCACTGATGTCCTGGCTGGCCGGCCGTGGCCGGGCGTCAACTCTGCCGTCGGGGTGTGGGCCGCCCTGACGGTCGGTGCCGTTCCGTTGACGTACCTGGTGGTCGCCGCGGGGCTGAGCGCACGGGCAGAGCCCAGCCTGGTACGTGCGGCACGGGCCTCAGGAGCGGGACCTGCGGTCGTGCTGTGGACCATCACCCTGCCGTTGCTGCGGCCGGCCATCGCCGCCGCTACCGTGCTCTGCTTCGCACTCAGCTTGCAAGCCTTCGCCATCCCGCAGGTGATGGGCACTCCGGCTGGCTTTCGAACCGTGACCACTGAGATCTACCGCAACCTCTCGCTGGGCAGCGACCCCCAATCGTTCGTCGCCGCCCTCGTCCTGGCCTTATTGCTGGTGTTGATCACCCTTCTGGTCGTGGGACCAGCCGACGCCTGGCTCGGGCCTCGGCTGCGAGTGCGACGCGCGGCCGTCGCGGAACCGGCGGTCGCAGTTCAAAGCCGCAGCGCGGGTGGTGTCGTCGTAGTCGCGGTGATCGGTGGTTTCCTGTTGCTCGGGGTGCTGCTGCCACTGATCGCGTTGCTCGGCACCGCGGTGACGCCAGCGGTCGGCGTACCGCCCATCCCGACCAACTGGACGGCGGACAACTTCACGTCGGTGATCACCGAGCGTACCCTGGCCGCGTTCGGCCGGACCGCACTGCTGGCCGTCACGGCTGCGGTGCTGCTGACCGTGCTGGGGGCGGCGGTCGCGGGTATGGAACGGGGCCGGGGCGGTCGGCTGATCGCCACGCTCGTCACGGCGACATTGGTGCTACCAGGCTCCACCCTGGCGGTAGCCCTCCTGATCAGTTACGGGCGCTGGTTGGCCGATACTCTGATCTTGATCTTGCTCGCCTATCTCGCCAAGCTCTGGGCCTTCGGTCACCGTCCGCTGTCCGGCGCTCTTGATCGACTTCCGCCCGCGGAGCTGCAGGCCGCACGCGCCAGCGGAGCAGCAGCGATCACCGCGGTCCGAACCGTGGCGCTGCGGCCACTGGCCCCAGCCCTACTAACCGCCTGGCTGATCGTCTGCGTCACTGCCATGCACGAAGTGACCATGTCCAGCCTGCTGTACGGGCCCGGGACCGAGACCCTCGCGGTGGTCGTGCTGAACAGCGCCGATCTTGGTCAGGTGCAAAACACCGCAGCGCTGGCAGTGCTCGTCACACTAGTGGTGCTGGTGCCGGCGTTGCCGACCTGGCTACTGGTGCGACGGCTACAGGTTCGCGTCCCGGAGCCCGTCGATGCCCGCTGAGCCGGTGCTCGAGCTGGACGGGCTGACCGTCGCGTACGGGCCTGTAACGGCACTGGATCGGATCTCACTGGCGGTGCAGCCCGGCGAAGTAGTGGCCCTGCTGGGACCGTCCGGCTCGGGGAAATCGACCTTGCTGAACGCAGTTGCCGGCTTCCTGGGCCTCGCCGATGGGCGCATCCGGCTGCGCCAGCGCGTGGTAGCCGACGCACGCCGGGCCGAGCCGCCAGAGCACCGCGACGTCGGGGTGGTCTTCCAGAACTACGCCCTGTGGCCGCACCTGACAGCGCTCGACACGGTGGCGTATCCGATGCGCCGCCGGGGAGTCCCGGCGGCCGAGGCACGGGTCGAGGCAGGGCGGATCCTCTCCCTGCTGCACATCGGTCAGCTGGCCGATCGGCGACCCGGCGAGCTGTCTGGCGGAGAGCAGCAGCGCGTTGGCCTCGCTCGGGCGCTGGCCCGGCAAGCCTCGCTGTACCTGTTCGACGAGCCGACCGCACACCTCGACACCCACGTACGTGGGGTGTTCCTGGATGAGCTGGTCGCGCGCCAGTCTGCCACTGCTGCGGCCGCACTCTATGCCACGCACGACGCCGAGGAGGCTCTCGGGTTGGCGGACCGGGTGGCACTGCTGAACGGCGGACGCCTGGTCCAGATCGGGTCGCCGCAGGAGGTGTACGACCAGCCGGCCAACATGTGGGCGGCGCAGCTGACCGGACCGATGTCGGTGCTGGAGCTTCCTGGTGAGGGCCGGATGCTGGTCCGTCCGGGATGGGCGCGGCTCGGCGGTGAGCGCTCCGGACGTATCGAAGCCGTCCGCTTCGCCGGCCCGCATTCGGACTACCGGCTCAGCACCGACCTGGGACAAGTCGTGGTCCGCCAGGCCGGACCACCGCGGGAAGAGGTGGGAGCCACGGTGACCTGGTCGCTGCAGCGGACCTGGCCAGTTGGTTGAACGCGTCAGCCCAGCACGCCAGCTGGCTGACGTGCAGTGTTGGCGATGGCCATGTGGCGATCGGTGTAGGCCTTCAGGAACTTGACCTGCCGCTCGGTGATCTTGTCGCAGATCCATTCCCAGTGCAGGGCGACCCAGTCTCCGACAGCCAGCGCTGAAGCCAGCCCCACTCCGTCAATGGCGCGGACCACCGTCTCCACCTCGGGCGGACCGTAGCCGAGCTGTCGCCCGTCCCAGGTAAGCGGCCGACACTCGACACTCACGTGATCACCGGCGACACCGAGCACCCGACCCCAGCGGATACGGCAGCGGTCGAGGACGGTCAACGCCTGCGCAGCCCGCCGGTCATCACCGAGCAGACCGACCCAGGGGTAGATGCAGAAGACGGCGAAGCTGTGGTGCGGGACGCCGCCGGCCAGCACTCCTTCGGCCAGGCTGCCGAACCGCGGCCCGGATCGCCGCCGAAACCGGTCTTCCATCGAGTTGCCGATGGCCGGTACGCCGATTTGCTCCAACCGTGGGCTGCCGACCCAGTACGCCTCCACCACCCGGCGATCCAGCGGGTCGTCGAGTCCGGTGCCATGGGCGATCAACTCCAGGTACGGCCATGCCCCAGCGAACTCCCGTGCCATCGCCCGCAGGCCCTGGTCGTTGCCGGCCAGTCCGAGCTGCAGGAAGCCAGTGGTGTCAGCGGGTCCGCAGTAGCCGTGGTGATTAGGCGGGAATGCGTACCGAGCGAAAAGGACCGGACCACTTGGGGTCGACGGCTGCTGATCAAGTGAGCTCATCACGCGGCCGCCCCATCAATTCGAGTCCCTGCAAGGCTTCCTCAGCAGCGGCAGCGTCGATGCGCTCGACGGCGAAGCCCATATGGATCAACACCCAGTCGCCAGGTGCCAGATCTTGCTCGTCGGGGTCCAGCATCCCAATGTTGATCTTGCGAGATGCGCCGGACACGTCGACCAGGGCGAGCTGGCCTTCGTACCCGTCGATCAGCTCGATGACCTGTCCAGGAATGCCGAGACACATGCCGCTACACCCGCTCTCGGATGCTGTGCGGATCATTGATCAGTTCGTGCACCAGACGGCGTACGGCTGCTGCGGCCGCCGGCACGGCGTTCTGTACCGCCGGCGTGAGCCCGATTCCTTCGGCGAGCTGGGCCGGTCGGCAACCTACCAAGTAGGTCGGCGGCAGTTGGCCGCCGAGGTCGGGGAGGGCCGCCAATACGGCCACCGGATCCATGCCGTGCGCGTCGAACTCGCCGCCCGGGACATCATCCGGGCCGATCTCCAGAACCACCAGCTCACCAGGCGTGCCTGATCCGGGGCGAGCGTCGACCATCACCAGCGCGTCGTATCCCTCGAGCAGGTCGAAGGCCAGGTGCATGCCGCGTATTCCATAGTCGACCAGCCGGGCTTGCATCGGGAGCGGTTCTACTTCATCGGCAAGGTGGTGGACCACCTCCGGTCCGAACCCGTCGTCACTGAGAAAGATGTTTCCGACCCCTGCGACGAGAATGGTCGGTTTCTGGTCGGGTCCTTCGTTGCGATTCACATTCGCCGCATCTCGATGTACCGCTTGGCGTCGGGAATGGAGCGTACGCCCACGAACACTCCGACTGCGAATGCCACAGCGGCCAAGATGACCGCGGCAATCCCAATGCCCTTCATCTGCTCTCACCTTCCTTCGTTACAGCGAATCAAAGTGGGACAACCTCATCTGGGGAGAAGTACAAGTACCGGCCGTACCAGTCATGGAGATCGCCGGCCGGGTCGTCGACCAGCACCACTGCAACATGGGTTTCGTCATCGAGATCACGATGGATCGCAGTAACACGCGCCAATTGATCGGCGTAGAACAAATCCTGTGCATCTGCGCGCCGCCGCGGGTTCAGCCTGACGAGGCTTCCCTTGCGAATTGTCGTGCCTGAGATCATGACCTCGCTGCTGTCCGGGTCATGATCATTGAAGGCCGCGAAGGGGTCGTGCGCGTCATTCCAGGACGGTGGCAGCGGGTCCGGATCGCGCAGCGTGCCATGCAGTCGTAGCAGGTCCTCAGGCGACATCGCATCGCAGCGCTCGATGATCTCGGCCGCCTTCGGATCAGTGGCCCGCGCCTCCGCCTTCTCGGCGTCGGTCATCGTCAGCACACGCAGCATGAGGATCTCGTCGATCTCGGTTGCGTCGAACAAAGAGCCCGTGCTCTCACCGGCGATCTCGGGATAGTCGTAGAGGATGATCGGCGAGCCGAGGACGGTCAAGACCGCTCCTGGCTTGCCGGCCAGGACCGGCCAGCAGCGGTACTGGCTACACTGTCGGGCTGCCGCTTGAGCGTGGCGTGGCGGATCGATCACCGAGAGGAACGCGGCGGTTGGATCGCGCGATTCGATGATCACGTGCGTACCGAGCAGCGAACCGCGAAGAGCTTCCTCCTTGCTGGTCAGACCGTCCGCCATCGCCTGATTGTCGATGGACACGGTGAGCCGGTGCAGCCCGTCGACTGGCTCCAGCCGAGCGAACACGCCGGCCGCCACGGGCCAGCGTTGCCTCATCAATCGGCCGGCCAGGTTACCGAGCTGATCATGGACCGGCTCGATGCTTTCTGCTGCCTCGGCCACCACAGTCCAGGAATGACCAGGCAGAAGATCAGCTAGCGGAACGGTGCGACTGGACTCGATCTCAACCGCCTCGTCCCAACTGAACCACCGCTCACTGTCGACCCGAAGCTCTGTGACTGGCAGATATCGCCCGCGAGCGTCGGCCCGCTCGGCTCGCCGCTGCTGCAGCTGCAGGAAGCGGACGTGGACGGTCAAGCCAGCTTGTTCGTCCTCAATGCTTTCGTTGCGGCCGAGGTCGAGCAGGCCCAGATCAAGCAAGCCCAGATCAAGCAAGCCCAGATCAAGCAAGCCCAGATCAAGCAAGCACTGCATCGACATATGCGAGTCCTCACCGATTCCTGCGGCTTCCGCCCCCTGTGGTCCGAGCACGCCGAACTGCCATCTCAGCTGGTTCTTGCTCGAAGTTGCCCGGTACGGGTACAGCAAGTACCCCTCGTAGAGCACCGCGTCAGCCACGGCGCGAATCCTGTCGAGGCCAGCCGGATCGGGACCTGAGGCATGGCTTCTCATTGCTTACTCACTCGCTCCGCACTCATCAGCCGCTCCATCACCGAGTCCCAGCTGGTGAGCCCGTGCTCGGCCTTGTAACGGGTCAGCTCGGTGAGGACATCATGGCTCAACCGCAGCCAGCCACTGCCTGGAAAATGCTGCTCCATGCAAGCTCGCCAGACTGTGACCGGCATCTGGTAGGAGGCCTGCAGATGCCACGGCACTTGCTCGACACCGAATCCAGCGGTGCCCCGGGTGAAGCAGGTACCGGAAAACATGAAGAGCAGCGGCACCTCGCCGCTGCTGAGCTGGTGCAGGTACTTGGAAGCGGTCACCTCGAGGTCATAGGTCACCGGCATCGGGAGATCAACGAACGTCGTCTCGCTGAACCCCTGGACCATTGTCGAGCAGTGCATCCAGAGAAACGGCTTGAGGGTCTGAGACCATCGCTCCCGCGGTCCGAACTGGTCGGCGAGTCCCGCCGTCTCTTGAGCATCGTACGGCCGGCGCTGCGGCTCGATCCGCACCTGACAGCGCAGTGCCAGGGCATGCACCTGCTCGCCTGACCGCTCACTGATCTGGAGGCGGGCGGTCAACTGCGGGACCGCGGCGTACGGTTCAGCGATTACGTCGTCGATGCGGAAGTCGAGATCGATCATGGGACTGGCCCTTCGACAGGCTCAGGGCGCCCTGCCGACTCAGGGCGCATTGCGGGCTGAGCTTGTCGAAGCCCTCGCGATATCGGCTTGCTCCGCGCCTTGACGTTGGCAAAGAAGTCGGTGATCACCGCGCGTGCATCCTGTCCGCCGTCGAAGCCACGCCACACAGTACGCAACCGCCCCGCCAACTCATAGCATGTATCGATCGGTACCAGGAAGCACTGCGCTTCGTGATCATGATCTGGGGCTCGTACCAGAAGCGCCTCGACATCATCGCTGAGCACGTCAAGTTCGGGGTTGGCTGCGAGCACGTCGGTCCAAGCCGCCAGTCCCAGCTCCGACTCGGTGACGCCGGCGGGACCGGGATAGAAAGCCACAACGCGGTCCAGCACAGAGCTGGAGAAGAAGAAGGCCAGCCCGACGGGAATGTCCAGAGATTCCCAGCCGACTTCGCTCAGCTCAAAGTCAGGCAACGACAGGTAGCGGTCCGGCACTGCGCGATAGCGCTGGTTCGCCGACTCGGCGGTGAACAACAAGCCACAGCCTCTGCAGGTGCACATCAGCTGGCGACTCTGGATGTCGACTACGTGCCGATGATCACTGGCGATGGGCTCGGCGCACATGTCGCAGGTCTGCAGGTCGGGATCGGGCGGCTGACGAGTTGCGATCCGACGCAACACCGAAAGGGCCCCGGCTCCGTGGGGCGGCCCTGACAACGGGCTCGGCGCCTGCGGATCGACTGGCACGGTCCGGCCCTCAGACGCCCACCGGGACGGCCACGCTGAGTACACCATCGCGGTGCAGCAACGGCAGCGGCTCGAGATGGTGATTGCCGTCCAAGCCGGCCCCGGCTCGCCGAGCGTCATAGCGAGTCCTGCAATGCGGACAGATCAAGATCAAATTCGCAGTGCTGTCACCGAGTCGGCGTTCGAGTACTGCGCCAGCCAGGTTGTCGCCGCATGCCGGACAGCGGTCCCGATAAGCGAACAGGTCGGCGCCTAAACGGCAGGCGACGAAAGCAATGCCGTCCTTCTCGAATCCCCCAATCTCCCCAGGCGCAAGAGCGGCCAACTCGGGAGTCGGCAGCCAGGCGGCCGCAGTTTCGCCCTCGTCAAGGCGGACTCGTAGCGACTCGACCGAGATCAATCCGGGCGCCGGTCGCGCCGCCGCCTCGACCTGAATTGCCGTCACCTCCGGTGCAGCAGCCTGAACCGCGCTCTCCACGGCCAGCTGCAGCGTCACCGTAGAGGAGGGGCAGCTGTCGCACGTGCCGAGGAACCGAAGCGTGACCACCCCGGCGTCGTCGATTCCCAACAGCTCGACGTCCCCGCCATGGGAGCCCAGGTACGGCCGCACACTGTCTAGCGCCGCAGCGACTCGGGTCGTCACGTCGTACGGGTGTAGGCCGTGCACCAGGAGGAGGCCCGAGACGAGCTCGTCAGCGGCCAGGGCGTCGAGAGCCACGACATCGAGCCGGCCGGCGCTCGCGAGCACATCGAGCAGCCGCTCCAGCCCGGCCCCGTAGAGGTTGGTGACCAGCGCAACCAGGTCCTCGCCCCGCTGTTGGGCCACCGGTCCGGCAGTGCCCAGAGCACTCAGCAGGCTATCGATCCGCTCACCGGTCTCACTGAGCGACTCAAGCGATGCGGGCTGAGCTTGGTGAAGTTCCCCATCGGGCCCTTCGACAGGCTCAGGGCGCACGTCGATGGGCTCAGGGCGCATACTCATTCACCAGTTACGGACTGGGTCGGCGAGTGCAGCAGCTCAAGCATTTTGCCGCCGCCGAGATACATGTGCACCCCGCAGGGCAAGCAGGGATCGAAGCTGCGCACCGTGCGCATCACGTCAATGCCCTTGAAATGATCCAGATCGTTCTCCTCGAAGATCGGCTGACCCTGGACGGCGTCCTCGTAGGGACCAGGCGTTCCCAATGAATCGCGCGGGCTCGCGTTCCACGGAGTCGGCGGGTAGGGATGGTAGTTGGCGATCTTGCCGTCCCGGATGACCATGTGGTGGCTCAGCACTCCACGAACCGCCTCGGTGAAGCCACAGCCGATTCCCTCGTTCGGCACCTCGAACTTCTCCCAGGTCTTGGTTCGCCCAGCGCGGATCTCCTGCAGCGCCTGCTCCGCAAAATAGATCGCGCAGGCTGCGGCGTAAGCCTGGAAGTAGGTCCGGGCGCGATTCCGTTCCAAAGTGTTGGAGCCATATTCGGGGATCTTCCACTCCAAGCTCACCGGCCCCTTGAGCGCTGTCTTCGGCAGGTTGATCTGAACGCTGCTGCCGGTCGCCTTGACATATCCGCCAACATCGACGAGCCCGGACAACGCCGTCGACCAGAGCCGGGCGAGCGGGCCGCCGCCGGTGTCGAGAGCGAGATGATCTTGGCCGTCGTACCAACGCGGGCTCATCACCCAGCTGTACTTGTCGTCAAGATCCCGCTTCTGCGGATGCGGGTTGGTGTGCTGATTCCAAGGATGGCGGCGATCGACCGGATTGCCCAGCGGATCGTTCCTGACGAACATTTCCTGGCCCTCCCAATCGTCGTAGTAGGAGGAACCGAGCAGAATCCGAAGGCCCAGGTTGATCGTCACGAGGTCATTGGTGACCAGCTGGCCGTCCACGACCACGCCTGGCGTAACGAACATGGTCCGGCCCCAGTTCGTCATGTCCTTGTAGGCGAAGTTGCAGACCTCCGGATCTTGGAAGGAGCCCCAGCAACCAAGCAGCGTACGCCGCAGCCCGACCTGCTCGTACCCCGGCAAGGCCTCGTAGAAGAAGTCGAAAAGGTCGTCGTGCATCGGGACGACCTTCTTCATGAACTCCACATAACGCATCAGCCGCGACAGGTAGTCGGTCATCAGCTGAATCGTGGCGACCGTTCCGACGCCGCCCGGGTAGAGCGTGGAGGGGTGAACGTGCCGGCCCTCCATCAGGCAGAACATCTCGCGCGTGTACCGGCTCACCTGCAGAGCTTCTCGGTAGAAGTCGCCGGTGAACGGATTCAGCGCTCGCATGATGTCGCCGACGGTGCGATAACCATGATCGCCAGCGTGCGGGGCCTCGGTCTGGTTGGCCCTTTCCAGTACGCCGGGGTTGGTCTCGGAGACCATCTTTTCGCAGTAGTCCACCCCGACCAGGTTCTCCTGGAAGATGTTGTGGTCGAACATGTACTCCGCAGCCTCGCCGAGATTGACGATCCACTCGCCGATGTGCGGCGGCTTCACCCCGTACGCCATGTTCTGGCAGTAGCACGAGCAGGTCGCGTGGTTATCGCCGCAGATGCCGCAGATCCGGCTGGTGATGAAATGGGCGTCCCGCGGGTCCTTGCCCTTCATGAAGATCGAATAGCCGCGGAAGATCGATGAGGTCGAGTGACACTCGGTGACGACCCGCTGCTTGAAGTCGATCTTGGTGTAGACACCCAGGCTGCCGACGATCCGGGTAATCGGATCCCAGGCCACCTCGACCAGGCCTTCGGCGTTCTCACTGAGTTTGCTGGGCTTGGCCATGGTCGTGGTCATGCGCACGTGCCTCCTTGCAGTACTAAGACCTCGGTGCCTACCAGGTACGAGTCGCGCCCGAGGTGAGCTGGGAACCGGGCTTGCGCCACTTGGGTTCTTGGTCGATGGTGTGCTGCGTTATCGAGCGGAGCCGACGCAGCGTCCCGCCCCAGGCGTTGACGATCGTGGTGGAGAGCTTGGCGCCAGGCGGCTCGTCCATGAACGGCATGAATTTGTCCGGGAAGCCGGGCATCGTGCAGCCGATGCAGATCCCCCCCACATTGGGGCAGCCGCCAATGCCGTTCATCCAGCCGCGTTTCGGCACATTGCACTTGACCACGGGCCCCCAGCAGCCGAGCTTGACGATGCACTTTGGCGAGCCGTACTCGGTGGCGAAGTCGGCCTGCTCGTAGTAGCCCGCTCGGTCACAACCCTCGTGCACGGTCATGCTGAACAGCCAGGTGGGCCGGAGTGCCTCGTCGAGCGGGATCATCGGCGCCTGATCGGTCGCCATGTACAGCAGATAGGTGAGCGTTTCGGAGAGGTTGTCTGGCTGAATGGGGCAGCCAGGCACATTGACGATCGGGATGCCGGCTTTCGACTTCCAGCTCCAGCCGAGGTAGTCGGCGACACCCATGGCTCCGGTCGGGTTGCCGGCCATGGCATGGATCCCGCCGTACGTGGCGCAGGTCCCGGCGGCGACGATAGCCGTCGCCTTGGGAGCAAGTCGATCCAACCATTCGGAAGTCGTGATCGGCTGGCCGGTGGCCGGGTCGTTACCGAACCCGCACCAGTAGCCCTCGTTTTTAATCTTCTCGTTCGGAATCGAGCCTTCGACCACCAGGACGAACGGCTCGAGTTCGCCACGGTCGGCCTTACGGAACCATTCGAGGAAGTCGTCCTGGCCTCCCGTCGGCCCACACTCGAAATCGATCAATGGCCAGTGCACGGCGATTTGAGGCAGTCCGGGAAGAGCGCCGAGCGCGATTTCCTCGATACTCGGCTGCGTCGCAGCGGTCAGCGCGACAGAGTCCCCGTCGCAGCTGAGGCCGGCGTTGATCCACAACACGTGGATGAGCGTTTCTTCTGCCTTAACGGCAGCGGGCGTCGGCATATCAGCCACCTTTCCCACGCTGGATGTACGGTGACCTGCGCTGCTGGGGCCGGCCGCCAGCCCACCTGCAGCTTCTCCCGTCTTAACATTCGGCTCCGAATGGCGTCAAGCAACCTGAAGCTCGCCTAACTACTAGGACCTGAAGAAGTGGGTTGGCCGCTGTTGGCCGGATTCGGGGTATGGGTGTTCGGCTACCGTGGTTGCCGCTGGCGGCCGGTTAGGCGGTCAGCGCGGCGATCTTGGCGAGGTTGTGGGCCAGGACTCCG
>JBKPTR010000217.1:0-17087 GCA_046735615.1 Actinomycetota bacterium
AGACATTGCTTCGGTCCAGGAACGCAATCACATACATCAGCAGCAGGAATGGGATCAGTCGTTTGAAGACCTTCCGGGTCGCCTGCTCGCTCAACTCGAAGCGACGCTGCGGGGTTAAGGCGACGGTGTCAGCCATCGATAGCTCCTTGCTCGAGGGGTGTATCTGCGCTGAGCTTGTCGCAGATTGATGCCCTTCGACAAGCCCAGGGCGCAGGTGATTAGTGCATGTGCTTGCCGCCGTCGATCTGAATGGTTGCTCCGTTGATGTAGCCGCCACCTTCGGAAAGCAGGAACGCCACTGTGGCGGCGATCTCCGCCGGCTGCCCCACCCGGCCAAGGGGAATACCAGCTGACATCGAGGCTTTGCGCTCCTCGGTGAGCCGGCCACCCATGATCTCGGTGTCGACCGGCCCCGGCGCCAGCACGTTCACCGTGATCCCGTACGGGCCGAGCTCCCGCGCCCCGCCTTTGCACATGCCGATCACCGCCGCCTTTGCGGTGGCATAGACGCCCTTGGAGAACGTGCCGCCGCCGTCGAAGGCGGTGATCGATGAGGTGTTGACAATCCGCCCGACGCCCTGGGGGATCATGCGCGCAGCGGCCGCCTTGAGCATCAGAAAGGAACCGGTGACGTTCACCGCCATCACCCGCTCGAACTCGGCCAGGCTGCACTCATGGAGCGGCACGGGACTGGCGATGCCAGCCAGGTTGACCAGACCGACCACCGGAGGGAGCTCGGAGTCGATCTGTTCGTACGCCTCGGTCACCGACGACTCCGAGGCGATGTCAGTCCGTACCGCGAGCAGGTTCTCGTGGCCTGACGCGCGGAGCTCCTTCTCTACGCCGGCTAGGCCATCGGCGTTGATGTCGACCAGCGCCACGTGCCAACCGTTCTCGGCCAGAAGCTGGGCGGTGACTCGGCCGATGCCCGCCGGACCGCCGGCCCCAGTGACGACGGCCGTACGAAGCTCGGGCAACCGGGATGAGGCGGTGGAGGTTGCAGGGGCTGGTGCGGAGGTCATCGGTGCTCCTTCTTCTGGGTCCGTCGTTCAGTCGATCAAGGTCGCGAGAATGTCGCGGATGTAGGCACAGTTCTTGCCGATCACGGTGATCGCGTCGCTGCCGTAATGCTCGCACAGGAAGGCACCGCGGAAGCCAAGATCGAGGGCCTGGCTGATCGCGGCCCGGTAGTTGATCAAGCCGAACTCCATCGGCACCGGGAAGGTCATCACTTGACCGGTCTTCGGGTCCTCGTCGCGTAGATAGTTCTTCACGTGCCAGTAGTTGGTGTATGGCAAGACCTTGTCGAGCATGTCTTGCACCGGCTCGATCGGGCGGTGCAGGCGAATGAAGTTGCCGATGTCAGGATTTAGGCCGCAAGCGTCGTGGCCCACTTCCTTGAGGAATTGCACCGCGTCATCGCAGGTCCCGATGTAGGTGTCTTCATACATCTCGAGTGTGATCTGCTGGCCGTTACTGGCAGCGTGCTCGGCCAGCTCGCGGATCAGCGACGCAGCGCGGCTCCGCGCCTCCGGTGACTCATCGTCGTGCCAACCATCTGCCAGCCAAAACCACAGCGCGCGCTCCTGCTCTTCGGTGAACGCCTGAAAGAAGCCAAAGCTGACCATCGGTACGCCCAGCTCTGCCGCTTTGTCGAGCAGCCGGTGGCTGTAGGCGAGGTACTCCTCGCCGTGTTCGGGATCCATCACGCTGCGGCGGGAGGTCGAAATGGCAGGGACGGTCAAGCCGACCTCGCTCAGTACGCTCTTGAACTCGGAGAGCCGCTCCGGACTGAGATCGCCGACCCGGACCCAGGTGTCGGTGGGATCGACCTCGGTGAACCCAATCCGCCGCACCAGCCGCAGGTGCTTGGCCCATTCCTCTGGTTCGGCGTTGTGAATGGGGCCGCCCCGGGAGTCCTTCCCCCCAAACGGCAACATGGCGGCAGCGATCGGCCAGGTCTCAGCAGTGAAGGGGGCAGTTGTCATCGGTTGCTTCTCTCCTCGATGAGCTGGGAGTCGTTCAACGGTGATCCGAGCGGCGCGGGGCCGAGCTCTTGCAGCAGCTGTCCCAGGCGGGCGTACGCGGTGTTGCGGTAGGCCACCAGCGGTGCCTGGTCGCCGGCCGGGGTGACGAAGCCGCCGCCTTGCTTGACTCCGTACCGGCCGCTCTCGACCAGCTCGGTGAGCAGTGCCGGCACGGCCAGGCGGTCGCCGTAGTGCGCTTCGAGCGTGCGAAAGCCATCCCGGTAGACGTCGAGGCCGGCCATGTCGGCGATGGCGAAGGGACCGAAGAACGGCAGTCGGTAGCCGAACGTGGTGCGGACGATGACGTCAACGTCTTCCGGCGTTGCCACGCCCTCCTCAACGAGGTTGACGGCTTCCCGGAGCAGCACGTACTGCAGCCGGTTGAGCACAAAGCCCGCCTTGTCGTTGACTCGTGCCGTCAGCTTCCCCGTGACCGGCACGAGAGCCTCTACAGCTTCGACGACCTGCTCATCGGTTCCGGAGTGCGCAATCAGCTCGACTCCCGGGATGAACGGCGCAGGGTTGGAGAAGTGCACACCGAGAAAGCGCTCGGGGTGCTTCAGGTCGGTGGCAAGATCACCAATCGGCAGCGTCGAGGTATTAGTGCCGATCACAGCATCCGGACGGGCTGCCTCCTCGATGCTGTGAAGTACTGGCTTCTTGACTTCAGGCCGTTCAAGCACCGCTTCTTCGACGAAATCTGCTTCAGCGACCGCCTCGGCCAAGCTAGCGGCGGCATGAAGGTTATTTCGCACCAGCTCCGCCGAGCCCGGTTCGAACAAGCCCTGCTGCTCGAAATCGTCGGCCTCCCGGCGCAGCCGATCAAGATGGCGGCCTGTCAAGGCGGGATCGGCGTCACAGATGGCGACGTCCAAGCCGGCCTTCGCGAACACCTGGGCGATGCCACCACCCATGTATCCGGCGCCGATCACGGCGATGTGCTCGATCTGCACTGTCACCTCTAGATGGACCTTTCCCCCGAGCGCTACGGTGTCGTCGGACGGGGTTCGTCCGGACGACGGGAATGGAGTCCGTATCGAGCGACTACTACCCCACTATCGCGGTACCAACCAGCGAAGCGGAAGTCGAGTTAGGTTTCTTCCTCATACCGTGCGTGCAATAAAGCGCGGGGATCTGGGTAGTGTCTCGAAAATGATCAACCACTAACGGAGGGCCTGCCGTGACCACGAGTCGCCCCGCAACGCCGTCGCCGGCCGAGGCCGGCGCCATTCCGCTAGAACGTCTGCTCGCCAACCAGCCGCCCGTTCTCGAGGTCGGTGACAGTTTGGAACAAATTCAACAGGGTCGGCGCGTGGTGCTGCTAGACGACGATCCCACCGGTACGCAGACCATTGCGGACCTGCCCGTGCTGACCAGCTGGTCCGTCGCCGACCTCCAGTGGGCGCTACAGCAGCCGACAACCGGCTTCTTCGTTTTGACCAACACCCGCAGCCTGTCCGAGACCGACGCTGTGGAACGCAATCGGCAGGTCGTCGATGCTCTCCACCAGGCGGCTGAAGCGGAGCAGGTGTCGTACGTGCTGGCGAGTCGCAGCGACTCCACCCTGCGGGGTTACTTCCCGCTCGAGACGGATGTGCTGAGCCGAGAACTTGCCGCTCGTGGGACGGTTGTCGACGGCGTCGTGATTTGTCCCGCCTACGTTGAACCCGGACGGCTCACGATCGACTCACTGCACTGGACGCGTACGGCGGAGGGCATGATCCAGGTCTCGCAGAGCGAGTTCGCCAAGGACGCCAGCTTCGGCTACCGCAGTTCGGACCTGCGCGATTGGGTTGAAGAAAAGACTGCTGGCCGGATCTCACGAGACGAGGTCGCGACCATCACGTTGACTGACATCCGGGTGGGAGGTCCTGATCGAGTCGGCGAGATCCTAGCCGGGCTGCGGAATGGCCAACCGGTCGTCGTGGACACTGTCGAGGACGCCGACCAGCAGGTGGTGGTGCTGGCCTTGCTTCGCGCGGAGGCCGCCGGCAAGAACTTCATCTACCGCATCGGGCCTTCGTTCGTTCGTGCCCGGACCGGTCAGCACGCCACCCCGCCGGCAGATGCCCAGCGGCTGAGGGAGATCTTCGCCCCGCGGCCGACCAGCTCTGACGAAACGCGCCCAGCCACCAAACACGGCCTGATCGCGGTCGGGTCGCACGTCGGACTCACTACCCGCCAGCTCGACCGGCTACGCGATCGGGGCAAGATCATCGAACTGGAGCTCGCTGTCCCGATTCTGCTCGACGACAGCGCTCGTGATCGCCACGTCAGCGACATCGCTGGGCAAGCTGCAAAAGCGCTGCAAAACAATGACGCCGACAGTGACATCGTGATCCGGACCAGTCGAACGCTGGTGACCGGCAGCGATGCCGTGAGCAGCCTAGTGATCGCCCGTACGGTCAGCGCCGCGCTGGTCGGCACCGTGCGCGAGATCGTCAGCCAAGTCAGGCCCGCCTTCGTCTTGGCGAAGGGCGGCATCACCTCATCCGATACCGCGACCGAGGGCCTGGGAATCCGGCGGGCCTGGTGCCGGGGGACGATGCTGCCCGGCATCATCTCGCTCTGGGAGCCTGTTACCGGGCCTGCTCAGGGCATCCCGTACATCGTGTTCGCCGGAAACGTGGGGGACGACAATGCACTCGCGGCGGTGGTCGACACGCTGCGAAGTGTCTGAATACGTCCCCTGTTCAGAAGGAGAGTTCCGCCCGTGTCCGAGAACAGCACCAATATCGCCGTCATCGGTCTCGGTGCTATGGGGCTACCCATGGCAACGCACCTGGCGACCACCTTTTCCGTCACCGGGTTTGACCCCTTCGAGCCGCGCCGCAGGCTCGCAGCAGAACATGGCATCGTGGCGGAGGCCACGCCTGAAGGTGCCAGCAAGGATGCCGAGATTGCGCTACTGGCGGTTCGTGATCAAGGCCAGGCCGAATCCGCCCTCTTCGGCGAGGACGGGGTGATTGAGTCCTTGAGATCCGGTTCTCCGGTGATCTTGACCAGCGCCATCGGCCCAGCGGCAGCCCGCGCGTTGGCGGACAGGCTCGACGATGCCGGGTATCCGCTCGTGGACGCACCGATCAGCGGCGGCCCAGCCAAGGCTGGAAGCGGCGATCTCCTGATTGTCGTCGGAGCGTCGAACGACGCTCTGACAGCGGTCCGGCCAGTGCTTGATCATCTCGCCTCCACACTGACGATCGTCGGACCACGCCCGGGCGACGGCCAAGCCCTGAAGGCCATCAATCAGCTACTCGCCGGGATCCATATCGCCGCAGCAGCCGAGGCCATTGCCTTAGCCCGAGGGCTTGAGCTCGACCCGGCCGTGGTAATCAGCGCGTTGTCCAAGGGCGCGGCCGGCTCGTTCATGTTCGCCGATCGAGGACCCCGCATGCTGCAGGCCTATACCGGAGGCGCCGAGGTGAGGTCACGTGTCGACATCTTCGTGAAGGACATGGGCATCGTGACCAGCGTCGGCCGGGCGTGCCACGTCCCGCTGCCGCTGGCAGCCGCCGCCGAGCAGCTGTACCTCATCGCCGAGGCCGCTGGACTTGGCGCCCATGACGACTCGAGTGTCGTCACCATCCTGTCGCCAGACCTCAGCAAGAACATTGGCGAGGGCGCCCGCTGAGAACGCAATGCCTTGATTTTCATCGGTGAGGGTGAGTTACCATCTCGATTCGGAGTCGTCGTTTTAGGAGGCGGTCATCGTCCTACCCGCCCCGACCCGGTCGCAGCAGAGCTACCGCCATGAGGCGCTGCTCTGGC
Source organism: Actinomycetota bacterium (assembly GCA_046735615.1). GTDB lineage: Bacteria > Actinomycetota > Actinomycetes > Propionibacteriales > Propionibacteriaceae > Microlunatus. The sequence goes on from JBKPTR010000217.1 coordinate 5,796, forward strand.
ACACCGCTGCTGATTTCACGGATTCGCTAGTCCCGTTCGTCGATGATGGATTGGAAGCGAGTGAGCCGATCATGGTGGCGGTCGTTCCGGAGCACCAGGCATGGTTACAAGATGCTCTTGCGCACCGAGCGGAATATGTGGAATTTGTCGACATGCATAAGTTGGGCCACAATCCGGCCCGGATCATCCCGGCTTGGCAGCATTTTCTGGACTCGAAGGCAAGGCAACGCTCCCCCATTCGCGGCATTGGCGAACCGGTCTGGCCCGGGCGCCGTTCTCAAGAGCTTCTGGAATGCCAGTTCCACGAAGCCCTACTCAACGTCGCAATCGATCCTGAGATCCCCTTTTGGTTGATATGTCCATACGACGCGGAGGCTCTCGGCCCGGATGTTCTCGATGAAGCCCAACGCAGTCATCCGGTGATTCTCGACTCGCACTCGTACCACGGCAGCAGCCGCTATGGAGGCCGTCCACACGTCGAGTCGATATTCACAGCCGAACTCCCCGAGCTGAAACTCCAGCCGACTGGCGCTGTGTTCACCACGAACAACGTCACCCGGGTCGGTGCATACGTCAAGCTTGAGTTCCACATCAGTGGGCTCGGAGTGAAAGAAGCCAGCGACCTCGCGGAGGTCATTCAACGGCTTGCCTCGAGCAGCCTTCATCGAGGGGCCACCGTAGGCACCGTCCGGATCTTCAGTCAGCCGGACGACTTGATCTGCGAGGTGGTCGATGACACTGTCATCGATGACCCGCTCATCGGCCGCCGCGCGCCCCACGAGGGTGAAGACGACAGCTTGTGGATCGCCAACCAGATGTGCGACCTCGTCCAGGTGCGGTCGTCGTCCGCAGGAACGACCGTGCGAGTCCACACCTGGAGATGAGCCAGGACACCAGCTCACGCCCTACAAGCCTCTGCAGGCGAGAGCATGGGCACGATTGACTATTCGGTGTGGATCCAGGCGTCACCTGAGGACGTCTGGTGGATCTATATCGATCCGATCCGCATCCCTGAATGGCAGACCGGATCTCCCGTGATCGAGCACCTGCATGGTTCCGGAGATCAGGCCGGTACCACCTACGTCTCACGGCGGCGCCCAGGTGCGGCACGCACAACCGTCATGGAGGTCAACAAACCGCGCCGCCCTCGTGACGACGACCGAGGCCTATTTCAACAGGCCAGACCGTTGGCGCTGGGCACTTCATCACTCTGTTCGTCCCTGAAACAGGGCAGCGCCCTGAGCGAGCGCTTCCTCGCCATCTCGCTACCCGCTTCGGCATGAGCTTGCACCGACTTCAGCGGATCGCCGCCCGTCCACATGACGAGGCCCAGCGTGGTACCCCGCTATCAACGTGTTGATCATCCAGTTGATGTCGTCGGTCCACAGCGACATCTGTCATCACTGTTATCGGCGCGCGAGACGAAGATCAACAGCTCTGACCCACCGTTGACGGCCGTCTGCACCGCGTACGCGACCGGCGGTACGGTAATCACGTACGAACTCATGCCAACCAAGGAGGAGGGTGAAGATGGCCTTCCAGCCATGGGAGTACCGGCCCGACGCGGGGTTCGCTGAGGGAACTGATCTGACTGGCTACACGGTTGTCGCAGTGGACGGCGACGTCGGTCACATCGAGGCAACCTATGACGGCAGACCGGCGTACCTCGAGGTGGACATCGGGTCCTTCTTCGGCCGCGAGGTGATGTTGCCGGCAGGTCTCGTCGAGCGGATCGACTCAACCGAGAAGAAGGTATACGTCGACCGTACGAGGGACCAGATCAAGGACGCGCCCAGGTTCGACGAAGCGCACCACGTCGACTATTGGGAGAGCCTGGGTAGCTATTACTCCGGCACGTACATGCCTCCGGGTGATCAGATGTGATCTAGCCCGGGCTACGGGGTGACGATCGCGAAGTCCGGGTCGGGCGCCTCGAGCACGGCCACCAGTCGGCTGAGTACCGTCTGGTCGTTCCTGACCAACCCTCCGGGCACGGGTGGCATTCCTCCGCATGCTGAAGGCCCGCCAGGCCGCTGATCGGCTGGCCCTGGAGCTTGGGGTACCGGGATAGCTGTTAGGTCCTGGTGGACCAGCTCGGCGAGCCGCAATCGAGTGGTGTGGGGAGGTGTTCCACGCCACGGTCGGCCGGTAGCGCGCGCCCGCCGTGCTGAGAAGGAGCGAGCAGAGGCGCTTTTCCTCTGCAAGCGACGACGGAGTAGGAGGCTCCAAGCGCGATGCGCGAGCAGCCCCTTAATCAACTGTCAGACCGCGTGAGTAATGTGCAACGAGCAGCCCAGTCACAGATTCGGAAGGAGCAGAAGTGCCCTCGGTTCTCAACCCTTACATCAGCTTTCGCGACAATGCCCGGCAAGCGTTGGAGTTCTATCGAGACGTCTTCGGCGGCGACTTGACGCTGAATACATTCGGTCAGTATGGCGATCCGAACGCACCCGGGGCCGACAACATCATGCACGGGCAGCTTCAGACCAATAGCGGCTTCACACTGATGGCGGCTGATACTCCTCCCGGTATGGAGCTCAGTTCCGGTGGCAATATCACGGTCAGCCTGAGCGGTGATGACGAGCAGGAATTACGGGGCTACTGGGACAAGCTCGCCGACGGCGGCAACGTGACAATGCCGTTTGAGAAGCAGATGTGGGGCGACCTGTTTGGCATGTGCACCGACAAGTTCGGTGTGCCCTGGATGGTGGACGTAGTCCAGCAGCAGAGCTAATCAACCGATCTTCAATCGACGGTCCACTCTTCCGGCGCGTCGCGCAGGTCGCGAAGCTCGGAAGGGTGGACCGCCGCGTGATCGCGACCGCATCGCAGCAGACGACCGCCGGTGCTACGGATTGTGTGCGGTCTGCAGCCGGATGAGGCTGTCAGCGAACCATGATGCGCAATAGCCCCCAAGACATCACCCGTACAGGGCGATGCGGACTGACGCGACTGGCCGATACCGTCGATCCGACCAGTAACCCACCAAGCCCATTGAGAACTTCAAGAAGGGGAGGCACCCATGACCGACGATGATCTTGTCATGCCTGAGGACGCTGCCGTGTCTGAGGATGCTGACACACCAATCCTCGATGTCCTTGCCATCATGACCGAGGCGGCAGTCGAAAGAAGCACCCTCGATCCAGCTGCGCAGATTCTGCTGCGCTTCGCCGCGCTCGTCGCGCTGGATGCGGCACCCGCTTCCTATCTCTTCCACTTCGGCGCCGGCGCCGATCAGGGCCTGACAATGGAAGATGCCCGGCAGGTTCTGGTCACCCTTGCTCCAGTGGTTGGCACCGCACGTATCGTCTCGGCGAGCTCCAAGATTTCGCAGGCACTTGGTTTCGCCCTCGATATGGCCATTCTCGCCGCCGAAGAGGACGCCGGCTTGAACTGATCTCCGAGTGGATGCGCGACACTCGGTCATTCGGCGGCGTGAGTACCCAGCCACTCGGCCCACGTGACCGTGCCGTGCCGGCTGGCCGGGTCACTGATCGACATGGCCGCGGCGGCGGTCGTGGCCGCCTGCGGTAGCGGGAACCGCATGGTGCGTGCGGCGCCATCCCGGATGTGGCGCCATTGGTCGAACGCCTCGGAGAATGTCAGGACCTCCGGGCCGCCAAAGTCCGCCAGTCGGCCAGCCGGTCCCTTACCGATGGACTCGACGACGTAATCAGCGAAGTCGGTGGTATCCACCGGCTCCACCTGCAGGTCCGGGAGCGGCACTATCGGGAGCCGCGCCATCTTGCCGAGCATGCGGTCAAGCAGCCAGTGGAACTGGGTCGCACGAGCTATCGACCAGGGGACCGGGCTCTGACGGACGAGGTATTCGGCCTCGAGCTTGCGCCGCAGGTAAGGGACTCGCGGCCGATCAATTCCGACGATAGAGACATAGAAAATATGGCCGACGCCGGCTGCCGCCGCTTGATCGAGCAGTCGCGCTGTGCCCTCGCGATCGACCTCGCTCGGGCTTGACCACATGTCCTTGGGTACCAAGAAGCCGCGGCGAGCGGCCGGGGACAATGTTGCGGCGTGGATCAGCGTCTCGCTGCCGGCCAATGCATCGGCGATACCCTCCCCGGTCGCGAGATCCCCGCGAATCCACTCCACATTCGGGTCTGATCCCGCCGACCGGGCCAGCACGCGTACCCGATACGAGCCCTTCAGTCGGGAAACCAGGTCCCTGCCAAGGTGCCCAGTGCCTCCGGTTACAAGAACGGTATCCATCGCTCTCAGTTTCCCACGGTTCTACGCTGTTGAGGGATGCCGGAAGCTGCGTCGAAGCCAACGCGGGATGCGCTGACACTGTTCCTAAGTGGAGACGTGATGCTCGGGCGCGGGGTCGATCAAATTCTCCCGCACCCGGGAAACCCCACGCTGTACGAGCGCCAGGTCCGCGATGCTCGTGTCTACGTCGATCTCGCAATCAGGGCAAACGGCAGCATTCCGCAACCGGTGGATTGGTCGTGGCCCTGGGGTGAGGCCTTGGAGCTGGTCGAATACTCCGGCTGTTTGGCCCGAATCATCAATCTGGAAACCAGCATCACCACCAGCGACGACTATCTCCCGAGCAAGGCCGTCCACTACAGGATGAATCCGGCAAACGCCCCGACACTGGCGGCCATCCGGCCGGATGTGTGCATTCTCGCCAACAACCACATGCTGGACTTCGGCCGCCGTGGCTTGCTTGAAACCCTCGATGTCCTCTCCGCGGCTGATCTTCCGACCGCCGGTGCCGGACGATCCCTGCGCGAGGCTCAATCGCCTGCGATCATCCCGATCCCGCAGACCGGCCGACGGATTTTGATCTTTGCCTTCGGTTCGCCGTCCAGCGGTATCCCATCCGATTGGGCGGCCACTGATAACACCCCTGGCGTCCACGTGATACCCGCGCTCAGCGACGCCGCTGCCGATGAACTTTGCCGCCAGATACTCCAGGCGCGGCAGCCTGGTGACCTGATAGTCGTCTCAACACACTGGGGCGGCAACTGGGGCTACCATGTCGCAGCCGATCAGATCCGCTTCGCGCACCGCCTCGTTGATGGCGGCGTCCACATGGTGCACGGGCACTCCTCGCACCATCCGCGACCCATCGAGGTCTACCGCGGGAAGTTGATCTTGTACGGCTGCGGGGATTTAGTCGATGACTACGAGGGCATCCGCGGCCACGAACAGTATCGTCATGATCTTCGCCTGCTCTACCTGCCGCGTCTGGATCCGACATCCGGGGAGCTGGTCGAGCTGCGCATGGCACCGCTGCAGGCCCGCCAGATGCGGCTGCACCGCGCCTCGCGCCTGGATGCCGTATGGCTCAGGGCCGTGCTGGACAAGGCAAGCCGTCGCTTCGGGTCAAGAATCGATCTTGGTTCGGACGGGACGCTCAGTCTTCGGCGGTAGGAGCCATGCGGATTCGTGAGCCACAACTGGCTCATGTCCGCTAGCGTGGTTCGACTCAGGATGAGGGGGACGATCAAGCGCGATGTGGCAGGCACTCGGCGGGCTGCTCCCGATAGCCGTCGCAGCCGCGATCAGCTCGGTGCCCATCACCGTGACGATCTTGATCTTGCTATCACCGAATCGGAATCGGGCCGCACTCCCCTTTCTTGTCGGGTGGGTGATCGGGGTCGCTGCGGTGATCGTCTTGAGTACGCTCTTCGCCTCGACTCTTCCCCAGCCACGCAGAGGCCCGGATCCCGCGACTGCCGCCCTTTTGATGGTGGTCGGGGTGGCCTTGATCGTGCTCGGAATTGTCAATTTGCGACGAGATTCTCAAAGTGAGGGCACCGGTGTGCCGGGCTGGCTCTCCAGAGTGGATTCCTTCGGCGGTCTGGTTTCGTTTGCGGTTGCCGTACTGCTAAACCTCCGCCCGAAAGGCCTGCTGCTCGGAATCGCTGCCGGGCTGGCCTTGCACGCCGCTTCTGTGAAAGCCGACCAAATCATCGTGCTGATCGTCATTTACACGGTGATCGCTAGCTCGACTGTCGTGGTCCCGATTGTCGCTTCGTTCCTGGCGCCCCGTCGGGTGGAGCCCAAGCTCATCGCTGCCCGCGGCTGGATGACCCACAACGGCCGACTCCTGACATCACTGATGATGTTCATGATCGGCGTCGTCATCTTGGGCTACGGGCTCACCCGACTGTAGCGAAGCGGCTTTGCGTCTCTAACCGCGCGCGAAGAGCTCGACGAACCCTCCAAGGAAATTAGGCACCTCTGTGATCCCACTTGCTCGAGCCGCGGCGAAGACGTCATCCGCCTCGTCAGGCTTGAAGTAACCCGCGAACCTGTAGACCTCGATGCGTGTGGCCAGTCCGTCCAGGTCAAGCTCTGGGTGGAACTGAGTGGCGTAGACCCGCCTGCCAATACGAAAAGCCTGCACGGGGCAGCGCTCCGAGTAAGCAAGCGTCACCGCGTGCGCAGGCAGCTTGCTGATCGCCTCCTTGTGCCCGGCATACGCCCCGAAGGATGAACCCGCTCGCTGGAATAGCGGATCTTCCTGGCCCGCTCTCGTGAGCTTGATCCGGACACCGCCGATCGGCTCGGAATAGGTCCGGTCGACAACTGCACCTTGATGCCGGCCGAGCGTTCCGATTCCGTAGCACGCCCCGAGGAACGGGAAATCGCGATCCACAACCTCATCCAGCAGGTTGCTCAGCTCGGCTTCCACTCGCCGCTGCGTCGTGGACTTGATCTCCTCGTGGTCGCTGGCCTGGAACGGCCCGCCGCCCAGGATGATTCCAGACCACTGGTCAAGATCAACATTTCCCAGCGGGGCCTGCTCCATCCGGATCCGCTGCAGCTGGTCTTCGTCCAGTCCAGCACAGCGCAGCATGGCTGCGTACTCGTCGTCGGCGGCGACGTCCTCGGCCCGGATCCCGAGCATCAGGAACGGCTTCACGTCCGCACCTTACGTGATCGGTGTCAAACTTCAGCCATGTTCGAGGTACAGCCGTTGACGAATCAAACCTGGGCAGACCTTGAGCAGCTTTTCGACTTGCCGGGCGGCTCGATCGTGCGCGGCGGCTGGTGCATGTATTACCGGAAGGCCGGCAAGGTCAGCGCGAGCCGGGCCTCGGGCTCCAGTCACAAACGGGAACTGCGCGCGCTCGTCCGTTCGGGCATCGTGCAGGGACTCTCACCGGGTCTGGTCGGCTATGCCGACGGCTCTCCAGTCGGATGGATTAGCCTCGGGCCTCGCGAGGACTACCGCAAGCTGGAGCGCTCACGAGTAATGAGCGCTGTCGATGACACGCCGGTATGGTCGATTGTCTGCACGTACGTCGCCAAAGTTCACCGTGGCAAGGGTTACCAACATAAGCTGCTGGCTGGAGCCGTTGACTATGCGCGAGATCAGGGCGTACGGATGCTCGAGGCCTACCCGGTGGACAAGCCGGAACGCAGCCACGACGACTTCATGTTCTTCGGCTCCCGGAGCCTGTACGAGCGGGCCGGCTTTCGCGAGGTGGTGCGCCGGTCACCGACACGGCTGGTGATGCGTCGCGGACTACGCCCGCGACGCACGATCGAAAACTGAGGTCAGCTGGCGAGGATCTTGGCCTTCTGTGCTGCGAATTCCTCCTCAGTCAATATCCCGGCCGCCTTGAGCTCCCCAAGCTTCTGAAGCTGGCCAATTACGTCGGTCTGCGCCGGCGCGGCCGGCTGTGGCGGCGGAGGCGGCGGCGCGTACGCCTGCTGCTGGTCATACGCCTGTTGCTGCCTGTAGGCGTCGGCATCCGCTGCATCCTGTGTCTGCTGGTCCTTCTCCGCCCAGCGATTGGCCTGCCGGCGTGATACACGGTTGGACACCGCGGTTGCCGTACCGGCAACAACCGCGGTTCGCGCCATTCCACCAATGAGTCCCATGGTCGTCCTCTCTGCTTTCTCTACTTGTCTATGTCGCCTGCGTCTGCGCCTCTTCAGCCTCGAGGGCGTCGAGCATGGCCTCTACCTCGTCTGCCGGAATCCGGCCGCTGGCGATGAGCTCCGCACCAGCGCGCCTCATGGCTGCTACGAAAGGTGCCGCCCAGGTGTTCTCGTAGAGCAACAGAGCCACGACCTTCCCCGGCTCGATAAGTTCGGCGGCCTGCCGCAGGTCGTCATCATCCAGCATCCCGGATTCGACGCCTTCGAAGATGGCGAGGTCGAGCGTGCCATCGTGATCGAGGTCCGTGATCGCCATTGCGGTAAAGGTACCGTCGTCCTCACGCTTTACGACTCTCAGGTCAAGGACCCGGATGATGCCTCGGTCGACGAGGTCGACCAGTGCGGCGAGACCCTCTCCTTTCATTCTGGCGGCTGGCAGCTCCAGCGCTAGATAGTCGATCGGGCCAACTGCCTGCTCGGTCATGTCCTGCTCCGTCATGTTCCACCTCCCACGCCAGGCGCCGTGCAGATTTGCACCGCCGTGCGTATATCGTTCGCGAACCTTGACCTCGATATTCTCACCCAGAAGCTCGGACGGGTATCACCCTCCGCGGGTGATCAAACGGCTCAATCCACCGTGTTCTCGACGGCGCCCGAACCGCGTCTGGCATAACCGTCGAACTCCGCTCTGAAGCCAGGCGGATGCTTTAGAGTGAGTCGCGGCTGGCGTCCTCCAGCCTTGAATTAAGCGGAAGGTTTGGCGTGAATAGCTTCTGGGACTGGTTCTGGCTCCTTGTATGGACCTTCTTCTTCGTGTGCTTCCTGATGGTGCTGTTCCAGATCATCGTCGACCTGTTCCGAGACCGGGACCTGAGTGGGTGGTGGAAGGCACTCTGGGTTATTTTCTTGATCATCTTCCCCTTCCTCGCGATCCTCATTTACCTGATCGCGCGTGGCAAGGGCATGGCCGAGCGGCGAGCGGGAGAGATGCAGCGCGCTCAGGCCGCCACGGACCAGTACATCCAGTCCGTCGCTGGTCGCGGTAACCCAGCTGATCAGATCGCATCGGCGAAGAATCTGCTGGATAGCGGCGCCATTACCCAGGAAGAGTTTGAACAGCTCAAGCAGAAGGCGCTGGCCTCTTGATTTCTGTGTACACCGGCTTCCCACCGACTGCCGAGCAGTACGAGGTGGTACTCCTACGCGCCTAGTTCCGCAGTCGGGGCCGTCCCTAGGCTGTCCTTATGGAGTACCGCGGCCTTGGACGAACCGGAATGCAAGTAAGCCCTCTCTGCCTCGGCGCAATGATGTTCGGCGCCTGGGGCGAGCGAGATCACGACGCGTCGATCAAGATCATCCACCGAGCGCTGGACGCCGGGATCAATTTCATCGATACCGCGGATGTCTACTCGCTCGGTGAATCAGAGGAGATCGTTGGCAAGGCACTGGTCGATGGGCGGCGAGATGACGTCATCGTGGCCACGAAGTTCCATGGACCGATGGATGTGGGCGCGGGCGAGAGCGGTGGAGATCCTAATAGGCGCGGCAACTCGCGGCGCTGGATCATCCATGAGGTCGAGAACAGCTTGCGCAGGCTGCAGACCGATTGGATCGACCTGTACCAGGTCCATCGACCCGAGCCTGGGACCGATGTCGAGGAGACTCTGTCGGCGCTCACCGACTTGCAGCGCCAAGGCAAGATCCGGGCATTCGGATCCTCAACGTTTCCGGCGCAGGACATCGTTGAGGCGCAATGGGTCGCCGAGCGCCGCGGCCTTGGTCGCTTTGTCACTGAGCAGCCGCCCTATTCGATCTTGGCACGGGGCGTCGAGGCCGATGTGCTGCCGGTGGCTGACACGTACGGAATGGGCGTCATCCCTTGGAGCCCACTCGCCGGGGGCTGGCTGACCGGCCGCTACCGGAAGGGTCAGGACGTACCGCAGTCGCACCGCGCGACCCGGGTTCCGGGCCGCTATGACCTGGAGAAGCCAGGCAACCAGGCCAAGCTCGACGCAGTTGAAGAGCTTGCGCTGTTGGCCGAGGATGCTGGGATTTCGCTGATCCACCTGGCATTGGCCTTTACGCTTACTCATCCCGCAGTGACATCACCGATCATTGGTCCCCGCACGATGGAGCAACTGGAGTCGCAACTGGGCGCGGTGGACGTCACGCTGAGCAACGACATTCTTGACCGCATCGACAAGATCGTGCCACCCGGAGTGACTCTCAACCGTGACGACTCCGGCTACATCCCGCCGACGCTGCGGGATCCATTGCTACGCCGCCGCCGTACGGTCTAGGCGGTCCGTCAGAGGGGCGATGCGGCAGCAGCAGAGAACTGGACCTTCGCAAAGACGCCGTTGTGATCACTTGCATTGACCGGGAAGCGAGTTGAGTCTGTGAGCATGACCGCCGCCGCGTACGGCTTAACCGTCGGCGAAGTCAGTACATCATCGATCCACTTGCTCTCACGCTTGGTGATCTTCCAACCGTTGAATGTGTTACAGGTACGCCGCGTGATCAGGTTCGGTGACAGCTTCGCGCGTAGATGCTTATACCCAGCATTGCTGGCGATCTTGCGAACGCTGCTATCGGTTGGCACCGAGTTGAAGTCGCCGAAGAAGACCACCCGCTCGTGATCGGGTCGCTGCTCGATCAATGCAATCGCCTGCCTCATTTGCTGTTGCCGGATCGCCTCTTCGTTTGGGATGTTCACGGCTAGGTGGGTGTCGACAAACCATGTGAATTCGCCTGTCTTGATCGACTGCAGCTTGAGCATGGTGATCGGACGCTGCTTGGTGACGCCCAGAACCGTGTACGGTAACCCAGCCTGGAATTGATCAAGGGCCACCCACTTGGTGGAGTCCCATATGATCTTGGCTGTGCCCGATCCCCAGAAGGTCCAGTTCGGTCCCAGACCCTGGGTGATCTCTGCCGCCATGTTGTTCGTGCACTCCTGTACGCCGATCACCGAGGGGGCGCAGTCCTGGATGAACTTGATCAAGTACGGCCTGCGTCGACTCCACCGTCGACTCGGGAATAGCTCCATCGCATTCTCGTTGCGGCAGTTTAGGGACAGAACCCGTGCGGCAGTGCTCATCGCTTCTTGATCACCTCCAGCCAAATGACCAACGGCAGGTCGCACATCGAGTGGAAGCCGATGAGCGAGCGATGGGACGATGTGTGCTTGGGCACTCATCGAGAGCCGGTCACCGGGACCTGATCGATTCCGATGATGCCGAGGAACTTGGTGTGGTAGGTCGCTGTGGTGTGGACGGCCACTGCGGTGCCGCCGCGGAGCTGCACCGTTCCGGTGACATCGGAGGCGGCCAGGTAGGCGCGGGCAGCGGCCACCGCCCTCGTCGGGTCGGTGCGCACGCCCTGGCCGCGGATGGCCCGGCTGGCCTGCAGCTGCTGCCCGCCGGCCCGGGC
>JBKPTR010000218.1:0-5230 GCA_046735615.1 Actinomycetota bacterium
CAGCGGAGCGTCGTGGACGCCGAGGCGCCACCTGCGGCCCAGCTCGGCCAGCATCGTCGCGGCCTCCGACCACGCGAACTGCTCCCCGATGCACATTCTGGGTCCGGCACCAAAGGGCAGATAGGCGCCGCGCGGTTGGCCCGGAGATTTGGGGTCGAAGCGGTCCGCCTTCCCCTGCACGCGCCGCAGCCAGCGGTCCGGCCAGAATCGTTCAGGTTCCGGCCACCACCGCGGGTCGCGATGCAGCAAAGCCGGGCTGACCAGGCACATCGTTCCCACCTGCACGGTCCGCTCACCGAGCACCATCGGCTCGAGGACCCGGCGGCTGATCATCCAGGACGGTGGCCACAGCCGTAACGTCTCGGCGATGACGGCCATAGTCAGGGGCAACCCGTCCGTCGGCTCACCCGCCGGAAGTGCCTCCGGTTGAGGTTCCCACTCGGCCTCCAGATCGGTGCGCACTGCAGGCGCCTGGTCTATCGCGGCGATGGCCCAGGTGAGGGCCATGGCCGTGGTCTCGTGCCCGGCGAGCAGCAAGGTCATCACCTCATCCCGAACCTGTTCCTCGATGAGTTCCGGCTGCGAAGCCAGCAGGTCCAGTACCGGTCGGGGCGAATGCTCCCCGGCCCAACGGCCGCGGATGAGGTCGTCGACAACGTTTTCGAGCTCGACCTTGGCTGAGCGGACGCGATTGGCGACGGGCATCGGAGAGCGGAGCAGCGTGGGACCACCCGGAGCCATCGCGAGCTGGAAGCCCGCGAACAGACTGGTCAGCGCACGAATGATCTGCGGCGCTGGCCCGCGGAGGTCGGACCCGAACAGCGCAGCCCCCGCGCCTTCCAGAGTCATGGCCGACATCTCCGCGACAAGCTCGATCTCGCCACCGTCGGACCACCGGTCGGCAGCTCGCCGTGCGGCGTCGGCGAAGTGGGCAAGGTAGCCGGCGATTTGCTGCGGGTGGAAGGCCGGCTGCAGGACGCGGCGGTGGCGCAGATGTTTCTCACCCTCGCTGGTGAGCAGGCCCTCGCCGAGCAGGAGTCGCGCGCGTACCAGCCCGCGGCCCTTCCCTGTCCGCCGAGCTTGCTTGGTCAACAGATCCCAGACCTGCGCGGCGTCGTCAACGAGGAGCACCCGTTCGGGTCCCATTCGCACCGGAGTCGTGCGAGCGCCGCTGTCGACCAGCACGTCGAGAAAGTCCATCGGCGAGCGCCGGAACGCACGCATCAGTGCCACGTTCACCTCCAGGGACCGCGCGGATCGGACAAGCAAGTCAGACACGCAATCGATCGTGTCAACATCACCGGTCGTTATGGAAGTACGGTGCCGCGATGTGCTTGTTGCGTGGCGCTGCGCCGCTCAACCTACGTCGGCAGACGATATGTCTATATCCAGAACGCGCGTCGCGCGGCAGGCTACGGGGTCGCAGAGGAGTAGTCATGTTTGAGGTAATCGGGACCATCATCTTTGGCGCAGTGATCGGCGTGCTCGCGCGAATCGTGATACCCGGCAAGCAGCCGTACGGATGGATTGTGACGGTCTTGCTTGGAGTCGCCGGCGCCTTGATCGGTTACTGGGTGTGGGGGCTTCTCGGCGGTGGCAACACCATCGGCATCGACTGGATCCGTTGGGTGATCAGCGTTGCTGGAGCGGCGATCTTGAGTTTTGCGTACACGGCGATCACGCGTAAGGGCAAGAGCGACACCACCTAGTACCGCTTTGCTTGGGCCGGTTCAGGCCGTCGAGTACCTTCTGCGGCTGACTGCGGCTGGCACAATGTGCCCGGCAGTGACCCTGTGACACGATCAGCCGGTGGGTCCGCTGCCACTGTGGGAATAGTCCTCATCTCGACCGGTTACCTGACCCTTTGATCCCTACTGACGACTGACAATCCCACTAGATCGCCGCGACGGCCTCCGCGATCGGGGTGTCGCCGCTGATCAGGTCCATGGTCCGGCCGATCGTGTTCGGCGAATCGAGAACGGCGGTGAGGACCGCCGCGACGTCGTCACGCGGGACTTGCCCCCGGGAAATGTTCTCGCCGAGCCTGACGCGGCCCTTGCCTGGGTCGTTGGTGAGTCCACCGGGTCGCACCACGGTCCAGTCGAGCCCGCTCGCCCGCACCGCGTCGTCCGCGCGGCCCTTCGCACGCAGGTACACGCTGAATGTGTCGTCACCGGACGCCTCAGGATTCGCCCCCATACTGCTGACGATCACGTAGCGACCGACCCCGGCCTGCTTCGCCGCCGCGATCAGCCTCACCGCGCCGCCGTAGTCCATCGTCTCCTTGCGCGCCGATCCGCTCCCAGGACCAGCGCCGGCGGCGAATACCACGGCATCGGAACCGGCAATCGCCTGGGCGACCTTTTCCTCGCTCACATGCTCGAGGTCGGCCACCGCCGGCTCCGCGCCGGCTTGCTTCACGTCATCCGCGTGATCGGGGTTGCGAATGAGAGCGACGACCTCATCGCCGCGCTGGGACAGGACCTTGGCGAGGCGCAGGGCGATCTGGCCGTGGCCTCCGGCAATGGCAACTCGCACGGGCTCAAACCTAGACCGGCACGCGACGCTGTGGAGCGCCGGGTGGCACGGCTAGGATGACGGTTTCGCTCTGGACGTCCATCCGCAGAAGAAGAGCGCCAGCATGGCCGAAGTCTTGATCATCAGCGGAGCCGGTTGCTACAGCGACCCGTGGCATCCCTTTGCTGATACCTCACAGCGGCTGGCCAAGATCATTGGCGGCCTCGGTCACGAGGTGACGATCAGTGAAGCCGTTGAGCAGGCTCTGGCAGAACCGGGTGAGCCCGACTTGATTGTCGTGAACATCGGCAACCCTCGGGAGCTCCGACCCCAGTCCCGCGTCGATACCGCCGAGCGGGGACTCGATCGCCATCTGCTCCGCGGCGGCGCGCTGCTCGGCGTACACGTCAGCGCCACATCGATGACCACCATGCCCATGTGGTCGCAGATGCTTGGCGGACACTGGGTGCGAGGTCGCACAATGCACCCCGAGCAGGATCTTGCCACCATCGTCGTGCGCCGCGGCGCTCATCCGATCGTCTTTGACCTGGCCGACTTCACCGTCTTCGATGAGCGTTACAGCTACCTTCACACCAATCCCGACATCACGGTTCTGTGCGAACACTCCACAGACGGCCGGATGCACCCAATCGGGTGGGCGCGCGAGTCCGGACCCGCACGGGTCGTCTATGACGGCCTCGGCCACGACACGCGGTCCTACGACAGTGCGGGTCATGTGGATTTGCTTCGTCGCACGGTGGGCTGGCTCTTACGAGACTTCTGACGGTGACCCTACGTATCGCGAAGGCATTCGGAGTAGCGTGATGATCATGGCTACCAAGCAGCAGTGGAGCGACTTCAGCGGAGGCCAACGAGCGGCCATCCTCGTCGGCTCGGCGATTGAGGTGGTACTGACCACCGTGGCCCTGGCCGACTTAGCTCGTCGCCCGCGTGCGCAGGTGCGCGGCCCCAAGTCTCTCTGGGTTCTGGGTTGCGTCGTTCAGCCTGTCGGTCCCATCGCATACCTAGCTCTTGGCCGTCGCTCGCCCTGACCTCTGGTGCGGCCCCGGCGCCGCGCGACTTCGCCGTCCTCGCGCGGAGAAGAGACCCGGCGAGCTCGGCGCGAGAGCGAAAACTCCGCTTCCGGTAGACGCTGCCGAGATGATGCTCGACCGTCTTTGGGCTGAGGAACAGGGCTGTGAGCGATCTCCTTGCTGGACATGCCCTCCGCCGCATGCAGGGCACGCGTCTCCCGGGAGGTGAGCGGCTCGGTCGGCTGTGATTCGGCGGAGCGCCGGCTTGAGCCCATGGCGGCAAGTTCAACTGGTCTTCGGATGAGCGTCGCTGACATCCCGGCCGCCTCGATCAGCCGAGTCGTCACTCAACCGGGGAGGATGTTCTTGTTGTGGTGAAACACGTTGTCGGGGTCGTATTTGGCCTTGACCTCGGCGAGTCGCCGGTAGATCTCATCGCCATATGCTTCTCGCACGCGACTGGTGTCGTCGTCGGCGTCGAGGAAGTTGACGTAGACGCTCTTGGCGGGGTGCGGTTCGAGGGTACCGAGGAACGCCCGCGCCCACTCCCTCTCGGCCGTGCCGACCTCGTCGGCCTGCTCGGGGAGCCACGCTGCGTCGATGATGATGTTGTGAGGAACGTCGCGCCCGGAGTAGGCCGTGGCGTCGTTGGGGACACGGGCGACGGCGCCCTCCATGTGAAACATCAGCGCGTACGTCCGGGGCGAGTTGGCCCTGTAGAAGTGATCAACGATCACGTCGATGACCTCATCGGAGATGGCGTGGAGATTCGTCGCCTTCCAGTAGTAGTGCCAGCCGTGGGGAACGGTGTCATCGGTGCCCCACTGGTGGTCGACGTACGGCGTGGGTCCGACGAGGTCGATGAGCGGCGACCCGAACCCGCGGAGTGCTTCTACCGCCCGCTCGCCCTCCTCGATGGCACCGGCGTAACACGAAGTCACGGCGATGGCTGGTCGCCAGTGCAGATTCTCCGGAATCACCGCCAGCGGCGGTACGGTGCCGAGCCTCACGATGTTGCCGAGCTCGTCGGGCGCGTCGGCAACGAAGTCCCGGTAGAAGCGGAGCACCTTGGCGGTGTCTTCGGCCGCCCAGAAGACGGGTCCGGCGATCACGTCCGGGCCCACGGGATGCAGCGCGAACTGGAACGAGGTGACGACGCCGAAATTGCCACCGCCGCCTCGCAGCGCCCAGAACAGGTCGGGGTGATCGTGGGCGGACGCTCGGACGATGTCGCCCTCGGCGGTGACCACTTCGGCGGCGAGCAGGTTGTCGATCGTGAGCCCGTGTTTGCGCATGAGCCAACCGATGCCACCGCCGAGAGTGAGTCCGCCGACGCCGGTGTGGCCCACGATGCCCCCGGTGGTGGCGAGGCCGTGGGCCTGCGTCTCGTGGTCGACGTCGCCCCACAGGGCGCCCCCCTGCACCCGGGCGGTGCGGCTGCCAGGGTCGACCCACACGGCCCGCATCATTGAGAGGTCGACGACGATCCCGTCGTCGCACACTGCGGTGCCGGCCACGTTGTGGCCGCCGCCCCGCACCGCGATCTCCAGCTCATGGTCGCGGGCATAGCGCACGGCGACGGCCGCGTCGGCGGCCCCACTGCACCGGGCGATCAGTCGGGGGCGCCGGTCGACGGCGTTGTTCCACACGGCTCGGGTCGTGTTGTAGTCGGCGTCGTC
>JBKPTR010000219.1:0-4662 GCA_046735615.1 Actinomycetota bacterium
CCCATTCTGATCTGTAAGTGGGAAGAGCCGATCAGGCTCGGTAGGGGTAGCGGTTGTCGAGGTCGAGGTTGAGGTCGAGAACGTTCACCGTTGGCTCGCCGAGGAATCCGAGGGTCCGGCCGCTGGTGTGAGCAGCCACTAATGCCTCAAGCTCCGCGACGCTTACCCCGCGCGTCTTCGCTACACGCGCCGCCTGGAGCCGGGCATACGCGGGGCTGATCTGGGGGTCGAGTCCACTTCCGCTGGCCGTAACAGCGTCTGCTGGGACGACGGGAATGGCCGGTGCGGTTCCCCGAACCGGGGTGATCACTCCCTGGGAGTAGTCCTGGCCATAGCGGGCACACTCGACCGCGACTCCCTCCCACGTTGAGATAAAGGGCTTGGCGGGACAGGGCTGGTTGACGCTCACCGCGCGGGTGACCGGGCCGGTCAGCCCGTCCTGGTGGAAGACAGCGAGGACCGCACCGACCCCGTCGTCGGTGCAGAACCGACGCCGCCCATCAACGCCCTCCAGACTGCCGACATCCTTGCTACGGGCGCAGACCTGGCTGAGCAGGCTGGGCTTCCCGGTTGCCTCGTCCGAGCCTGGGGCAGCGCTTGGGTCGGGAAGTGTGTCGACCACATCCTCTGGTCCCAGGTTGGAGGCGGAGGTCGATGTCGGGTCGTACCCGTCACCGGCCGCCGAGGGACGGGACTGGAAGTACTGCACGAGCGGCTTGCCATCCTTGTCGAGGAAGGCTTGACCGATGAGCCGGCTTCCCACCGGTGCCTGGGAATCCGCCCTACTGAGTAGGGATCCGTCTGCGCGGCTCTGCAGGCCTGGCAGTTGCGCCACCGCTGTGATGGCCAGGGGATAGGCGATGCCGAGCGCGACGGTGAGGAGGAGTAGCGCTCGGAGGGCGGCGAGGTGCTGGGCGAGCCAGGATGGAAGGCGCATCAAGAGATCCCGGGAATGATCGAAATCAGCATGTCGATGATCTTGATTCCGACGAACGGCGCGACAATGCCGCCCAGTCCATAGATGAGCAGGTTGCGTCGCAGCATGGCACTGGCGCTGCCCGGGACGTACCGCACGCCCCGCAGAGCCAGCGGGACCAGTGCCACGATGATCAAGGCATTGAAGATCACAGCGGCAAGGATCGCCGTCGTGGGGCTATGCAGCTGCATAATGTTGAGCCGGTCGAGACTGGGGTAGACCGCTGCGAACATTGCCGGGATGATCGCGAAGTACTTCGCGATGTCGTTGGCAATGGAGAACGTGGTCAGCGCACCGCGGGTGATCAGCAGCTGTTTGCCGATCTCGACGATTTCGATCAACTTGGTGGGGTCGGAGTCGAGGTCGACCATGTTCCCGGCTTCCTTGGCGGCAGACGTGCCGGTGTTCATGGCGACGCCAACATCGGCTTGCGCTAAGGCGGGGGCGTCGTTGGTGCCATCTCCGGTCATCGCGACCAGCTTGCCGCCCTCCTGCTCGGCCTTGATCAACGCCATCTTGTCCTCCGGCGTTGCCTCGGCCAGGAAGTCGTCCACACCGGCCTCGGCGGCGATGGCGCGGGCGGTCAAGGGGTTGTCGCCGGTGATCATCACGGTGCGGATGCCCATCCGGCGCATCTCGTCGAAGCGCTCGCTCATGCCGGTCTTGACGACGTCCTTGAGGTAGATCACCCCGAGGGCGCGCGCCGATTCGCCGTGGAGCTGGGCAGCAACCACCAGGGGCGTACCGCCGGCTGCGCTGATCCCATCCACGATCGGACCCATGCCGTTGCTTCGGTCGCCGCCGTTCTCCCGTACCCAGGCCAAAACAGCAGCGGCCGCACCCTTGCGCACCCGAAGCTCCGCGCCATCTGTCTCCCGGGCGGGCAGGTCGACTCCGGACATCGGGGTCTGGGCGCTGAACGGCACCCAGGTTGCGGCGGCCAGCTCGCCTGGCTGACGGGCCCGCAGCCCGTAGCGCTCCTTGGCCAAGACGACAACGGAGCGTCCCTCAGGTGTCTCGTCGGCGAGGCTGGACAGCTGTGCCGCGTCAGCCAGTTCGATCTCGTCGGCTCCGCCGACCGGGATGAATTCGCTCGCCTGCCGGTTGCCTAGCGTGATCGTGCCCGTTTTGTCCAGTAGCAAGGTGTTGACATCACCGGCCGCCTCGACAGCACGACCTGACATGGCCAGCACATTGCGCTGCACCAGCCGGTCCATGCCCGCGATACCGATGGCGGACAAGAGAGCGCCGATCGTGGTCGGGATCAGGCAGACCAGCAGCGATACGAGCACGATCCCTGTGACGCCGTGACTGTTCAGCACCGCGCTATCCGGTGCCGCCGCCTGGACCTGTTTGGAGTAGATCGCCAGCGGCTGCAGAGTTGCCACGGCGAGGAGAAACAGAATCGTGAGCGCGGCGAGCAGGATGTTCAAGGCGATCTCATTGGGGGTTTTCTGCCGGTTCGCACCTTCGACGAGAGCGATCATCCGGTCGATGAAGCTCTCGCCGGGCTGTTGAGTGATCCGGACAACGATTCGGTCCGAGAGAACCTTGGTTCCGCCCGTGACCGCAGACCGGTCCCCGCCAGACTCCCGGATCACCGGCGCCGACTCTCCGGTGATCACTGATTCGTCCACCATGGCGATCCCGTCGATGACGTCTCCGTCGCCGGGGATCACCTGTCCGGCCTCAACGACGACCACATCTCCCAGCTGGAGGGCGTTGGCCGGGACCGCTTCCTCTTCCACACTGGCCGCACCAGGGGACCAGTTCAGCAGCCGACGGGCAGCGGTCTCCTGGCGGGCGCGGCGCAGGGTCGCCGCCTGCGCCTTGCCGCGACCCTCCGCGACCGCCTCAGCGAGATTCGCGAACAGTACGGTCAGCCATAGCCAGATCGTGATCGACCACGCGAACAGGCTGGGCTGGAGCACCGCGAGCACGGTGGTGAAGACGGAGCCGATCTCAACGACAAACATCACCGGATTGCGCCACAGCGTCCGAGGATCGAGCTTGCGGAGCGCGTCGGGGAGGGATCGCCACAACAGTTTGGGGTCGAGCAGCCCAGCTCCGACGCGACGGGCGGGCGACGTGGACCGCTGCCTGGCAGCCCCATCGGTGGGGCTGGCGGATTCCGACCTCGGCAACACAGTGGAGCGGTCGGAGC
The DNA here is from genome assembly GCA_046735615.1 of Actinomycetota bacterium. Lineage (GTDB taxonomy): Bacteria > Actinomycetota > Actinomycetes > Propionibacteriales > Propionibacteriaceae > Microlunatus. Next base: position 3,141 of record JBKPTR010000219.1, read on the forward strand.
TCATTAGAGTCCCTCCGCGAGCGGTCCGAGCGCCAGCGCAGGCAGGAAGGCGAGAGCGACCAGCACGATCGTGACGCCGGCAAGCATCCCCACGAACAGGGGTTGATGGGGTCGCATCGTCCCGGCAGTGACCGGGGATTCGCGTTGGGCTCCGAGTGAACCGGCCAGGCCCAGCAGAAGCACGATCGGCAAGAATCTGCCGAACAACATCGCCAATCCGAGCGAGGTGTTGTACCAGACGGTGTTGACGCTAATGCCCGCAAAGGCGGAGCCGTTGTTGTTCGACGCAGAGGTATAGGCGTACAACACTTCCGATAACCCGTGGGGTCCGGTATTCAACATGGAGGCCCTGGCCGACGACGAGGCCATAGCCGCCGCCGTCCCCACCAGGACGAGGATCGGCGTAACGAGAAAGTACAGCGAGGCGAACTTGATCTCCCGAGACCGGATCTTCTTACCGACGTACTCCGGTGTCCGCCCCACCATCAGTCCTCCGACGAAGACGGTGATCACCGCCAGCACCAACATGCCGTACAGACCCGAACCCGTGCCGCCCGGCGCCACCTCGCCCAGCATCATGTTCACGATCGGCACCATGCCGCCCAAAGCGGTGTAAGAGTCATGGAAAGAGTCCACGGCACCTGTCGAGGTGAGCGTTGTCGCAGCGGCGAAGGTCGCGGACTGCGAAACCCCGAACCGGGCCTCCGTACCTTCAGTAGCAGCACCGACCACTTCGGGCACAGTCCCGCCGGCCTGCAGTTGGAAGTAGTTGACCGACGCAATGCTGATGACCGCCAAGATCACCATAACGGCCACGATCGCGTACCCCTGACGAAGATCACCAACCATCCGGCCAAAGACCCGCGGCAGACTGAACGAGATAGCCAGCAGCGAAAATACCTCGATCCAGTTCGTCCACGACGTCGGATTCTCGAACGGATGCGAGCTATTGGCGTTGTAAAAGCCGCCGCCGTTAGTTCCCAGCTCCTTGATGATCTCCTGGCTCGCCACAGGGCCGCCCGTGATGTGCTGACTGTTGCCCGCCAAAGTCGTGACATCGGTGCCCGAAGAGAGATTCTGCACCATGCCCGCTGCGACAAACAAGATTGCGCCAATCACCGCAATCGGCAGCAGTAGCCGAAAGCAGATACGGGTCAGATCAACCCAAAAGTTGCCCAGGCTGCCGCTGCCCGCGCGGGCAAAGCCCCGTATCAGGGCGAAAGCCACTGCGATGCCGACCGCCGCCGAGGCGAAGTTCTGAACAGCGAGCCCTGCCATCTGGGCCAGATAGCCCATCGTGGACTCACCCGAGTAGGACTGCCAGTTCGTATTCGTCACAAAGCTCACCGCGGTGTTCCACGCCTGATCCGGTGCGACGCCGGAAAAACCTAGGCTGAGCGGAAGATGGCTCTGCAGCCGAAGAAAACCGTAGAGAAACAAGACTGACACCGCCGAGAACGCCAACACGCTACGCGCGTACACACCCCAGGACTGCTCGCTCTTCGGATCCGCCCCAACAAGA
>JBKPTR010000220.1:0-15141 GCA_046735615.1 Actinomycetota bacterium
GCTGGTCTTGTACTGGCGCGGGGAAACGATCAACACCATGACCCTTGCGGGGCTGGTGATCGCCTTGGGGGCTGTGGTCGACGACGCCATCATCGACGTCGAGAACATCGTCAGAAGGCTAAGGCAACACCGCTTGGCGGGCGCCGAGGGCTCCACCGCCTCGGTGATCTTGAACGCGTCGCTGGAAGTCCGGGGCCCGATCGTGTACGCGACCTTGATCATCGTTGCGGCAGCGGTACCGGTGTTCTTGCTACAGGGGCTGACGGGCGCGTTCTTCCGTCCGCTGGCGCTGTCGTACACGCTCGCAATCGTGGCGTCACTGCTGGTCGCACTGACGGTCACGCCCGCACTGGCACTGATCTTGCTCGGCCGGTCCGAGGTCGAACGGCGCACGTCGCCGGTGGTCGCAGTCCTGCAGCGCAGCTATACCGCGGCACTGTTCCGGATCGTTGTCCAGCCCCGGTGGGCGTACGCGACCTTCGCGCTGCTTACCGTGGTGGGGATCTCACTAACACCGCTCCTCGGGCAGTCGCTCTTCCCGGGCTTCAAGGAACGTGACTTCCTTGTGCACTGGGTCAGTCAGCCGGGGACGTCCGCCGATGAGATGCGGCGGACCACCCTGGCTGTCAGCAAAGAGCTCCGAGAGATCCCCGGGGTACGCAACTTCGGGGCACATATCGGGCAGGCGTTCCTTGGCGAGGAGGTCGCCGGAGTCAATCTCGGCGAGAACTGGATCAGCATCGATCCGTCGGTGGACTACGACAGCACGTTGGACCGCATAGAAGACGTCAATGACGCCTATCCCGGTCTGTTCCGGGAGACCCAGACCTACCTCGACGAGCGCATCGAGGAAGTGATCTCGGGCGGCAAAGAGCCGATCGTGGTCCGTATTTTCGGCGAGAACCTGACGGTGCTTCGCGAAAAGGCTGCCGAGATTGAAGAGATCATGGGAGGTATCGAAGGCGTCGAGGATGAGCACACCGACATCTCTACCGATGTGCCGCAGCTGCAGGTCGAGGTGGATCTTGCCAAGGCGGACAAATACGGTCTGAAGCCAGGGGACGTACGCCGAGCCGCCGCAACCCTTGTCGCGGGCGAGGAGGTCGGCGACATCTTCCGTGGCGGGAAGGCCTACGACGTCGTCGTGTGGAGCACACCACAGACGCGCACCAGCGTGCAGGACATCCAGAACCTGCTTATCGACACCCCATCGGGGAAGACTGTGCGACTTGCCGATGTGGCCGACGTCTCGCTGCAGCCGAGCCCCAATGCGATCGATCGCGAGGGCGACTCTCGCCGAATCGATGTCGAGGCGACCTTCGAGGGTGATCTTGGTTCAGTCGTTGAGCAGCTTCAGGAGAAGCTGAAGGGCGTCCACTTCGACCAGGGATATCACGCCGAGATCCTCGGCGAGTGGCAGGAGCGAGAGTCAGCCCAGCGAACCCTGCTGATAACGGCGGTGATCGCCGGAGCGGCGATTCTGCTCCTGCTGCAAGCCTCGTTCAGCAGCTGGCGGCTTGCTCTGCTTAGCTTCCTGACGCTCCCGATGGCTCTGGTGGGTGGCGTTATCGGAGCCTTCCTCGGCGGTGGGGTGGTCTCGCTGGGATCCTTGATCGGGTTCTTCACCGTCTTCGGCATTGCCGCCCGGAACGGGATCTTGTTGATCAACCACTTCCAGCATCTCGAGCGCGAGGAGGGCATGACGTTCGGGCGTGACCTGGTGGTGCGCGGGGCTCGAGAACGCCTCTCACCGATCTTGATGACCTCGCTCGCTACGGGCCTCGCATTGATTCCGCTGGTGATCTTCGGCGAACGTCCGGGTCAGGAGATCGAACATCCGTTGGCAATCGTCATCCTTGGTGGCCTGGTCACGTCCACCTTGCTGAACTTGTTTGTGACGCCATCGCTGTACCTGCGTTTCGGTAGGTCCCGACAAGAGTCGGCGACGCCAGAGCCTCAGCCTGAGGCCCAGACGGCATAGATCCTGCAGACACCGACCCACTGGCGCGAGTCCGCCTCCTCGGACAGGCGTACCGTCAGACACGACTGAGGAGGAGGCGGTTCGATGTTGTCAGACATGACACCTGTCGCCGCGTTGCCGACGGCAGATCTGTCCAGAGCGCGCGATTTCTACGAGGGCACGCTCGGATTGAGGCCGCCGCGTGAAGGCATCGGCGGGGTGGTCTACACGTGCGGCAGCGGGATGATCTTCGTTTACGAGTCCGAATACGCCGGCACAAACAAGGCAACCGCAGTGGGCTTCGACGTCCCGCTGTCGGCTTTCGACGACGAGGTCGGTTTGCTTCGCGAGAAGGGCCTCTCGCTCCTGACATTTGAAGCGGAGGGCTTGGAGTGGAACGAAGGCGTCGCCTCAATGGGTGACGCAGTGAAAGCGATCTGGTTCACAGATCCAGACGGCAACATTCTCAATATCTCCGCTGGAGCGATGTAGCAAGACAGCTGTCCGATGCCGGCGCAGGGACGAAGAATGAGGGCAGGAGTTCGACGATCCTGACGGGGTCTTAGACTCCGCGACATGGAGTATCGACAACTCGGCCGATCTGGCCTCCGCGTATCGACGATCACCCTCGGCACTATGGGTTTTGGCGGCACTGGCTGGGCCACGCCTGTGGGCCAGATCGACGTGGAGGGCGCGCGAAAGCAGATAGGGCTAGCGCGCGATGCCGGCGTCAACCTGTTCGACACCGCAGATATCTACTCCAACGGCCTGTCTGAGGAGATCCTGGGCAAGGCGCTCGGCTCCGACCGCGATGAAGTCCTTGTCGCGACCAAGGTACGAGGGTCGATGGGTGATGGCCCGAACGACGCCGGTCTGTCCCGGCACCACATCATCCGCGGTGCTGAGGGCAGCTTGCGTCGGCTTGGCACCGACTACATCGATCTGTACCAAGTACACGAGTGGGACGGGCAGACTCCGCTTGAGGAGACGCTGCAAGCACTCGATGACCTCGTACGGTCCGGCAAAGTCCGCTACATTGGCTGCTCGAACTATGCCGCCTGGCAAGTCATGAAGGCACTGTGGATCGCCGATCGTAAGGGTCTGACGCCTTTCGTCAGCAACCAGCTCTACTACTCGTTGCAGGCGCGTGACATCGAGAACGAGCTAGTCCCGGTGGCGGTGGACCAGGGCCTCGGCATCCTGGTTTGGAGCCCGATCGCCGGCGGCCTGCTGTCCGGCAAGTACCGCCGGGATGTGGAGGCCCCCGCTGGTAGCCGGCATCTTACTGAGTGGAATGAACCGCCGGTCTACGACGAGGACAAGCTCTACGACACCGTCGAGGAGCTTGTGGCGATTGGTGCCGACCATGGGGTTTCCGCAGCCCAGGTGGCTCTGGCGTACACCATGGGCAAACCGGCAGTGACCTCGGTGATCGTCGGCGCCCGGACCGAGGATCAGCTGGCGGACAACCTAGCCGCCGCCGAGTTGAGCCTGTCCGACGACGAGGTGGCTCGGTTGGACGAGGTAAGCGCTCAGCCGCTGCCGTACCCGTTCTGGCATCACGCCGGGTCTGCGAACGATCGCTTGAGCCCAGCCGACCTCACGCTGCTGGGCCGTCACATCATGGAGTGATGCGCTCCCTCAGCGTGCAATGAGCCGTCTGTCGCAACCGAGCGACGAGCTCGCCACGACTTCGTACGCCGACCTTGGTGAACATCGACTTTGGATGATCTTGCACTGTGTTCGTGGAGATGAAGAGGTGGCTGGCAATATCGGAGGTCGAATGCCCGGCGATGACCTCACGGCAGATGTCGCGCTCGCGCGAGGTCAAGCCATCCGCCGTGAGCAGCAAGCCGATTAGTTGGTCGCCGCTGGCCGGCTCGATCGCGACGGCGATCTGTTCCTCCTCCCCGCCGATGAGCGGGCTTGCCTGCAAGATGGCCCATTGGCCGTTTGCGACTCGTAGCCGGGCGCGGAAGCCGCCCGAGGCTGCGGTTGCGGGCACCGCTTGCCATCACCTGCATGATCACCGTGAAGCGGCCCGGCGCGATGTCGTCGAGCCGGTCCTGCCACTCCCGGGCAGCCGGCGTGACCGCCCGAGGCTGACCCTGCGGGCTCAGGACCACGATCGCCGGATAGCCACTTTCTTCTGGCCGGTAGCCTCCAAGCGCACCGCCAGTCGGGTGGCCGTTGCGATGGCCGGCGCGACCGCGGTGAGGAATTGAGTCTCGCGGTCGGTGAAGCCCTGCCCCCTACGCACCATGCCTGCCGCCCCCCAACACGCTCCGTCGGCCAGGAAGAGCACGCGAAGCTCCTCATCCACTCCGAGAGCGGCGCCACACGTTGTTGAATCGAAGGCTTCGGTTACGTTCACGCTCCGGCATATCAGAGAGCTTGGATTGCATGAGGGAGGCTTCGGCCTTCCTTATGTCCCCGCCGTGCGTATGTGGGCTTTCGGTGTCGGTTTCTACAACTTGTTTCTCGAGGCATGGTCGTCGGCGCGATCGCGTGGATGAGCGGCAGCGAAACAGTCGGAGGAACTCTGGTGACCTACATCTGCCTCTTCATGGTTCTGAGTGGGATCGTGTTCTTCATCGCCGACCGGCTGGGGTTTGGTGGCGAGCAAGGCAAGAGCATCGGCGGCGCTCTTGGCCAGGGCTTGCCACCACTTGTCGCTCTCACTGCCGCGCTGCTGTGATTGAGGTGAACATCCCACGCAGCGTGGGATGTTCACGCTGCGCATGGCATGCATGCCGCGTACAGCGTTAACGTCCCATGCAGCGTGGGATGTGACAGACAGATCCATGCGCTGATTCACCGCATTCGGATCAGAAGACCAACGCTGCAGGCACAATGTGGCGCATGGCACCTACCAGCGATCGCGTCCGCGTCACTCTCGTCACCGTCGCGGCGGTGGCCCAGGCTGTCTCAGGGCCCCTGACCACGTTGGCGTTGGGACCGAGCTCGAATACTGGCGCGATCTCCGACGCCAACGCCAGTCCGGTGACTCCCGCCGGTTACGCCTTCAGCGTGTGGGGACTGATCTATGCGGCGTGCCTCGCGCTTGCCGTCTACCAGCTCTTGCCCAACCAGCAGGAGCGTACGGTCCACCGGCTGACAGGTTGGTGGTTGTTTGGCGCATTCACGACAAGCACGCTCTGGGTGCCGGTCTTCGGAAGCCGCGCGATCTGGCTCTCCCAGATTCTGATCGTGATCTTGGTCGTCTATCTGGTCCTCGCCGCTCGCGGCTTCCTGCAAGTTGGGCCGGCACGCAGCACGGCGGAGGAAGTCTTTCTTCGGCTGCCGGTAATGATCTACCTAGGGTGGGCGACCTTGGCGGCGGCAGCCGGCTTTGCGACCACGTTCCGCTCCTGGGGCATGCCCGCCTCCGCTCGTTGGGTGAACGAGATAGGTGTAGTCCTCGTGTTGAGCGCCACGATCATGTCGCTCTTCGTGGTGTCCCGGCTGGTCGCCGTCATCGGGTTCCTGTTGACTGCCTGCTGGGCCCTGCTTGCGGTGGCAGTCGCGACGGAGTCAAATTCCATTCGCCTGGCTGCGGTGATCGCGATAGTGATCATTCTGGCCGCTGTCGTCGGTCGGACCCTGCGCAGCCCGAACCGCCGAGCGGTGCTCCTCGGGTAAGCCGATCGCTTCGTGATGTCATGGAGGCATGCCTGAGCAAAAGCCGTTCGGTCGCGCCTCAAAGCAAGCGGCTGACATCGTGTTCCGTCAGGAACTGGAACGCGCGGAGCGGCAAGCCGAGGAACGGATCCGGCAGCGCATCCTGGCCATCCCAAGCAGCCGGCGATACATGCAACGGGTCGGCGATGTCGAGATCGAAGTGATCGATGCCGCAGCTATCGCGGAGGCGATTCAGGCCACCTCCTGAAGCAGCAAATCTCCGACCGGTGCGGAGTCTTGATCTTCCTCAGTTACCGACGCGGTAATGGAGATGGACCACGCCGTTGCCGAAGCGGCGCTCATCCAGCAATTCAAGTCCCAGGCGGACATTGTCCGGGAGCGCCGGCAAGCCACCTCCCACGACGATGGGGGAGAGGTACAGGTGGCACTCGTCAATCAGTCCCATCTTCAACGCCTCGGCCGCGAGCGTCGGACCGCCAACGGAGATATCGCGCGTCGCATCCGCCTTCATGTCCTGAATCGCCTGCGGGTCGAATTCTCGCTCAATCCTGGTACTGGCGGTCGATACCTTCTCCAGACTCCTTGAGTAGACAATCTTGTCGGCTGCCTGCCAAATCTGCGCGTAGTCCTGCCCGGCTGACGGCTCACCAGTGGCGGTCGACGCGGTCTCCCAGTAGCGCATCACCTCATACATCCGGCGCCCGTACAGATACGTACCGATCGGTCGCTCCAAGTTGTTGACAAAGGAATGCACCTGGTCGTCGGGCGCACTCCAGTCGAAGTTGCCTTCCGAGTCCGCCACATACCCGTCGAGGGAGGTGATCGCTGAGTAGATCAACTTGGCCATGCTGCGCCTCTCTTGATCGTGGCCCGCGACAAGGCCTGACCGCCTGTCTGACATAGGCCAAAGGGCCCTGTTTGATTCCGGCCGCCAGTGGATAGCTTGATCATCAACTACCCGGAGCCTCGTCAGGCCATCCAAGCATGACCCTCGTGCGCCGGATTGCCGGCCCGGACAGCGAAGGAGCCGCTATGTCCAACCTCACTGAAACTCCAGGCCCATCCTTGTTGTCACCGCAGGCACTGGACGTCGTGCGGGCGACCGCTGCCACCGTTGCAGCACATGCCGATGAGATCACCGCTCACTTCTATCCGCGCATGTTCGCTGCCCATCCGGAACTGCTGCGCGTCTTCAACCAGGGCAACCAGGCCACCGGTGAGCAGAGCAAGGCCCTAGCAGGCTCGGTCGTCGCCTACGCGGTGCAACTGATTGACCCTGAGGCGCCCTCGTTCGACCACGTCATGCGCCGAATCGCCTATAAACACGTATCGCTGGGTATCCGCCCGGAGCAGTACACGATTGTCGGTGAACACCTACTGGCCTCAGTCGGCGAGGTGCTCGGCGACGCGGTAACGCCTGAGATCGCTGCGGCCTGGAGCGAGGTCTACTGGCTGTTCGCACTTCAACTGGTCGCCGAGGAAGCCCGGCTCTACCAACAAGCAAAGGTTGATCCCTCGCAACCGACTCGTCCCTACCGAGTCGTCCGACGCATCGAGGAAACCGCCGACGTTATCTCCCTCGTCTTGGAACCGGCAGACGGAGGTCCGCTTCCCGCCATCGCGCCCGGACAGTACGTCTCGGTGTTCGTCGATCTGCCCGATGGCGACCGGCAGCCCCGGCAGTACACGGTGTCCTCTACAGCCGTACGGACGCGGCTGCAGATCACCGTACGGCGCGTTCGTGGCGCGAACGGCGCCCCAGACGGCCGCGTTTCCAGCCATCTCCATGATCAAGTCAAGATCGGAGATCAGGTTGATGTCAGCGCCCCCGCCGGCGACTTCGTACTGACCCCGACAGAGTCGCCGCTGTTGCTGGCCAGTGCTGGTGCCGGCATCACGACTGTGCTCCCGATTGTTGAACAGATCGCTCGGACCCAACCTCAGCGGACCGTCATCGTTGCCCATGCTGACCGGAGAGCACAAGATCACGCTTTGCGAGACACCGTCCTGCATCTCGGTCGAGAGATCGACGACTTCAGCTCTTACACCTGGTACGAAAGCGTCGATGAGGGCGACAACCGTTCGCGCCAAGGCTTCATGGACTTGACCGACATTCCGCTTCCGGACGACGTCCAGGTCTTCACGTGTGGCCCGTTGCCGTTCATGCAGCTCGTTCGGTCAACGTTGCTCTCGCGCGGCGTGCCACCCGCCCGAATCCGCTACGAGATCTTCGGACCCGATCTCTGGGCCGCCCAAGCCGCGCCGACCGATTCAGCTACCTGACCCGTCGTCAGCGATCAGCCAGCCTCTTTGGCCATCGGCCGGTCGTCTTTGACGCAGCAACCTCAGCGAGGCCCGGCGGCTGCATCCGACCAGCCGCCAACAAAACCTCGACCTTGGCCGCGTTGATCTGTGACCACGGACTGCCCGGGCGACGCGGTGAGTATCGCTGGAGGAAGTAGCCGCTTTCGTCACTGCGACGCAGACTGTCGATCCAGCCGTAACACAGGCAGACGTCCAGCGCTTGGTCTGCTGTGACTGTGGTATGCCCGGAATTGGCGCGGGCGATCCTCAACCAGAGCTCTCGATGTGTCGTGCCGTGCTGGGCAAGCCAGGCCTCCCACTGAGCTGCATCGGCGAAGGTCGCAATCTCCATACCGTTTCGCTGCTCGAAGATGGGTTTGCTCATGGACTGACCCTATGCGTCGCAGCTGCCGCTGCCTCTTTGCGTGCACATCGGCTACCGGGCCGCGAGTGCGGCTGTCGTGCTGGAGGTGATCAACCGCTCGCCGATCAGCGACAACAGGGCACCAACTAGCCTTCCCTTGATTCCGTAGCCCTTCCGGACGGCCGTAACTTCAACGCGACTGCCCGTGCCTTCCGGCATGATCGTGTAGTTCCAGCCGCTCCCAGGTGCCCAAATGTTGGAGCTTAGGGTGACCGCGGAGACTGTTCCGGCCGCGGCATCCCAGGTGTAGCGTTCTCGCTCCCAGCGGAGCTTGTTGCCCTCAGTGACCTCCGCCCAGCCATCCCCCGTCCCATGCACGACCAAGTTGTCATCATCGACGCCGGCCCAAGCCTCAGCTCTGGAGGGACTGAAATCGGTGAGCCGCTGCAGGGCCTCCTGAGGTGGAAGGGGTGACGCGACTGAAACATGCAGAACCGGCAACGGTCTTCCTCTCAGAGTCGATCATCAGGGAAGCGGTCGCAAGCGACACGATATCGGGCCGGACTTCATGCCGTTTCGACCACTTGCCGGGCAGGCAAATCTAGTGGGTCACCAGTTTCAGAGCTGCTCGCGCATAGCGCGCTTTGGATCCGCCGACTTCGTCGTCGCTCGCGGAGGAAAGAACGCCTCCGCTCTCTCCTTCTCAGCACGGCGGGCGCGCGATTTCCGACGCTCGCAGCTTTGGGGAGAAGTCAATGATCCGGTATTCGGTGGCCGGCGTCTCGCGGGTCGCGCGGCAGGTCAGCTGCGCATCGGGCCGTCGAACGGACAGTACCCGCGCCCTGACCAGTCGCTGCTGGGGTTCGATCACAAGATCAACAATGGTCTCCGACCCGTGTCCGTGGTGTGGCCCGAAGTGCTCGGTCGCCCGGACGGTGACATCCGGCGGGCCAAGCGGCCCGTAGCGCTGGTACGCCGCAATGACGGCCGCCTGGACCGGCGGCACGAAGCGGGCCATGCCACGGAGCCGGTCGGTCAGCACCCTACCGGTCAGGTGCGCCTCGACCGTGGCCACCGCATAGTCGGGGTCGAGATTGCCGTAGTAGAAGCCGTCGGGCAGCAAGACCACATTCGGAGCGAACCGGTCGCCGCCGATGTGTGTGCACTCCCACACCAGCTCCGGCCATCGTGACGCCAGCGCCGAAGCCACTGGACGGCCTCGAAGCGCACAACAGACGTCATGCACACCGTGGGTGCAGACAAGGATCAAAGGCTGGGGTGGTTCCATCGACGGCGGAGACGTGGCGATCATGGCCTCAGCAGCATGCAGGAGGTCGTGGTCATCTCGCCAGGGACCGGTCAACGTGGCTGAGTCAAGCCCGGCCAAGATCCATCGACGTGGTGCCCGGCGGTCGATACGCCCGGGCCGGCGAACGAGCAGGATTCGCGTTGCCGAGCCGGCCTTCTGCACCAACGCCGAGAGCACATCGGAGTCGACTCCTGAGCCGGCGATGGCTTCGACCTTCCAGGGACCCGGATGCTCCAGGAGCAGCCAGCGGCGCGCCGGGGGCGCCGAACCGGCCAAGGGATCGGCTCGCACCCGCGCTGCGTCCGCGCACCGGAACGCCGAGTCCGGTTCACTCACTCCACGATGGCCAAGCCGGCGAGCAATAAGCGCCGCGCAAGATCGAGGCCAAGATCGCCCGCCGTGGCCACACCGTTGGCAAGCAATGCCTTGAGCGGCCCAACATCGTCCTCGGCTACCAGCAGCTCACCAGCGCGACTCCGCACCAGGATGCGTGATCCGCTGTGATCAACAGTTGCGGCCAGATGGCGGCGAAGCATGATGTGCGTGTCGACGCTGATCGCGTCGGCATCGCGAAGCTGCTTGAGGGGGCCGACCGGCGCCGCACGCTGGTTTAGCCGCGCATGCTGCAGCAGCGACTCGGCCATTTGACCAGTATCTGATTGCTTGACGGCGTCCGCCAGTATCGCCCGAACCACGTCGAAATCCGGGCGCATCTCCCTCTGGTTGGACACGTCTACCCCAAGCGGCAGTGAGGTGCGGATCACCGGATCGTCGGCGACGGTCCGCAAGACCTGGTCCACGAGTTGCTGCGCGAGCGCGAAGCGTGTCCAGACATGGATGCCGAGAGTCAGGTGGGTGCTCACGCCCCCGAGTGCTGTCGCAGCATGGAGGTATCCACGAGGAAGGTAGAGGCAGTCTCCCGGCTTCAACATCGCCTCAATCAGGGGCGGTTCTTCAGCCCGTTTCTCAACGGCGGCTTTGCGGTCGTTCCAAGCCTGATCGCGCAGCGGCGACACCAAGACAGGGGAATGAATGTGCCACCGCTTCTCCCCATCAATCTGCAGAACAAAGACGTCGTGCACGTCGTAGTGGGCGCTGAAGCCCTGGTTCTGTGGCGGCGTCACGTACGCGTTGGCCTGCACCGGATGGCCGAGCTCGGCGGCGAGCCTTTGGCAGAACTCAAGAACCGGTGGCCAGGTTCGATGCAAGGCTTGCAGCACGAGGGTCGAGCCATCGGCAAAGAGCCGGACCAGCTTGTCCTCGCTCAGCTGGTCAGCGATTCCTGCTCCAACGCCGCCGGGCGCGGTGAAGGCTTTGTCGGCGAGGGTCGCCCCATTCTTGGCGACCCTCAAGAAAGGCGTCCGCAAACCCCGCTGGGATACGAGCTCATCGATCGCGTTCGCATCGAGCAGTTCTGCAAACCCGCCTTGGAGATCGGCAGCCGGCGACAGCAGCGGTTGCTGGCCCCAGTACTGACTCGCGAACTCGTCGCGGTCGACAGCAATGAGTCGAGCGAGGACGGAGCCCTCAGCGATTGGCGCCGCCATCTGCACCGCCGTCTGCGCCACCGTCGGCGCCGCCGTCTGCGCCACCATCAGCTCCGCCGTCGGCCCCGCCGTCTGCGCCACCGTCGGCGCCGCCGTCTGCGCCACCATCAGCTCCGCCGTCGGCCCCGCCGTCTGCGCCACCATCAGCACCACCGTCGGCCCCGCCGTCAGCTCCGCCGTCTGCGCCACCATCGGCCCCGCCGTCGCGGCCACCGAAGGCTCCGCTATCCGCGCCGCCGTCAGCTCCGCCATCTCGGATGCCAGGAATTCCCTCGGCGCCGCCGTCCGCCGGCCCCTCCAGATCCTCAACACCCTCGCTGGGACCCTGTGGTGACTCGCTCATGTGATCCTCCCTACGTCGCTGGATTGCCCGCTTCGGAGATCCTTATGCCCGCTTGCGAGCTGCTGAAGCCTACGCCTTGAGATGACGCTGTCGACATACTGTCCCACCCTGGCTTTACACCGCGTCTCCGGGGTCGATCACCGGCCCTCCAAGGTCGCTGATATGTGAGTACCCGCGACTAAGGTGCAAGGCGTGGCGGCAGCGTGGAATTCGCTTCTGAGTCAGGAGGCGATCATCCAGATGGTGGGTCACGAGGCCTACGCCAGAGCCATGGTCTATGCCCAATCGGGCCACGTCTACGACGTGAACTTCGATTCCGACACCCTAACTGTCACAGGCAGGGTCAAAGGCACGGTGCGAGACGACTACGCCGTCATGGTGTTTCTCGCCAGCTCACGATCAGGCGCGGTCAGCGTCTATCGCAGCCAGTGCAGCTGTCCGGTTGCGAGCGACTGCAAACACGCAGCTGCTGTGCTGATCGTCGCTCGCCATCTCCTCGGCAGTTCAGCTATGCAACGACCAGAGTGGGAAAGGACGCTGGACAAACTCCTTGCTACCGCTCCGACTGTGGCCCCCGCTGATGTCGCCCCGTTGGCGCTGGAGTTCGGTGTTGAGAGGATTCCAGCGTTTCGGGGGTACCTCGGGCGTCAGGATCTGCGCATCCGCCCGGCACGACGAAGCCGAAGCGGCGGATGGGTTCGATCCGGGATCTCCTGGGATGATCTGGATTTCGTCGCCCGCTCCTACGTGCCCGAGCAGCGCGAGCTGCTGCTGCAGTTCCGCGCGGCGGCCGGAGCGAGTGCACGTTTTGCCATGCCTCGCAACGCATGGCTGTCGCTTGGTGCCGTCAGCAGCGCGTTCTGGGGCTTACTGGATCAGGCCAGCAGCGTTGGTCTCACCATCCTCGCCGCCAAGCCTCTCCTCGGTCCGGTGCGGACCCAACAGCGCGCGTCGGTGGTCCTAGACGTTCGCCACGATCCCGCCCTCGGAGTGCTCGTCGGCCCTCGGGTGCTGCTTGATGATCAGGAGCTCGACCTTTCTTCGCTCGGCGTGCTCGGCGATCCGGCCCATGGAATCTTCTATGCCGGCGAAGAGGTTGCGGGCGTACAGAAACTGATCGTGGCGCGCCTGGATCAACTGCTGGGTCACGAACTGCGGCAGCTCGTCGTTGACCCTCACTCACTGGTGATTCCGCCCGAGGATGAGGGCCGGTTCTTGACCGACTTCATTCCGCGGTTACGACAGAAAATGACCATCACGTCGACCGACCGATCCGTTCGGTTGCCTGACTATGTCGAACCGATCCTGGGCCTGATCGTGCACTTCCGAGAAGAGCATCGCGTGCGCCTTGACTGGTTGGTGCACTACGAGAGCTCGGAGGGCACCGCGATATATGCGATAGACGAGCCAGCCGAGCGGGGGAGCATCCGTGATCTCGCCGAAGAACAGCGCAAGCTGGCGGCACTGGGACTGCCGTACGCAGAGATCCCGCAGCTGGCTAGCCGCAGCAAAGGACTGCCGCAGCAGGTGGCAGCGCACGTGCTGCTGGATGGCATGGCGGCGCTGACCTTCGTTGAGCGAGTGCTGCCGCAGTTGGAGTCTGCCGGCGTCCGGGTCAGTCTCGAGGGGAAGGTACGTGAGTACCGCCGAACCAGCGCTCAGCCGAGCGTTCAGGTGGCGGCTGTGGAGCGTGCTGATTCCGCAGACTGGTTCGACCTGCGCATCAAGGTCTCCATTGACGGCGAGGTGGTTCCGTTCGGGGACTTGTTCGTCGCCCTCACCGAGAACCAAGATTTCTTGATCTTGGACACTGGGGTCTACTTCTCCCTGGACCGACCAGAATTCGTGCAACTGCGCGAACTGATCGAGGAATCCAAAGCTCTACAGGATCGGCACCGGCCGGAGCTGAGCATCAGTCGATTCCAAACAAGCCTGTGGGAGGACCTGACCAACTTGGGCGTGGCCATCGATCAGTCGGCTCGGTGGGAGCAGGCCGTACGCGGACTCAGTGACGTCTCCTCGATTGCTGACGTCGAGATCCCCGAGACGCTGCATGCGACGCTGCGGCCGTATCAGCTCGACGGATACGGCTGGCTGTGCTTCCTGTGGAGCCATCAACTGGGCGGCATCCTCGCCGACGATATGGGCCTTGGCAAGACGCTCCAGGCGCTCGCGCTCATCTGCCGCGCCCGGCTGATCTGCCCTGAACAGCCGCCTTTCCTCGTCGTGGCACCAACCAGCGTGGTGTCCAATTGGTTAAGCGAAGCTGCCCGTTTCGCCCCTGATCTTCAGGTGGTTTGCCTTACCGAATCTGAGTCGAAGCGCGGCGCACGGAGTCGTGACACTGTCGCGGCCGCAGACCTCGTGATCATCTCCTATGCCCTGCTGCGGATCGACAATGACAAGCTGGCCGAGCTGGAGTGGTCTGGATTGATCTTGGATGAGGCGCAGTTCGTCAAGAACCATCGGGCCAAGACCTACCAGTGTGCCCGTCGAATCACGGCCCCGTTCAAGCTGGCGATCACCGGTACCCCTCTGGAAAACAGTTTGATGGACCTCTGGGCGCTGCTCTCGATCAGCGCGCCGGGGCTCTTCCCTGATCCTGATCGCTTCTCGGAGTACTACCGCCGACCAATCGAGCGCAGCATGGACGCCACTCGGCTGCATCAGTTGCGCCGACGGATACGCCCATTGATGCTGCGCCGCACCAAGGAGAGCGTGGCCGCCGAGTTGCCGCCCAAGCAGGAGCAGGTCGTCGAAGTCGAGCTACACCCAAAGCACCGGCGGATCTACCAGACTCATCTGCAGCGAGAACGGCAGAAAGTCCTGGGACTGATAGAGGACCTCGATCGCAACCGGTTCACCGTGCTCCGGTCCTTGACGCTGTTACGCCGCCTCAGCCTCGACCCGGCCTTGGTCGATGACGCTCACGCCCAGGTGCCTGCAGCTAAGGTCGAGGTGCTGCTGGAGGACTTGAGCGAACTGGTCGGAGAAGGCCACCAAGCGCTCGTCTTCAGCCAGTTCACGACCTTCCTGACCAGGATCCGAACGCGGCTGGCCGAAGCAGACATCTCCTACGCCTATCTCGACGGCCGGACCCGAAACCGGCAGCGGGTGATCCAGCGGTTCCGGGACAAGGAGGCATCGGTATTCCTGATCAGCCTGAAGGCGGGCGGCTTCGGGCTCAATCTTGCCGAGGCCGACTACTGCTTCGTGCTCGATCCATGGTGGAACCCGGCTACCGAAGCCCAGGCGGTGGATCGTACGCATCGGATCGGTCAGACGAGGACCGTCATGGTGTACCGGCTAGTGGCACGGGACACCATCGAGCAGAAGGTGATGGACCTGAAGGCGCGCAAAGAAGAGCTGTTCGAATCGGTCGTAGGCAGTGAAGCTTTGGCAGCTGGGGCGCTCACAGCCGAAGAGATACGGGGACTTCTCGGAAGCTAGTAATTTGCTGTAGCGTTAGGCGCGCCATGCAGCAGGAATCAACGGGGGGCTTGCTTTGTAGGTAACCCCGATCCCGGTCAGATGTCCACTTTTTGACATGTCCAGAAGGGGACAAATGGCCATCTGGGGGTCGACACATTTTGGCGCCTTCGCTAATTTCTTGCTGTGTCAGGAGTTGGTTAGCCAACAAATGACGGGCATCGCCCTTCGACAGCGTTCATC
>JBKPTR010000221.1:0-5631 GCA_046735615.1 Actinomycetota bacterium
CCATATAGCAGTCGCCGATCGTCTTGATCTTCTCGACCTCATAGCGGTCGACGAGTTCGTCAAAAGTCGTGAACAGACGATCGAGCATCCCGACGACCTCGCGCGCGTCGAGTCGGCTCGCAAGCGGAGTGAAGTCGACGACGTCGGCGAAGAGGATGCTCGCATCCTCGAAGTGGTCCGCGATCGCGTGAGGCTCCGCCTGAAGGCGCTGGGCGACGTCCTGGGGAAGGATGTGTAGTAGGAGAGCCTCGACGCGCGCTTGTGCGGTGTCCCGACCTCGCGCGAAGGTTACGAGCAACAACATCGCCACAAGCGATACCGCGACGATGTTAAGGACGTCGAAGGTCCGGACGAAAGCATCGGGCAGGTTGGCGCCGCCGGGCCGCACGACTTCGGAGAGAACGACCGCGAGCAATACGACGGCGACGAAGGCCGCGAACCATGGCCAGGCGCGCGCGGGTCGGTCGAAGGCGACCGCGCCAAGCGGCGCAAGAAGCGACCACAGGATCACAAAGCTCGAATCCTCGAGGCCGCCGAGCATGATCATCCCGAGCGCAGGCGCCACCAGGATCAGAAGGAACTGCGCCGTCCGCAGGAACGCGAAATTTCGATTCCGGGCGAAGACCGCGAGGCTGATGATCGATCCGGCGACATAAGCCCACGGCGTGAGCGCGACCGTCTCCTCGCCCACGACCCAATACAGGCAGCCCCAGAGGAACCCAATTGGCAGGATGAAGAGCGCGATCCCGACGAGCAGCCGTTTGCGGAAGCGCAGCTCCGACGAGTCGGCGGAGTCCGCCCCGATCGACAGGACGCGGTCTCCCAGCGCCGCGATCATGACGAGCGAGCGTAGTCGACGGGGGCCGTTGCACCTTCGGTCGCCTCCGTCATGCAACAGGAATCAGGTCCGCTGATGTTGCTTTTGCTGGTCTCCGGCAAGCTGCCTCTTCGTCGTCGACGAAGACGCTTCGGGCCGTCAGAGCGCCAGCGTCGGTGCAAGTAGCTCGCCTAGGTCGCTGGCCAGCGGGGCCATATTTCCCGGCTCGGCTCGCGTGGACATCTCCACCGCCGTGCTATGCACCAGTGCGCGCGATCTGAGGCGCGCGAGCGGCAGGAACCGGGTGCTGCCGTGGATCCCATCGAAGTCAACCGACTCGCTGTCGGCCAAAGCTGTCGGCCCACCAGCGCACACTGTGGCAAACATCAGCGACCCTCCACACGCTGCAGACGCCACACTCATCCCCATTCCCAAGCAGCGGTTCTGCCCTGACACGGAAGCGATCAACCCGTGCACCCAGCAGGCCGCTTTGGGGGTCGGAACTCCAGCGCTTACTAGAGACTCGCACGGGTACCGAGGGTCGCGCCAAAGTGAGTAACGAACTCAGTAACAATCGTGGCGCAGATCGGCAACCGCCATTGGACGATCGTGGAAACGTCGGCGCTTCAGGCGCAGCGATCGACGACCATCTGACGTGCCCCGGACGAAGAGGTCGCTACCCATGGAGCAAATCGAACAGCAGCCGCACGCCGGGCCCTTTGCGGGCCCTAAGCCAGAGCCAATCACGGTGCCTCGCGGTGCAAGCAGGTCAAACCGGCGGGCGCATCCAAGTCGGCTCGGGTGGGCGCGCGGAATCCTTCCAAGCTGGTCATGCGAGTTCGAATTCTCGTGACCCGCTCCATGGCGTAAGCCATAGTCGGAGCCTCCTTCATCGACGGTGATTTGGCTCCACCAGCGCTCTGTTGGGGACGTCAGGCCACCGAGATCACCGAGAGCATGTCGAAGCCATCTCTAGATCATGGGACCTTGCACCGTCGCGGTCGAGCGCACCTTGGATGTTTCTCATCACTCCAAGGTCAAGTCGGGTGAGCCTCGACCTCGATCACAGCATTGGGAAGGGGTCGGAGAATCCCCATATCAGGCGGCCTAGCTCGGCTTGGCTGGGACGAAGCGCTTGACAAAATCAAGTGCGATCTCCGCCACCTCCTGCCAGCCGTGGTCGATCGTAAGCGCGTGGCCGCGGTTCGGGACCTTCACGAACTCCGTCACCCCTGGGTTGCGCCTCTGCCGCTTATAGGCGGCGTTCGCGATCGCCAACGCGACCGTGTGGTCCTTCTCGCCCTCAATGATCAGCAAAGGACCGCGGTCGGGGTTCTTCGTGTTCACCTTAGCCTCCGTCCACGGATTGAGGTTCGCGTTGCCCATCTGCATCAGAGAAACCCCGGAGCCGGCGACGTGGAACCTGTCGTAGAGCTCCTGCGCCTCCTGCTCATCCAGCGCATTCGCCCAACCGTACTTGAACTGGTCGAACGTAAGCGTGATCGCGCGCCCACGCGTGAACGGGTTGACCAGGAACGGGCCCACCACCCTAATCGTGGCGACCGGTAGAGGCAGAACACCGCGGAAGACCCCAGGGTCAATGGCCACCGTCGCCGCTGAGAGCCCCCGGCCCGCGACCATCTGCGCCAGCAAGCCGCCGGTCGAGTGCCCCATCACCGCTGGCTTCTTGTGCAAGGCATTGATGACCTCGGTCGTGTGGTCGGCGACCTGCTTCAGCGTCTTCTTGGCGAAGACCTCCGGGTTCGCGCGGGCCTCCTCGACAGTCTCAGGATCATCCGGCCAGTCCGGGGTGAGCGGCGCGTACCCAGCCTCGCTGAAAAGCTGCCCCCAGCTGTCCCAGCTGCTCGGCAACAGCCAGAGGCCATGGACGAAGACGACAGGCGTGTTGCCGGCGGCGTTTGCCGCCTCGATCTCACGGTTTTCCCGCTCGGAAATTGACGCCATGCCGAACTCCTCTCGGTCGCGGTGTTCTCGATTCCCGATCCCGTTCACGTGCTAGCTCATCTTGACGGCCAGCCTCTGCTGCTTTTACATCCCTTCATCCTTGATCCGGTCTGATACGTCGATCAAGGCTCTTCCAGCGAGCATCGGCAGGAGGTCGCGACTTCCGAGGAGATTCGCTGTCCAAGCCATCGGCTTGGATCAACCGTGCATCAGCGGCCGCAATTCGGCCGCGGTGATCCACCGGGAGCGCCGGACCAGCCTGGGCCTGCGCCAATGGTTCACCACAGCACCGGCCAGTGTGGTGATCACATTCATGTACACCTTATTGATCTTGGGATTTGTATTCGCCATGCAAGGTATGCCCACAACCATGCCAAGATCGCTCGGAACCTGAGACGGTCGCTGCCAAGATACGTTAGTCGGTCTGGTTACTCAGGCGAACACATCCTCAACCGGCAGATCCGCGACGCACACAGTGTTTGCAGGGCGCCGCGGATGATCTTGAGCTGTCCCGCATCCCTGTGGCCTAGAGGTTCCGACAGCACTCCACTGCCCGGAATCAACGCAATGCTCAGCCCCCGCGCTGAGTTCCCGGCGCGATATCCGGCCGGCCGTAGGTGAGGCCAACGGAGGCGTATATTGCGGTCGTCTTGCGAAGCGAGTGGCGTGTGAGCCATGGATAGCCAGCAGCCCTGAATGCATCTCTCAAGTCGGCCTGGGTGTTCGACGGGTCTCGCAAGCCACCCATGACCGCAGGGAAGACGGGAGTGGCTTTCGCCCTCGTATTATGCAGAGCCTTGTCACACCTCGCCCGCAGCATTTCGACACACCACGACGGGAGTGTCAACGTCCGCATGCCGGCGGAAGTCTTGGTGGGTTTCACGATTAGCCCTCGTCCTTGAATCCGGATCACCGTTCCCCTTATGGCGACGGTTTGGGATTCGAGATCAATATCGGTCCAGCTCAGCGCCACGCACTCGCCGATACGAAGGCCCGTGGCCAGCATCATCGCTACGAAATCAGGGAGATCACGTTCGATGGCCTTGTCATCATATGTGAGCAGGGCCCGGAGCTGGCGTGCCTCAGCCGCCGTCAGCGCCCGAGGTTGCCGCCTCCCTACACCGCTCGAAACCGGGCCCACGTCACGAACCGGATTCCGCTCGAGCGCGTCGTGGCGCGCAGCGAGCCCACACATACCCGAGAGAACCGACCGGCACATTTTGGCCGTCGAGTAGCCGTGATGTTCCGAAACCGTGCGCAGGAACCGATGGATCGCGCCGACAGTCAGTGAAGCAGATTGCTAAGCAGCTCACGTCCGACACAGGTTTAGGGAATCCACCCCGGCGTCCCGCGCTGCACCGCGATGCTGCCGATTCACGCTCAGATCGGCCCTTGGTAACTCGCGATGCATGCCGCAGCTGAGCACCGTTCTTTTACTCGTGCGGCCTTCGGCCTGATCTTCGAGACGTAGGTCGCCGGCCGGCTCTGGTAACCCGGACAGACCCTCCTCAGACACGTGGTGTGTCGCCCCCGCGAGTCGCCGCAGCTGGTCCTGTCGCCAGGCCTCGGTGCGCTCGATCTCGTTGAATGTGAAGAGGTGGAAGCCTTCGATGTTCAGCGAGGGCTGGCTCAGCGCAGGGGCGAGACGTCGAATGAGTCGGTCCGGCTGATAGCCGCGGGGGAGGAAGAATCGCCACAGCATCGAGCTCTGTTTCTTGAGAAACCGTGCCGAGGAGCCGAGCCCGATGTTGGCGGTGATCCGCAGGAGTCGTTCACGGGTCACAGCGCCGGGGAGACCGACCCGGATGGGGAGCGTCACACCGCTGGCGTGTATGCGCTGCGCCCACGTCGTGGTGGTGGAGGGGTTGAAACACAGCTGGGTGATCACCTGCGTGGCGTGCGCAACCTTGCGCCGCAGTGACTGTTCGAGGAGTTCGCTGGTGATATGCGCGTGCCCTTCGGGATAGCCGCCGATGCCGACCTGAGTGAAGTGGTGGCCGTCGGTGTGCATCGCCTCGAGCAGGGTGGGTGCATCGTGGAAGCTGCCGACCGGCTCGGCGGCGTCCCCGGCGATGACGAATACGCTGCTTACACCGGCGGAGTGCAGACGGGCGACGATGTCGTAGAGGTGCCACCGGTCCTTGATGAGGCGCGCTGCGAGGTGGGGTGCGGCATTGTAGCCGTGGCTGACGAGCCGCTCGGCGAGATCGAGGGTGGGGTCGAGGCCCTTGCCTTGGGTGACGGTCACGGTCACCGGGACCCCGCGGGGGACGTGGGTCACGACTTTCTCTTCGGTCCCCTGGAGCGGGAGAACCTCATAGCTCACGCCGCGCAGCGCCCGCCAAAGGTTGGCGGCAGGCGCCCGGCTGTCGACGTGACCGCTCAGTGACATGGATTCTCCTTGCTGGCAATGAATCTGGTGGCCCCCAGGACCGGGAACTCGCACCACCTTGACCTCATGTGTCAGTCTAAGATAGACTAATGGACAACTAATATATCAATTGGCCATAAGTTCTTCAACTGAGAGGTATGTGTACGCCGCGACGACGCCGCCCCTCCCGAGCAACGAGCGCACCGGACAGTTAGGAGTAAGAACGTAGCTGCCGATGAGGTCTCCGCGGCAGCCAAGCGACGCTTCATGCCAGGCTTGAGCTCACTCGCCCGTTTGCTCGGACTCTTCTGGGATCGACCGGAGGCGGGGTCTGGGTAGGTTCCGAATGCGCCGGAGTTGCGCCTTGACCGGACGACCTAAATAGGTGCCCAGCGTTGCCCCGGCAGCAATACCTACAGCAACTCCCAAGGCCTGAAGCAACGTGACGCCGCTGGCTGCCAGATCTCCTGGCTGGCCC
>JBKPTR010000222.1:0-8371 GCA_046735615.1 Actinomycetota bacterium
TATCGCCCCGAGGCGGTTCCGCGGAGGTTGCGAAGCGCCCAGAGGAGGATTGTTGTCAGGTACCGGCGCGCCACAGGCCAAGCCGGATGAGCCGACGCCGGGCGTCGGGACCAGTTCCATGGATTCTCGTGTAGTCCTGGACGCTGATCAGATTGCCCGTGTATGCGCTCGGATGGCCCACCAGATTCTCGAGGCGAACCGCGGTGCAAAGGACCTCGTGCTGATGGGGATTCCCACCCGTGGTGTCGCGCTGGCCCGTCGGCTCGCGACGGTGATGGACCAAGTGGAAGGCGTCAGTCTTCCGGTTGGCGCTCTCGATGTGACCATGTACCGCGATGACCTGCGACGCCAACCGACCCGGGCGGTAGGCCACACGCACCTACCGGTAGAGGTGGACGGCAGCACCGTAGTTCTGGTCGATGACGTGCTCTACACGGGACGTACGGTGCGGGCCGCGTTGGACGCTCTCGGTGATCTTGGTCGGCCGCGTACCGTTCAGCTGGCGGTGTTGGTCGATCGCGGTCATCGCGAGCTGCCCATCCATGCTGATCATGTCGGGAAGTACATCCCAACCAGGACCGGTGAGCACGTCGGCGTGAAGCTGGTCGAGATCGACGGCATAGACCAGGTCAGCATCGAACCGAGCGGCGATCCCTTTCGAGGGGAGATGTAATGCGCCATCTGCTGTCCGCAGCGGATCTTGATCGAACTCAGATCACGGAGATCTTCGATCTCGCTGAAGAAATGTCGCTGGTACAGGGACGCCCGGTCAAGAAGCTGCCCGCCCTTCGGGGCCGCACCGTGGTCAACCTGTTCTTCGAGGACTCCACCCGGACCCGGTCCTCATTCGAGATCGCGGGTAAGTGGCTGTCGGCAGACGTGATCAACATCAGTGCGAAGGGCTCGTCGGTATCGAAAGGTGAATCACTGCGCGACACAGTGCTGACAGTCGCTGCCATGGGCGTGGACGCCCTGGTGATCCGCCATCATGCGTCGGGCGCACCGTGGCAAGCTTCGCGCTGGATCGATGCCCACGTGCTCAACGCGGGTGATGGGACTCACGAGCATCCCACGCAGGCCTTGCTGGATGCCTTTACGATTCGTCGGCATCTTCGCCTTTCGGCACCTGATCTGGTGAGCTTCGAGGGCACGACCGTCGCGATCGTCGGAGACATCACCCACTCGCGAGTCGCCCGTAGCAACGTCTTGCTGCTCACCACGCTAGGCGCGCAGGTGATCCTGATTGCGCCACCGACGCTGCTTCCGGCGGGCGTCGAAAGCTGGCCGGTGCTCGCTTGTACCGACTTCGACGAGGTACTGCCGCATGCCGACATCGTGATGATGCTCCGAGTGCAGCGGGAACGTATGTTAGGCGGGTACTTCCCCACTCCCCGCGAGTACACGATCGGCTACGGCCTGACCCGTCCCAGGTTGGAGGCAATGAAGCCAGAGGCTGCCATCTGCCATCCGGGGCCGATGAACCGCGGCCTGGAGATCTCCGCGGATGCCGCTGACGCGGCCAACTCTTTGATCTTGGACCAGGTCGCAGCAGGCGTCTCGGTCCGGATGAGCGTGCTGTATGAGTTGCTGGGAGGGGCTGAGTGACGGACCTGCTGATCCGCGGTGCCGACATCGTCGGCGGCGGCCGCTCAGACCTGGGGATCCGCAACGGCCATTTCGTGGACCCCGCCGACGTCGCAGCCGACGTGGAGCAGTTGGATGCCGACGGACTCCTTGCGTTGCCTGGCCTGGTCGACCTGCACACTCACTTGCGTGAGCCTGGACGCGAGGACGCCGAGACGGTGCAATCCGGCACGATGGCGGCCGCCCGCGGCGGATTCACCGCGGTACTGGCGATGGCCAACACCACCCCGGTGACCGACACCGCGGAGGCCGCCCAGCATGTCGCAGCGCTGGGTACCCGGGACGGAAATGCGCAGGTGGTGCCGGTGGGCGCGGTGAGCAAGGGGTTGGACGGAGTTGAGCTGGCCGAGCTCGGGCTGATGGCCAGGTCCGGCGCTCGGGTGCGGGTGTTTTCCGACGATGGCCACTGTGTCTCGGATGCGCGCCTGATGCGGCGAGCGCTCGAGTACGTTCGGGCATTTGACGGGGTCATCGCTCAGCACGCCCAGGATCCGCAGCTGGCTGGGGTCTCGGCCTGCTGCCATGAAGGGGAGATTTCCGGAAAACTCGGACTCCCCGGATGGCCGGCCGCAGCCGAGGCGAGTGTGGTGGCCCGGGATGTGCAAATCGCCGAACTCACCCGTTCCCGCCTGCACGTCTGCCATGTGTCCTGTGCCGAGACGGTGGATGTGATCCGGTGGGCCAAGCAGCGCAATGTCAACGTCACAGCGGAGGTTGCGCCCCATCACCTCATGCTGACAACGACTGAGGTGCTCAGCTACGACCCGACCTACAAGGTCAATCCGCCGCTACGGCCCAACGAGCACGTTGAGGCCGTACGAGAGGCGCTGGCGGACGGGACCATCGATGCGGTGGCGACCGACCACGCGCCACATGCCCGCCACGACAAGGAGCACGCGTTCGCTGAGGCGGCCTTTGGGATGCTCGGCCTGGAGACCGCGCTTGCGGTGCTGGTGGAAGCCATGATCAACTCCGGTCTGCTGGACTGGCCTCAGCTGGCGAAACGGATGTCGATCATGCCAGCACATATTGCTCGACTTGCCGATCAAGGTCGTCCGCTGGCTGTCGGTGAGCCGGCGAATCTGGTTCTGGTCGATCCCGGCGCGCGCCGGGTCGTCGACCGCAACGACTCCGCCTCGCTGTCGCGCAACAATCCCTGGCACGGCCGCGAACTGCCAGATCCAGTGGTCGCCACCATCTGGGCGGGACGGGTCACATACCGGAAGGAACAGTGAGGGAGCAGGTCCCGGATCGCGCGCCGCCGTGCTGAGGAGGAGTGAGGGGACAAGCCTTTCGTCGCCGAACGACGACGAAGTCGGCGGACTACAGAGCGCGATCCGCGCGAGCGAAGCGAGCAATTAGACACGGTCTTCGGGCTATGGCGACACCGACCAGCGAGAGCGCACCGCCCACAATCGCGAGGATAGGCGGCACCTCGTTGAGGAACAGCCATCCGAGCAGGATGGTGATCGGCGGCACCGCGAAGGTCGTGACACCCAGCTTTCCGGCCGTGGTGTGGCTGAGCGCGTACGCCCAGGTTGAGAAGGCCAGGGCAGTCGGTACGAGCCCGAGGTAAACGACCCCAAGGATCTGCAGAGTCGGTGCGACTGAGAGGTCACGGACTAGAGCACCAGCAAAAGGCAGGCAGGCGATCGTCCCGATGAGGCAGGCCAGCCAGGTCACCTGCAGGGCCGGGATGCGCCGCAGTACCACCTTCTGCGCCACCATTGCGATCGAGTAGACAGTGGCGCTCAACAGCACCAGGAGAACGCCGGCGAGGTCGACCTTCCCAGTGCTGGTGGCAAAGCCAATCAAGAGAGAGCCCGCGAACGCGACCAGGCCGCCAATGACGAGCATCCGTGGAAAGCCCTCGCCGAGCAGGAAGCCGGCGAGTATGCCGATGAGTATCGGCGCCAGTTGGATGAGCATCGCAGCAGTGCCAGCGTCGACAGTCTGTTCGCCGGCATTGAGCGCGACGCTATAGACCGCGAACCAGGCGACCCCCACCAGCGCGGTGAGCGCCCACTCACGAGGGGTCATACGGACGAGCCTGCGACCGATCACCATGACGCTGAGGGCCAGACTGGCCACCAGCAGTCGGCCGAGGCTGAGGGCCCCCGGCTCGATGTCGTGGGCTGCATAGCGGATCACCACGAAGGCTGAAGCCCAGGCGAAAACGGTAACGCTGACCGCCAGAAGCGTCCGCCAGTCCGAACCCGATCTGGTGATCTTGGTCTGCTGGACCTGGCTCACGGTGCTGGTCACCGGTCCAGCATGGCCGCAGGTACTGTTAAGCACAAGCAAGTTGTCATTCGGCATACTGTTTAGGATCCGTGAAATGTTGCACCTTGAGCGTCTTCAGGCATTGCACGCGGTGTCGACCTTCGGCTCGGTAACCGGCGCGGCCGAGGCACTGCAACTGACGCCTTCCGCCGTATCTCAGCAGCTTGGCAAGCTGCAGCGCGACGTGGGCCAGCGGCTCATCGAGCCGTACGGCCGTGGCGTACGGCTGACGCCGGCGGGCGTCTTGCTGGCGAGGAGGGCGCACGCAATTCTTTCAGAGGTAGAGAGCGCGGAGAGCGAGCTCGACCGGGAACGCGAGCGCGTTGTCGGTGATTTGCAGATCGCAGGGTTTGCCACGGCGGCGCGGGCCATCCTGCCCCAGACCGTGGCCCGGCTCCGCAAGGAACACGAGCAGCTGCGACTTCGGGTCTCGGAGCGGCAGCCCGATGAGGCAATCCGATTGGTCGTCGCGGGACATCTCGACATTGCCCTGGTCAATGATTGGATGAATGCGCCACTAGTGCTGCCGGACGGCGTAGAGCAACTACTGATCATGAATGACCCCGTCGATCTCGCAGTACCTGCCAACCATCCGCTGGCACAGCGTACGAGCGTCGAGCTCACCGACCTTTGCGCCGAGCCGTGGATCACCTGGCCGCACGGGGCAATCTGCCACGAATGGCTGACCCAGACGCTGCGTCAGCATGGGCTGACTCCGGAAGTGATGCATACCGCTGAGGAGCATCAGACCCAGCTCGCGATGGTCGCTGCTGGGCTGGGTATTGCCGTCATGCCGAGACTGGGCCGCGGACCGGTCGACGGCGTCTCGATCATCTCCCTCAAGCCGGCATTTTCCCGCCAGGTTTACGCCATCTGGCGGAGTTTGGCTACCGAGCGCCCGGCGATCGCGGTGACGGTCTCGGCAATTCGTGACGTAGCCAAAGACTTGTCAAGTCGCTAAGGCGTGCGAAATCACGCCCTAGGCTGAGGCCCATGCCGGACTGGTTACCAGACAATCTCGCCGAATTGGTGGTGTTCAGGCCGATTCGCATCGTGCTCTTGATCATTGCGGCGTTCGTGCTGCGTCGTGTGCTGCATCGCGTGATCAATCGTTCTGTGCGACGGGCTATCGACCGCCCGCTCAGTTCACGCAATCAAATGACACAGCGGGTGATCGAGGTCACCACGGTGTCCGCAGAACGCCGCAAGCAACGCCTGGCGGCGCTCGGCTCGCTGGCTCAGAGCACCGTGACATTCGTGATCTTCGCCGTTGCCATCCTGATGATCTTGGCCGAGCTGGGGTACAACATCACCACAATTCTGGCGGGCACGACCGTGGTCGCCGTCACCGTCGCCTTCGGCCTGCAGAGCATTGTGAAGGACCTTGTCTCGGGGATCTTCATGTTGGTCGAGGACCAGCTCGGTGTGGGCGACTACGTGGACATGGACATGGCTTCCGGTGTAGTCGAGGCCGTTGGATTGCGGGTCACGGAGCTGCGCGGCAAGGACGGCACCGTCTGGTACGTCCGTAACGGCGAAGTCCTCCGTGTCGGCAACTTCAGTCAGGGTGGCCCCGGCATGCCCCCGGCCGAGGCCGAACCCGAGACGGCGTGATCGTGGCTGGCCACCTCGCCCTGCCAGCCGCTCGATCGGGTGATGGAGAATGGTCCAGATGTCCGAGCAAGCACCCCTCCAGACCTTCTATGACGCTGTCGGCGGCCACGAGACCTTCGTGGCGCTCGTTAAGCGGTTCTATGAGGGGGTCGCCTCTGACCCACCGCTACGCGCCTTGTATCCAGAGCCCGATCTTGCTTCCGCCGAAAAACGGCTTCGGATGTTCCTCGAGCAGTATTGGGGAGGTCCGACCACGTACAGCGAGCTGCGTGGGCATCCGCGGCTGCGAATGCGCCATGCGCCCTTTGCGGTGACACCAGCGATGCGGGACCGCTGGCTGAAGCACATGAGGGATGCGGTCGATTCAATCGAACTGACGCCGCAACAGGAAATTGAGTTGTGGAGCTACCTGGAGCGCGCTGCGCACTCGATGGTGAACACCTTCGACGAGCATCCAGGCACGATGCCGGGGCTCCGAATCACCTGATCAGGGCCCACTTGCCCAGCGCAGACCGCTGCTCGGGACTCAACGGGGATTCGCCGACCACAACGGTCCGGGCGGTCGCGTAGACAGCACGCGAGAGTGGATCGCGTATCTCGGCGGCCAGTGCGAAGGAGCGATTGCCGATCGCCGTAACTGCCGTGCCCACCTCGTACGGCTCGGTCCTGAAGTCGATCGGTTTCACGTAGTCAAGGTCTTGGCGGACAACCATCCAAACAGCCTCGGGCTCCCAGCCGACAGTGCTGGACACGAGGCTGATCCTGGCCTCCTGGACATAGTCGTAGTACTTCACATTGTTGACGTGACCGTACGAGTCGAGGTCGGACCAGCGCACGCTCAGCGGGTAACGATGATGATCTCCGAGAACGTCGACCTTCGGCAGCGGACGGAGTGGCTCCGTAGGCGCAAGGGCGTCGCCAAGTAGTTCACGCTCCTCTGCGGTTAGGCGCCGCAATGTATTGCTGACTAGGTCAAACGGCACTATTCCCGTTCGCGCTCGAGCGGCCAGGTCGTCCCCGTCATAGACCTCGTACCCAACGGAGAACCGACTGCCGCCGATGGCATCCACCCACAAATTGGTCGTCAAGGGTCGGTCACTAAAAGTTACTGGCTTGACGTACTCCAACTGGTGATTTACCACGAGCGTGCCGGAGTCGAGCAGATGATGTAGCACGGGCGACCCCGAGAGCAGGAAGGCGACCCGAGCTTCCTGCAGGTAGTCCAGGTACGCCGCATTGTTGACATGGCCTTGGGCGTCCATGTCGCCCCAGCGCATCGGACAGCGGTGGGTATACGGGCTCACGGTCGTCGATCATCTCAGAAGAAGAAATGCTCCAGAGCCACTATTCACGTAGGGTCTCCTCCATGAATGTTGCAATCGTTACCGGTGCGGGGCGCGGTATTGGTGCCGCCATCGCCCATCGGCTCGCAGCCGACGGCTTGCCTGTTGGCATTGTTGATCTTGATGAGCAGGCCAGTAGGCGCACCGCGAAGGAGATCATCGAGAATGGTGGGCGTGCGGTCCCCATCGGTGCCGATGTCGCCGACGAGAACGCCGCTGGCTATGCAGTGCAGCAGACTGTTGCCGAGCTTGGACCGGTCACGATATTGATCAACAGCGCTGGCATCATCCGGGACAACTTGATCTTCAGGATGACCACTACTGACTGGGATTCAGTCATGGACGTTCACCTGCGTGGTGCCTTTTTGATGACCCGGGCAGCGCAGACCCACATGACACAGGTCAAGTGGGGTCGCATCATCAATATTTCCTCGACCTCCGCGCTGGGCAATCGCGGCCAGGCCAATTACGCAGCGGCCAAGGCCGGCTTGATCGGCTTCACCAAGACGCTCGCGCTGGAGCTGGGCAAATTCGGTGTGACCGCAAATGCGATCGCGCCGGGCTACGTCGAGACGGACATGACGCAGGCTTCTGCCGCACGTCAGGGCCTCGACTTCGAGGAGTGGAAGCTGGCCGCTGCCAGCGAGATCCCGATCGGGCGCATCGGAAAACCGGAGGATGTCGCCGCCGTCGCGAGCTTCCTGTGCCGCGAAGAAGCAGGCTATGTCTCCGGCCAGGTCATCTACGTCAATGGCGGCGCCAGAAGCTAGATGCACCAACTCGGCGTCAGTCGGAGGCGTACATGCTGTTCAGTACGTCGGCGTACTTCTGCTCCACGATCTTGCGCCTGACCTTCAGGCTCGGAGTGACCTCACCCTCGTCGACAGTGAGCTCGCTGGGCAGGATCTCGAACTTCTTGATCGTCTCCCAGCGCTCAAGCTGCTGGTTCGCCTGCGCGACGAACCCCTCGATCAGGTCACGGACCTCCTGCGAGCGGGCCAATTCTTCGACCGACGGGTAGCTTAGGTCCTGCTCCTTGGCCCAGCTTTCGATCGACTCCGGATCGAGTGTCAACAACGCTGTGGCGTATTTGCGCCCGTCGCCATGCACCAGGACCTGGCTGATATAGGGGCAGGCAACCTTCAGCACGCCCTCAATCTTCTGCGGAGCCACATACTTGCCGCCCGAGGTCTTGATAAGGTCCTTCTTCCGGTCAGTGATCCGCAGATAACCCTGCTCGTCAAGCTCGCCAATGTCCCCGGTCGCGAACCAGCCGTCCTTGAGCGTCTCCTCGGTTGCCTCCGGCATGTTGTGGTAGCCGCGCATGACGCCCGGGCCCTTGATCAAAATCTCGCCATCGTCGGCGATCTTGACCTGCGAACCAGGAACTGGAGGCCCAACTGTGCCGAAACGGGTGGCACGCGGGTTGTTTACACAAGTGGGAACGCAGGTCTCAGTGAGGCCGTAACCCTCCAGCACGAGCAGCC
>JBKPTR010000223.1:0-6708 GCA_046735615.1 Actinomycetota bacterium
GGCTGCGTGCTCGAGCCGCCGCCGATAGCACAACCTTTCGCATGCGCACCGCCTCGGGGGTGACCTCCAGGCACTCGTCGATGCGGCAGAACTCCAGCGCCTGCTCCAAGCTCATGAGCCGCGGCGGCACCAGCCGTTCCAACTCCTCGCCAGTCGAGGAACGCACGTTCGTGAGCTTCTTCTCTTTGGTCGGGTTGACGTCCATATCCTCGGCGCGAGGGTTCTCGCCGATGATCATGCCCTCATAGACATCGGTGCCTGGAGTGACGAACATGGTGCCGCGCTCTTGCAGGTTGAACAGTGCATACGAGGTGACTTGGCCCGACCGGTCTGCCACTAGCGAGCCTGTGAGCCGAGTGCGCAGATCACCGGCCCACGGCTCGTACGCCTCAAAGACGTGATGCATCAGTCCGGTGCCACGGGTTTCGGTCAGGAACTCGGTACGGAAGCCGATTAGCCCGCGGGCCGGAACCAGATATTCCATGCGAACCCAGCCGGTGCCATGGTTGACCATTTGTTCCAACCTGCCGCGACGCAATCCGAGCAACTGAGTGACGACGCCGACGAAGTCCTCTGGAATGTCGACAGTCAAGCGCTCGACTGGCTCGTGGATCTTGCCGCCGATGTCCCGGGTAACCACCTGCGGCTTTCCCACGGTTAGCTCGAAGGACTCCCGGCGCATCATCTCCACCAGAATCGCCAGCTGCAGTTCGCCACGGCCCTGGACCTCCCAGGTATCCGGCCGTTCCGTCGGGAAGACCCGGATGGAGACATTGCCCACTAGCTCAGCATCCAGTCGCGCCTTCAGCAGTCGCGCCGTGAGGTTCTTGCCCGCGCGCCCGGCGAGCGGGGAGGTGTTGATGCCAATGGTCATCGAAATCGAGGGCTCGTCCACGGTGATCAGCGGCAACGGCTTCGGGTCGTCTGGATCGGACAGCGTCTCGCCGATGGTGATCTCCGGGATACCGGCGATGGCGACGATGTCGCCGGGCCCGGCTGACTCCGCAGGCTCCCGATCCAATGCGTTTGTCATCAAGAGTTCAGAGAGTCTGACGGTACGGATTGTGCCGTCAGCGCGACACCAGGCGACATTCTGATTGCGCCGTAACGTTCCGGCGACCACTCGGCATAGCGCTAGGCGACCGAGGTACGGCGAGGCGTCGAGGTTGGTGACGTGCGCCTGCAGCGTCGCTCCCTCGACGTAGCTGGGCGCCGGAATGTGCTGCAAGATCACATCGAACAAAGGGCTGAGGTCAGGACTGTCGGGCATCTCGCCGTTGGCGGGAGCGGTCAGCGAGGCGCGACCGGCCTTAGCCGAGGCATAGACCACCGGGAAGTCGAGGCCGTTACTGCTGTTGTCGTCCAGGAGGTCAAGGAAGAGGTCGTAGGTCTCTTCCACGACTTCTGCTATTCGGGCATTGTGGCGATCGACTTTGTTGACAACCACGATGATCGGCAGCCTCTTGGCCAGGGCTTTACGGAGCACGAAGCGAGTTTGCGGAAGAGGTCCCTCAGAGGCATCCACCAAGAGCAGAACCCCATCGACCATCTCCAAGCCGCGCTCGACCTCGCCACCGAAATCGGCGTGGCCCGGGGTATCAATGATGTTGATGGTGACGGCCGAGCCGTCCGGCAGCCGGTGTCGCACGGCGGTGTTCTTGGCGAGGATGGTTATGCCCTTCTCGCGCTCCAAGTCCATCGAGTCCAACACCCGCTTCTGGACAGTCTGGCCGACGCGAAACGCCCCCGACTGCCAAAGCATCGCGTCGACCAGGGTGGTCTTGCCATGGTCGACGTGGGCGACGATGGCGAGGTTCCGCAGATCAGGACGGACGGGCACGCAAACACTCTCTCCGGGGGTGGTGGACAACCCGGCGAGTCTATGGCAGCTAAGCCAACTGAATCATTGGCCGCAGGTGGCCGATAACACCTCTGTTACCAGCCGGCACCGAAGCATGCGAACGGAATGTGTTCTGCGGCGGCCTGGAGCGCCTCTGCCAGCGCGTACGCCGGAGCGGCTCCCGCGGCGAGCCTGCGGTGGTAGTCGACCATCAGATCCGCCGCACCCGCGTCCGACACTTTGGCAACGCCGGAGATGATGGTCGAGGTCCCGCTGTGAAGCAGGGCACGGGTAAGCCCGAGTGTTTCGTCTCCAGCCCGTACGGTGGCTTGTCCGAGCTCGCACGCAGAAAGCACGACCTGCTGCGGTGGCTGAGAAACCAGATCGAGGTCGTAGCCAACGACCGGCCCGTCGACCAGCCTGATCGAGGAGAAGAGCGGGCTCTCACGCTCGTGATGGCCGTGAGCTGCAACGTGGACCAGATGCGCACCGTTGATGGCGTTGAGAAAAGCCCCGCCCGTGGCCTTCGCCCCGGTGAGCGTCTCGCAGCCCGGCCAGCTCAGCGCCACACCGGCGACCTCTTGGTCGGCACGCGCGAGGTCGGGACCGGCAACGGCCACTACAGGTCCGGGTTTGCCGTGGAACCTCGCGTGGGCGCCCAGCCATGCGGCGGCGGAGGGAGCTATGGTCAACGGCCGACCTCTCAGAGTCGGGAGTCCGCCCCACGGCAGTGCGGCTAGCCGACCGGGGGGCACAAGCACGATTGGCGCATCGGGCAGGTTCAAGGGTGTGAGCAGCAACTCGTCGAGCGTTCGAAGGCCCCTGGCGAGAGACTTGCGTGCGGAGGTGCGCAAGGGTTCGGGAACATGACCTAACGCCAATGCATCAAGATCAGCGGTGATTCGACGGACCAGCCGTTCCGCTTCGGCCATTGTCGTCAAACGCTGCATCCAGCAGCCCCGCCGGGTCAGCACAATGCCGTGGATTTCGTCGTCAATGCCGAACGTGGTCACCATTGCTGCGCCATCAAGGGCGGCCTGCATGTCGATCGTCCTCGGGACCTGAACAACAGAGCCGGTGCCCTGAACAGTCCAGGAGCGAGTTCGAATCTCGCGCTGCAGAGCCTGGCGACGCTTGCGCAGCAGTTCGACCTTCTCGCTGTCAGCCTCCTCAGGCTCCAGTTGGTTCATCACCCAGCGAAGCTGAGTCAACAGGTCCGCGGTGATCTGGTCTTCAGGCGGGCGTACAGGTGTTATCCGACTGGAGATGGCTCGCGCACGCTCCAGCCAGGCAAGGACAGCAACTGGCCGGTCGGCTGCGATCTCCTCAGTGACGGCCAGGGCTGCAAGGCTCACCCCATGCGCAGCGCTAGAGGTCTGCAGGTCCAGGCTGCCGAACTGCGCCTGGTACTTCATCAACTCAGCCATTCCGGCCCGCGCCTGCCGTTGCCCCGCCCTTCGATTGCCGCGGGCGAAGGCCAGCTTGGTTCGGACCAGGCGGCCATAGAGTCGGAGATCGAGTGATTGTCCAGCGGACATGCTGGGCAGCGGCCGCGGCCTGCCTCGCCGGCTGGGCCCCGAGTACTCGATGGCGACCAAACGGGCGAGCTTTGCCTGGTCGCGCATGCCCAACCGGCCGAGGGTGGCCGCGAGCCGGTCGGCGGTGCGTACCAGCTTGTCGGCCCGATTTCCGGCTTCCGCATCGGCACGCAGCACCACCAGCTCACCGAGAGCGGTCGCCCGCGGATTGCCGCTCTGCCGTAGTCGGGATACCGCGGTACGGCTCACCCCTTGAGCCAGTGCGTAGTTGCCGGCGAGCAAGGCGACTTCAGCGCGAGCTAACTCTGCGTCCGCCAGCAGAGGCAGCATTTCGGTTCGTTCCAGAGCCGCCGACGCTTCCAGCAGCGTCCGGTCGGCGTCGGCAACAAGACCAGCGCTGAGGAGAACTCTCGATCGGTCGATGCCCACCACGCCTTTGTAATGATCGGAAGTTGCCTCTTCGACCGTTGGCATCAATTCAAGTGAGCGAGGCAAATTACCCGTGAGATAGTGCATGTAGCCCAAGTTGTGACGAGCGGCAAACTCCAGTTCGGTGAATCCGTAGCGCTGGGATAGGTCAACAACCTGACTGAAGTCTGCGATGGCCGATTGAATATTTCCCAGCTGATTGTGAGCCTCGCCACGGCTGATCATGATCTTGCACTGGTCTTCCGGCTCAGCGCCGTCGATCAGCTGCACCGCTCCGTCCAGCTGCCTGATGGCATCCGCGACCCGACCCTCCCGAAGCAGCAGAAGACCGTGCTGAGCTCGCGTGACGACGGTCAGCTGGCCCAGTGATCGCCGATTGGCCAGCCGTTCGGCGTTCACGAGAAGACGGATACTTCTTGCTCTTTGACCCAACTCATGAGTTGGATAGCTCAGACTCAGCAAAATTCGCGCCGTGAGCCGGTCGTGCTCGACCGAACAGTCTGAGAATGGGAGGTCTGCGCCATTGTCCGGCACAGCGGAATGCAGAGCACCCATTGCTTGGCGAAGCAGTGTGATTGCTTGGGTGTAATGGCCTAAGTCAGAGCTGGCGACACCTTGGGTCAGCAGCGCCGCAGCGTGCTGATGGTCGCCCCCGCACGCAATATCTACCCCCACAGAAGAGATTTTGCTCTGCTTTGCAGCGGTATGCCAGATGACAAAAGACCCGCGATCCGGCAAGGGCTACTGCATATAACCTCCAAGCGCCGATTTCCTTGTATTTGACGGCAATTCGGCCGCACACTTCTCGGGATTCCGTCGCTGCCGATGGCTTTGATGGGCACCCAGATGTACTTCAGTCGGGACAACCTAACTTTTGTTCCCCGTACCCTTGCCCTATGGCGGGCAGCACAGACTGGTTTCGAGACTCGTTCCGCACCGAATTCGAGAAGCAGAACGCGGCCATTGGGCGGTTCAACCTCGCAATCTTCGGTAAGACGGGCGTCGGCAAGTCCACCTTGATCAACGCGATCTTCGGCGAGGAAGTCGCGCGAACTGGTATCGGCGAGCCCGTCACCCGCGGCAGCCACCTGTATCTCGACAAGATTGGCCACCTTGGCATTGTCGACACTCAAGGTCTGGAGGTGGGCAAGGACAACAAGCAGATCTTGTCCGACCTCGACAAGGCCATGACCCAAATGCGGCAGCTGCCGCTGTCAGAGCAGATCCATGTCGCCTGGTACTGCCTCCGCGGCATGGACCGGCGCTTCGAGGAGGCCGAAGCCGACTTCATCCGTCGCCTCGACGAGATGGGCCTCCCGGTGATCGTGGTACTGACCCAGGTGCCTATGCGTGGCGGCTACTTCCATCCCGACGCGGTGCTGCTGGCAGAGCAGATTATGGCCAAACAGCTGCCGATCGTCGCGGGGCGACCGTTCATGACGTACGCCAAGGCGGACGAGTTCGCCGGCCAGCCGGCCTATGGGCTCAAAGAACT
Organism: Actinomycetota bacterium; assembly: GCA_046735615.1. Lineage (GTDB taxonomy): Bacteria > Actinomycetota > Actinomycetes > Propionibacteriales > Propionibacteriaceae > Microlunatus. The sequence goes on from JBKPTR010000223.1 coordinate 5,303, forward strand.
TCTCGATGCCACCTTTCGCGTTGCGCCCGAGGGTGTTCATGGAGCGCTCGTCGCGGCGCAAGAAATCGATCATGCGCGGAAAGCTCAGGAAGCGAACAAGTACATAACCGCTGCCGTCGCCAGTGCCGCCGCTGCTGCCGCCACGCCGATCCCGTTCTCATCTGCCGCCTTGCTGGTGCCGATCCAACTCGGCATGATGGCCCGGCTCGCCCAGATCTACAAGATCAAGTTCGATCGCGCAGCATTGATGGCGATCGCTTCCACTACGGCGGCGACACAACTCGGACGGGCGACTTTCACCAGCCTGATCAAGATGATCCCTGGGGCCGGAACTGTCGTGGGTGGTGTCATCGGAGCCGGGGTTGCGTCGACCTTCACCTACGCCATGGGCCAGGCCTGGCTGACGCTCTGTCAGCGGGTAGTGAAGGGCAAGCTGGGGACGGCCGGCACCGTCGTCGACAATGAAGAGCTCCGCGAGGTCTTCATGGAGGAGTTCCGGAAGCGGATCAAGGTGGGGCGCAAGGAGCTGCGCGCAGCCTCCGAGCCCGATCCCAATCTGATTGATTCCAGCAAGCCTGGCTGATCCCGGCGGTTGCGAACCTGGCGTTGCTGAGCAAATTGCTGACAACCTCAGCGTTGGTCCAATAGCCTGCGAGCGATGACTATTCCGGACGTGACGCCGCTACTGGAGGGCGAGCCGCCTCATGATCAAGTTGTGTTTGCGACACGCCTGCAGCGCTATTGGGCCGACCTCCTGACCGGTCTGACCGGGGCCTACCCGGACCATGCGCCGGAGATGGCCTATCGCGTGGTGGAGATTGCAGCGCGGAACTTCCAGCAGCGGCCCGCTGATCTGCGACTGCTGGACCTGCGGCGCCATGCCGATCCGCAGTGGTTTCAGCATCCGCGGATGCTCGGTTACGCCACTTACACCGATCTTTTCGCGGGTCACCTGAAAGGTGTCGCCGACCGGGTCGATTACCTCGCCGAGCTTGGAGTCACCTATCTGCACCTGATGCCGCTGCTCAAACCGCGGCCAGGACAGAACGATGGCGGTTACGCGATCATGGACTATCGCGCCGTCCGCTCCGACCTCGGCAGCATTGACGACCTCCGGGACCTGGCGACGGTGCTGCGCTCCCGCGGGATCTCGCTGACTCTCGATCTCGTCTTGAACCATGTAGCGGCCGAGCATCAGTGGGCGATCAATGCCCGGGCCGGAGACCAGTTCTACCGGCAGTACTTCCACATGTTCGCCGATCGGGAGCTCCCGGACGCGTACGAGCGGACATTGCCGGAGGTCTTTCCCGACTTTGCGCCCGGCAACTTCAGCTATGACGATGAGTCGGCTTCCTGGGTGTGGACAACCTTCAATACCTGGCAATGGGATCTCAATTGGCACAATC
>JBKPTR010000224.1:0-4260 GCA_046735615.1 Actinomycetota bacterium
TACGCGGAATATGAAGATGCCACTGACTTCCAGGATTTGACTGACGACGACAGCGCAAACGAGCCGATCGGCACCCCAGAAAAACCTGCCACGGTGACTCCCCTCGAAAGCCGGCGTCCGGCCCCGGTTGCAGTCGCCGCCAGTACGACTCTCGCCTCTCACCCACGGACGGCCGATATGTCGCGGATCATGACTGTTCATCCTCGTACCTATAACGAGGCTCGCATCGTGGGCGAGCACTTCCGCGATGGCGTACCGGTCATCATGAACCTGTCCGATATGGAGGACGTCGACGCGAAGCGGCTTGTCGACTTCGCCGCTGGTCTCATCTTTGGTCTACGTGGCAGTATCGAACGCGTCACCAGCAAGGTGTTCCTGCTCTCCCCGCACGACGTAAGCGTTGCAGCGGAAGACAAGGAGCGGATTGCGGGCGGGTTCTTCAACCAGAGCTAGCCGAGGACCCCGCTCGACTGGTCTGTGCGCCTAGGCTGGTGTCGCGCCTAGTACACAAGCAAAGAGACAGGCCTCAACCGTGTTTTTCGTGGGACTCATCATCAATTGGATCTTGTGGATTTTTCTGCTGATCCTGTTCGCGCGCATGATTTTGTCCTGGGTTCCGGTACTCGTCCGTGACTGGGAACCAAGGGGACCGATGCTGGTCTTCGCTGAGATCATCTACTCCATCACCGACCCGCCGCTCAGGCTGCTCCGCAAGGTGCTCAAGCCGGTCAGGGTTGGCAACATGATGCTCGATTTGGCCTTCATCGGCCTAGCGATCCTGGTCAGTATCTTGATGCAGGTCAACCGCAGTCTGTTCTTCTGAATTCGTCCGGAACCCAGAGCTAGCGACTTTCTTTGGCTCGGCTGTACGCCCCGACCAAATTGGGTACGGTAGGGCCGGTGAGGCGACGGCCCCCACCAAGAGTTCCACCTAGATACCGAGGTGCACGATGACGCTGACGCTCGACGACATTCGGAACAAGCGGTTCCGGATGGCCCGCAAGTCCGGCTATGAAGTGTTGGAGGTTGACGAGTTCGTCGACGAGGTCGAGGAGAGCTTCGCGCAACTCATGGAGGAAAACCAGAACCTCAAGAAGCAGGTTGAGGCGTTGAAGGCCGCGCCGCCGGCTCGACAGCCGATTGCGCCTGCAGCTCCCACAGTCCAGGCACCTCCGCCCCGGCAGCCTGCGCCGCCGCCGCAGCCTCAGGGCGGCACGATTGTGGTGACCACGGGCAAGGAGGCCAGCGCCGCCGTCGTTCGCCTCGTGGAGATGTCCACCGAGCAGGCCGAGCGCTTGGTGGAAGAGGCCACTGACGACGCCAATCGGATCCGGGAAGAGGCCAACCGGACTGCACACCAGCTCACCACGGATGCCCGTACCCGAGCCGAGCGAGTGGAGTCCGAGGCGCGGGTCAATGCTGAGCGGCTCCAGGCTGACGCGCACGGACGGGCGGAGAAGCTCGATCGCGAGATCGAGAATCGCCGTGGAGAGATGTTCGGCGACCTGGAGAGGCAGCGTGACGACCTCACGGCAGCCGTCGCAGCGCTACGCAACTTCGAAGCGGCGTACCGGACCAACCTCGCCACCCACTTGCGCAAGCAGATCGAGACATTGGAGTCTGGCCGAGCGGAGCCGGTCGAGATCCCTGACATGGTGCGTGACGTCAGGCCGGGCGAGAGCGGCTCCAACGGGACTGCTGCCAGTGAGCGCGGTGGGATCGATCAACCTCAGCGGGAGGATGCTCCAAGCTACAGCGGAGGTGGCTCTAACACTCCCCGTCTAGACGCTCTTCTGGGGGACCAGCGCTAGCTGACCGCAGCAATGATCAAGCCACAGGGCCCGCTTCGGCGGGCCCTGTGGTGTGATGCCTGAGCGGTGGTCGGGAAGAGCGGATTCTCGAACATCGCAGTGAGCAGGGCGAGCAATACATAGCACGCTGTTGGAAATTCAGCGAGAAATCAGCGCGGGTCGTTGAAGAAAGTGCTTTTGCGGCCTACTGTCTCTGCGTCAACTTCACCTTCCAGCCGTGCACCAAGAAATGGGGAACCCATGACTACCGCTAAATCCAGTGCTGCGGCTACCTCTGCAGCCGAGAATGGCGGTCGCACCACCACGAATCGGAAGACCTCCAAGGCCGCACCAACGGTGCATGCGGTACCAGTCGAACATCAAGACAAGCCTGGGAAGCCGATGAATCCCAAGTCATTGCCAGTCCGCCCTGGTGAGGATCCCTGGACGAAGGCTGAGCTCAACGAGGTCAAGCAGGCGCTGACCGATGACATCGCCCGTTTCGAGAGCCAGATCGAGATCTCCACCGCTGAGTTGGTGGGGCTGCTCCGTGACGGCAGCGAGGGCGCCGGGCGGGATCCCGCAGACGTAGGCTCTGCCAATTTCGAGCGCGATGCTGAAATGTCGCTCGCCAACAATGCCCGCGAGATGTTGGAGCAATCCCGCCTCGCGCTTCGTCACATCGAACTCGGCACCTATGGCAGCTGCGACAACTGTGGGCAGCCCATCGGTAAGGGCCGGCTGCAAGCCTTCCCGCGCGCCACCTTGTGTGTTACGTGCAAGCAGCGCGAGGAACGGCGATAAGCCCAATCGGCGGCGCTCGCCCGGTCGAGCGACGGCGATGGCACCTTCTGGTCGCTGTCATCGCTGTTGCCGGGCTGACGGCTGATGTCGTCACCAAGATCATTGCGGTAGCCCACCTGGAACCCCTGAATCCGGTTCGGCTGCTCGGTGGGTTGCTCACGCTGCGGCTCATTCGGAACCCTGGCGCTGCTTTCAGTCAGGGCCAGCGCTTCACCTACGTCTTCGCAATCGCGGGGATCGCGGTCCTGCTCTTCGTGATCATCAAGTTGGTGCCGCGGATCGGCCATCCCGCCTGGGCCGTGGCCATCGGGCTGTTGTGTGCTGGTGTCGCAGGAAATCTCACCGACCGGTTGTTCCGCCCTCCAGGGGTGCTCCGCGGCCATGTCATCGACTTTCTCGAGTTGCCATACTGGCCGGTCTTCAACGTCGCTGACATGTGTATCACAGCGGCCGCAATCATGATCATCTTCCTGTCGATCGTGAGAGGTATTGCCATCACCGGCGAGCGCCACGTCCGGACGGGGCGGCGTGGCGCCGGGGACGACGATGATCATGATCGGAGCCCGATCGTTCGTGGCTGAGCGAAAAGTGCTACTCGTCCCTGATGGCTTGGACGGCGAGCGTGTTGACGCTGCTGTGGCGCGCCTACTGGGGCTGACGCGGAGCCAGGTTGTGGAGTTGATCGGGACAGGTCGCGTGCTGCTCGACGGTGGCACGATCAGCAAATCGGATCGGGTCAATGTCGGATCGATGCTCGAGGTAGAGCTCGCCGATCAGCGGCAGGTTGCGTCCGTGCGGCCGGAGCAGGTCGAAGGCGTTGTCATCGTGTACGACGACGACGACATCGTGGTGATCGACAAGCCTGTTGGTGTTGCCGCCCATCCCAGCCTGGGCTGGAGCGGACCTGATGTTCTCAGCCACCTTGCAGGCGCCGGATTCCGGATCTCAACCTCCGGGGTTCCTGAGCGGCGCGGCATCGTGCAGCGCTTGGACGTCGGGACTTCCGGGTTGATGGTGGTGGCAAAGAGCGAGCATGCGTACACGATCTTGAAACGAGCATTCCGCTCGCGGAGCGTTGACAAGATCTACCACGCGCTGGTGCAGGGCCATCCGGATCCGTTTACCGGCACCATTGAGGCTCCTATCGGAAGGCACCCTGGCGCGGATTACAAGATGGCGGTGATGGACAAAGGCCGGCACAGCGTCACCCACTACTCGACGCTCGAAGCATTCGTCGCAGCAACTTTGCTCGAGATCAAGTTGGAAACCGGCCGAACCCATCAGATCCGGGTACACATGGCAGCAATTCGGCATCCCTGCGTCGGCGATCCGATGTATGGGGCCGACCCAGTTCTTGCTGCCAAGCTCGGCCTGGAACGGCAGTGGTTGCACGCCGTCCGCCTCAGTTTCGTGCACCCGACGTCAGGCGAGGCGATGCAGTTCGAATCCCCGTATCCACCTGATCTTCAGCACGCATTGGACGTGGTCATTGCGTGGTAAGACCAGTGCTTGATTGGTCTCCCGTCGTTCACATAACTTCGCTATGGTCAACTGCGTGCGAAGAGCCAAGATTGTGTGCACGCTGGGGCCCGCCTCCTCAAGTCCCGAGCGTCTAGCGGAGATGGTCGCCGCAGGAATGGATGTCGCCCGGCTCAACATGAGTCAT
>JBKPTR010000225.1:0-9849 GCA_046735615.1 Actinomycetota bacterium
AGTGACGTCTCGGGAGCGAGAGGTTACACAGTGGGTTCGGTCATCAAGAAGCGTCGCAAGCGGATGGCGAAGAAGAAGCATCGCAAACTGCTCAAGCGCACACGGATCCAGCGCCGTCGCGCGGGCAAGTAGCTTCGCGGCTCGACCTTGATGGCCACGAAACGGGTCGTCCTCGTCACCGGAGTCTCACGTGACCTGGGTGCCCGGTTCGCTCGCTCGCTCGCCGCCGACAAGGATGTCGAGGTAGTCGGGCTCGACGTAATTCCACCTCGTCATGATCTGGCCAACGCTGATTTCGTACGCGCCGACATCCGCCATCCTGTGATCGCAAAGGTGATTGCTACGCGCGGTGTCGACACGGTCGTCCATCTTGCGGTGGTGGCCACCCCGGATAGTGCCGGCGGCCGCTCCTCGATGAAGGAGATCAACGTCATTGGCACGATGCAGCTGCTTGCCGCCTGCCAACGGGCGGAAACTTTCCGAAAGCTCGTCATGCAAAGCTCGATATCGGTGTACGGGGCGTCCCCGCGGGACCCCGTCAAGTTCACCGAGGACATGTCGGCCCGAGCACAGCCGCGTACCGGTTTCGGCAAGGATTCGCTGGAGATCGAGAGCTACGTCCGCGGGCTTGCCCGTCGCCGGCCAGATGTCGTTGTCACGACGCTGCGGCTGGCGAACCTGATGGGCGCTGGCGTGGACAACCACGTCACCCGTTACCTGTCGCTCCCGGTCGTGCCGCGAGTTATGGGCTTCGATGCCCGGCTCCAGTTCCTGCATCCCAGCGACGCAGTCGCCGCCCTGCTGCTGGTGACACGGCGCGATGTGCAGGGCACCTTCAACGTGGCGGCGCCCGATGTCGTCACCCTTTCCCAAGCGCTTCGCAAGATGGGCCGGCCCACCGTCGGCGTCCCGAAAGCCGCTGCGCCGTTGGTTGCCACGCTGCTGCGCCAGGCACGTCTGGTCGACTTCTCGGCAGACCAGATCGACGCGCTCACCTATGGTCGTGGCATGGACACGTCCCGTTTCTCTTCTCAGACAGGATTCGTCCCGAGGTTCACTAGCCTCGCTGCCCTGCAGGAGTTCGTCGGGGTCAGCGAGCTTGGTTTGTTGAGTCCCGAGCGGGTTGACAGCGCGCTCGATGCAGCGACCCGGGTGCTCAAGACTGCGGCGGTCCGAGATGGGTGAGGCGGAGGTCATCGACTTCGGCAGCCGCGGTCAGGCCACCCGCGCGCGTCGCCGCGCCGGCCGCATGCCGGAATCCCAGGAGACACCGACTATCGGTGACGAAGATTCCGGGTTCGAATCCGAGGAAGTCCCCCAGACCCCATCGCTGGGCGCTTTGCTCAGCGAGTTGGCCGGGCTGGCGTCCCGGTCGCTCCAAGGCCTGAGGTTGGTTCCGGTGACGCAGCTGGGTGGGTTCGCTGCCGACCCGTTGCACACCCTGGCTTCACTGGCGCAGGCGCTCGGTGTCGACTGGGAGGATTCACTCGATGAGACGGTGGCCTTCATCCGCAAGCGTCTTCGGGGCGATTATGCAATCGACGAGTTCGGATTCGACCCGGAGTTCACGACCAAGATCTTCCTGCCGCTGCTGCGGCGGCTTGCAGACTCCTGGTTCCGGGTCGAGGTCCGAGGGGCGGAGAACCTTCCCGCTGATGGCTCGGCGCTGCTGGTGTCCAACCATGCGGGCACATTGCCGATTGACGGCATGATCTTGCACACGATCGTCTATGACGAGATCGGCCGCCACGTCCGGATGCTGGGGGCGGATCTGATCTTCAAGACGCCCTACTCGCATGATCTTGCTCGCAAGACAGGCAGCACCTTGGCCTGTCAGGAGGACGCGGAACGCCTGCTCGCGTCCAACCAGCTCGTTGCCGTTTTTCCCGAAGGCTTCAAAGGCCTTGGCAAGCCGTACGCCGATCGCTACAAGCTGCAGCGGTTTGGCCGCGGAGGATTTGTCTCGGCCGCTCTGCGGGCTCAGGTGCCAATCATCCCGACTGCAATCGTAGGGTCAGAGGAGATCTTTCCGCTGATCGCTAGGGCGCCGGGGGTGGCGCGGCTGCTCGGCCTGCCGTACTTCCCGATCACGCCGCTGTTTCCCTGGCTTGGGCCGGTGGGCATGATCCCGCTGCCAAGCAAGTGGATCATCCAGTTCGGCGAGGCGATTGCCACCGATGAGCTCGGTCCGGGTGCCGCCGACGATCCCATGATGGTGTTCAACATCACCGACCAGGTGCGGGAGACGATTCAGCAGGCCTTGTACGCATTGCTCGTGCAGCGGCGGAGCGCCTTCTTCTAGCGGCTGAGTCCTGTCGCGCGGCTACTCTGTGCCACGTGTTCTGGGCGTTGGCGGTGATCTTGCTGGCCTTCGCCGGCTTCACCGTAATCGTGGTCAGTCTGGGACGCCCGTCACGTGTGACTGATGAGCCGAGCGAGGCCACGACCAGCACCGATCCTGGACGGCGGATTGATCCCGAGCAGCTCAGGGGCTTTGTGTACGTCGGCGCCGGCGCGTTGGTCTTACTCGCGGTGGCCGTCATCTTGATGGGCCTATTCGTGACCCGAAGCGGCCGCGCCGAGGGCCTCGCGGTGCTTGGGCTCTTCGGCTATGCGGGCTATCTGCTCGCTGCCACGGTGGTGCTCTACGTCACGAGCCGCAAGGGATAAATTCACCGCGTCTTATCCCCTCAGACGGCGCCGGACGGCAAACCCCGTTGCCACTGCGCCGGCCGTTGCGCCCGCAGCCCCAGCGCCGAGCAGCCCCAATCGTGCCGCCCTGCGACCGCTTCGATAGTCCTGAACCTGCCAGTCCTGCTCTTCGGCATGCATCCGCAGTCTGCCGTCCGGGTTGATGGCGCAGGGGTGACCGACCAGCGACAGCATGGGGAGGTCGTTGTAAGAATCCGAGTATGCGAAGCAGTGAGCAAGATCAAGTCCATGCTCGTGTGCCAATGCACGTACGGCCTCCGCCTTGGCCGGGCCATGAAGCAGATGGCCCTTCAGCCGCCCTGTGTAGACGCCGTGATTGTGCTCTGCCGTGGTGCCCAGGGCGCCGGTCAGTCCCAATCGCGCGGCAATGATGCCGGCTACTTCTACGGGCGCGGCGGTGACCAGCCAGACTTGCTGCCCAACGTCGAGATGCATCTGAGCAAGTGCCCGAGTGCCCGGCCAGACGCGTTCCGCGATCGACTCTTCGTACACCTCGTTCGCGATCTCAGTGAGCTCGGCGACGGTGTGACCTTCGATGAACCCCAACGTCACGCTGCGCACATCCTCTATGTGGCCTGGCTTTTCTCGCCCGATCGTCCGGAAGTAGACCTGCAACCACAGACCTTTCACGATCACCCGGGTGGGAAAGAAGCCGCGGCGATACAGACCCTTGGCGAGATGGAACAGTGAGGCGCCCTGAATCACCGTGTTGTCAAGATCGAAGAACGCGGCTGCGGTCGGATCCTCGTGGATCAAGGGCTCCTGGCGGAGGTCGGCTTCCACCAAGGCCTCGGGCGCCTCGCGTAGCGGTCCGGCTGCTGCTAACGGATCGCCGTGGTCGACCGGGATTGCCGATGCGTCGCTGCCGGGCAGAGACTCAACGTGACCGATATGCACGCCGGACGTACTGTCCGGCTCATTCATTGCGCGTTTGCGTCCGATCACGTCATCACCATAGTGTCCGGTCCGCCATTCTCGTGCCAGACTCAGCTGGGTGAACGACCTCGACACAGCGGTCCAGTCGGTCGACGCGGGCCCCGTCGACACCAATCTTGCTGATCTTGTGACTCGTCAGGAAGAGACGCAGCCTGGGAACGTCGGGCTGGTTCAACCAAGGCCGGTACGCCGCACCATGACATGGGCTGAGCTCGAGGGACGAATCGACGCGGTCGCTGCCGGACTGGCGGCGCACGGCTTGGTAGCAGGGCATCGAGTCGCGATCTGTGGGCCCAACAGCATCGAGTTCGTTGTTGCCTATTTCGCTACTTTGCGTGCCGGATATGTAGCAGTGCCGATAAATCCGGACTCGACGGCCGCCGAGTTGCGCGCGATGATCAACGATTGCGGCGCCAGGGTGCTGTTCACCGCTGCACGCCAACCTCTCGACAACGTACATCAGATACCCCTCACAGCTGCTGGGCTGGACGAGTTGTCCGACGTGGCAGCCCTGCCGCTCAGCTCGCCGAGGGATCCAGAAGCATTGGCCGTCCTGCTTTACACGGCCGGCACCTCCGGTGAGCCGAAGGCAGCGATGCTCAGCCACCGGGCGCTGCTGAGTCACCTACAGAGCGTCGCGTCCTTCGAGATCCTGGATAGCGAGAGCGTGGTGCTCGCCATGCTGCCGCTCTTTCATGTATTCGGTCTGAACGCGGTGCTCGGGAGCTGGGTGGCCTCAGGTGCCCGGTTGGTGATCATGGACGGGTTCGACGGCTTCGCTGAAGTGCTCGCAGCCGAGCACATCACCAATGTGCCGCTGGCGCCCCCGGTGCTTGCCCGAATCCTGGATGACGAACAGGCCATCGCCGCCCTGGGGTCGGTGACCACCGTCGTGTCTGGTGCCGCGCCGCTGCCAGTTGATCTTCGAGACCAGTTCACCGCGCATACGGGACATAGGGTCGATCAGGGTTACGGGCTGACCGAGGCGGCCCCGGGCGTCTCGGCCACCTTGGGCGGGGAGGTGCTCGGACATGGCCACGTCGGTCGCCCTTTGCCAGGCGTCGAATTGCGGATCGGTGATGGCGCCGAACCGACCGAGCCTGGCGAGATTTGGATCCGTGGCGACAACCTGTTCTCCGGTTATTGGCCGGATGGCCACGGTGGTCCCGGAGAGCTCGGCTGGTTCCCGACCGGCGACATCGGCTACCTGCTCGATGGAGAGTTGTTCCTGGTGGACCGGGCCCGTGAGCTCATCATCGTCAACGGCTTTAACGTCTATCCAGCCGAGGTCGAGGAAGCGATCGGGGAGCTGCCGGGGGTTGATTCGGTGGCGGTGGTCGGCCGGTCCAGCCGGCGTACCGGCGAGCAGGTTGTGGCGTTTGTCACTGGTACCAGCCTCAGTGTCGAAACGATCAACGACTATTGCGCCGGCAGGCTCGCAAAGTTCAAGCGTCCGAGCCTGGTGCAACTGGTCGATGAGCTCCCGAGGGGCATAACCGGCAAAGTAAGGAAGGGTGTCTTGCGAAGCATGCTCTCGACGTAAGGGGCGCCGACAGCAGTAACCGCCTAGCGGGACGGCCACCGCCGGATGGTGGTGGCCGGCCTGGCTGTCTTCGGCGGGGCGTCGCTGGTCTGTGGACTGTCCTTCTCTTACGGCCTGCTGATCGGATTTCGGGCGCTGCAGGGCCTCGCGCCGCGGCGCTGTTCACCGTGAGTGTGGCGGGGAATGGGGCTGGACCCGACCGTGGTGGTGACGATCGCCGGGGTCGCCGTCGCTGTGGCCGGAACGCTGATCGAGCTAGGAGGCGCCGGAACTGCGGACATCACCGTCGCGACAAGGGGGGTAGTGCGGCTTGTCTCGATGCTGTCCCTGGTCGGGGGAGCACTTCTGTTGGCCATTGCCCTGATTGGCCGCCGCACCACGCAGCCCTCGGAGGCCACGTCGCCAGCGTCGTGAAAGATGGTGCCGTGGTCGAATTCGCCGAGTGGGGTGAGCGGGTCGTCGTACTGACCCGGCAGGACTGCCATCTGTGCGAGGAAGCGATAGCGCAAGTGGCTGCTATCTGTGCCGAGGTCGGCGAGGCGTACGAGGTGGTTGATGTCGATAGCGACCCGGAGCTGCAGCGGCGCTATACCGATCAGGTGCCCGTAACCTTCGTCGACGGTGCGCAGCACGACTTTTGGCGGGTCGACCCGGCGCGGCTCAGAGCCGCTCTGCTGCGGACTCACTGAGCCCAGTGTTATTCACCGCTGCGACTCTGCGTGGCCTCACCGAAGGTCGAGTGAACTGCACATACCGACGCTGGGAGGTGGTACGCCCCAAGGTCGGATCCAGATTCACCACAGCCGCCGGCGTCGTCGAGGTGACCTCGATTACAGCAGCTGACGAGAAGCAATTGACCGAGGAGGAGGCTGCTGACGCCGGCTTCGACTCGGTCGGAGCACTGGTCAAGTGGACGAGTGCGAAGGGCCAGGGGGATCTCTATCGGGTCGGCATCATCTTGGCCGGACCTGATCCGCGCGTTGCGCTCCGCGGCTCAGCCCAGCTGGCCACAGCCGATGTCTCGGCGTTGAGCGCAAGGCTGGAGCGGATGGATCGCGCCGCTGAGCAGCCCTGGACCCACAGCACGCTGCGACAGATTCAACGCCAGCCTGGTGTCGTGTCGACTGAGCTCGCCGCAGAGGCCGGGAAAGAGCGCCGGACGTACAAGCTCAGGGTCCGCCGGCTCAAGGCGCTCGGCCTGACCGAATCGCTGGAGCGTGGCTATCGACTCTCACCGCGCGGCCAGGCCTACCTCGAGAGCCTGGGCACAGCTGAGGAATAACATGCGACCGCCAGTCCTAATCAGCTGCGAGCGTCGGGAATCGCGCGCCCGGTGTGCTGAGGAGGAGCGAGCAGACATGTTCTTCGTCTGCGAGCGACGACGAAGTAGGCGGAACTGCAGCGCGCGATGCGCGAGCAGCTCCCAACAAATTGTGCAGCTATTCACAAAGCCCTTAGAGTGGCGCTGTTTGGAGTAATCCGAGCGCCGATTCAGGAGTTGTGTGTCGCATACCTTCCCGACTGAGCCTTCGCCGCAGACGACGGCAGGTCAACATTGGCGAACGGTCGCCACGCTCAAAGGAATCCCGGACGCCACGGTTGCCCGGCTGCCCGTCTACCTTCGGGCACTCAACCAGCTGGCCGAACAGCAGATCGACACAATCAGCAGTGGTGCCCTAGCTGAGGCGGCAGGCGTGAACTCTGCCCAGCTCCGCAAAGACCTGTCGTACCTGGGCTCCTACGGCACTCGCGGGGTCGGGTACGACGTGGAGTACCTGCGGCTTCAGATCGGCCGCGTCGTCGGGTCCGCTCACGACTGGCCAGTGATCATCGTGGGCCTCGGCAATCTCGGTACTGCACTGGCCAACTACTCCGGCTTCTACTCCCACGGGTTTCGGGTCGTCGGCTTGATCGATACCTCCCCAGATCTTGTGGGCAAGCGGATTCATGAGCTGGCGATTTGCGACTTGACCGAACTCGAGGAGGTCGTCGCTCGTACAGGTGCCGTGATTGCTGTCATCGCGACTCCCGCTGACGCCGCCCAGGCCGTCGCGGATCGACTTGTGTATCTGGGCGTCACCAGCATCCTCAACTTTGCACCGACTGTGCTCGTGGTACCCGAAGGCGTCAATGTCCGCAAAGTCGACCTTGGCCAGGAACTGCAGATCCTCGCCTATCACGAGCAACGCAAGACCCGCGACAGCAGTCAGATCTTGGCTGAAAGCAGAGGGACCAGGACATGAGCATTCTGGTGGTCAGCGTCTCGCACAAGTCGACCTCGGTTTCCCATCTGGGTCAGCTCGCGCTCGATTCCCACGCGTCGGCCAAGCTCGCTGAGCAACTCGTCGGATCCGAGCACATCGACGAGGCTGTGGTGTTGTCCACGTGCAACCGGACCGAGCTCTACGCCTCCGTCTCCCGGTTTCACGGTGCTTTGGATGACGCGACTCAAGTTCTGGCCGATGTCGCCGGCCTCCGTGGCAGCGAGCTGCGGTCGCTATGCGCGGTGTTCTTTGACGAGGGTGCAGTCGCTCACGCGTTCTCGGTAGCGTCCGGACTTGATTCGCTGGTGATCGGTGAGAGCCAGATTCTCGGGCAGGTGAAGAGCGCCCTGACTCTTGCCCAGTCTCATGAAACTGTCGGGCCGGTGCTCAACTCCTTATTCCAGCAAGCGATTCGGGTAGGCAAGCGGGTCCACAGCGAGACCGGGATTGGCTCGGCCGGTCATTCGCTGGTCAGCGCTGCGTACCGGCTCCTCGCTAGTGAGCTGGGCGGCCTCGGCAGTCAGCGGTTGCTTGTCGTCGGGGCTGGCGCGATGGCTGGGCTGGCAGCGCGGACTGCGGCGGCGGACGGCGCCTCGGTCACCTGCGCCAACCGGACCCTGTCCCGCGCCGAGCGGCTTGCCGAAGCGGTCGGCGGCAAGGCTGTCGCACTTTCAGATCTCCAGCAGGCGCTCGCCGAGACCGATGTTCTGGTGACCTGTACCGGAGCACGGACGCTGACCATTGGCGTCGAAGATCTCGTGGGTACGCCGGTCCGCGGAGTCGTTGATCTCGCTCTACCGGCCGACGTAGCACCGGAAATCGCCTCGCACGGTATTCGCCTGGTTAATCTGGATCGTCTCGTCACCGAGCAGCCAGATGCGGCGAGTGCCCAGGAAATCGAAGACGCCCGCGGTCTCGTTCGGGAAGAGGTTGCCGATTTCCTTGGCCTGCGCCGTGCCGCCCAGGTCGCGCCCACGGTCGTCGCGCTGCGTTCCATGGCCTCGGAGGTGGTGGCAAGCGAACTGCGCCGGCTGGACGCCCGGCTACCGCACCTTGATGATCATGAACGCGACCAGATCCAGCGCAGCATGCGCCGTATCGTCGACAAGCTGCTGCACGCTCCGACCGTACGCGTTCAGGAACTGTCTGCTGAGCCGGACGCTGTTGACTACGCGGCTGCGCTGCGCGAGCTTTTCGCACTCGACCCGCAGACAGTCGCTGCAGTGATGTCGCCAGAGGTCGGACCCTGATCGTGCGTCGGCGCCAATGACTGCAATTCCCTTGACCCAGTCGATCAGGCTGGGCGCCCGTACCTCTTCGCTTGCCCGCGCGCAAGCGAACCAGGTTGCCACCGCACTCGCGGCCGACGGTGTCAACTCCACCTTCGTCGGCATAACGACGACCGGTGATCTCGACCAGCGTCAGCTCACTGAGATTGGCGGCACCGGAGTCTTTGTCAGCGCAGTCCGCGACGCCTTGCGCCGAGGTGAGATCGATGTCGCGGTGCACTCTCTCAAGGACCTGCCGACAACGCCGGCAGAGGATCTGGAGATTATCGCGATTCCAGCGCGTGAGGACACCCGGGACGTGCTGGTGGGGCAGCGACTCGATGATCTGTCCGACGGCACCCGGGTCGGTACCGGGGCTCCGCGGCGCGCCATGCAGCTATTCGACTGGGCAGCGGACCGGGATCTCCAGCTGGACGTCGTGCCGATTCGGGGGAACGTCGAGACCCGGATCGAGCGGGTACGCGAGGGCAGGGTCGACGCAGTGATCTTGGCCGCGGCCGGGTTGCGCCGGCTCGGCCTATTGCCGGAGCTGGAAGCGCTCCCCGAAGGCATCACCATCAAACAGCTCCCAGCACAGATTCTTGATCATCAGGTGATGCTTCCAGCACCTGGACAAGGTGCCCTCGCGCTAGAAATTCATCGTTCTCTCAGCATTGCGCTTCGAGACCGGTTGGCACTTCTCGACAACTTGGTTGCGCGAGCAGAATCCCTTGTGGAGCGGGGTTTTCTCGGTGCGCTCGAGGCCGGTTGCACAGCACCGGTGGGGGCCCGTGCGGTAGTCACAGCCGTCCGTGGTACAAGTCTCGATTTGACTCTGACGGCGGTAATTGGGAGAACGTTACTGAGCAACTTGTCACCACCCACCAAAGCAGGCTCAGTCTTACGGCTGGAGGCGCACGGATCGTCGGATGATCCGGAGCAGTTCGGGGTCGCCCACGCTGGTGAGGTGCTGGCGCAGTTGCAGCAGCAAGACGTTTGAACAACCTAAGGCTCAGACCGCCAAAGAGGCGGCCGGCTGGACAACAGAACGCGAGAAGTCAGTGAGCACATCCTCGGCTCGTAGGCCCCGGACCTCCACCTCAGCCACTCCAACCGCACCTATCGC
>JBKPTR010000226.1:0-4940 GCA_046735615.1 Actinomycetota bacterium
CCGCTACCCTTTCCGCATGCGTTACGTGCTGATCATGGCTGGTGGGTCAGGCAAGCGGCTCTGGCCGCTGTCCCGGCAAGACATGCCCAAACAGCTGTTGCGCGTGGTCGGCGGCAAGAGCCTGCTCAGGATCGCGTACGACCGCTTGGAGGGGGTCGTCCCGCCCGACCAGGTCCTGGTCTGCACTGGCGCCGATTACGCAGATGTCGTCGCCGCGGAGCTACCCGAAGTCAAACCTGCCAATATTCTCGGCGAGCCGGAGGGCCGTGACTCGCTGAACGCGGTGGCCTGGCCGGCAGCAATTCTGGCGGCTCGTGACCCAGACGCGGTCGTTGCGGTTGTCACCGCGGACCACATCATGCATCCGATTCCGGTGTTCCAGCGTGCACTTCTCGAAGGCTTCGAGGTTGCCGAGAGCGCTGAAGAATTCCTGGTGACGTTCGGGGTGGTGCCAACGGCTCCGCACACCGGCTATGGCTACTTGCGGCGGGGCGAGACGATCCCCGGTCACCCGGACGTCTTTTCGGTCGTCGAGTTCAAAGAGAAGCCCGACCGGCCGACTGCTGAGGAGTATCTGGCCTCCGGCGAGTACTGGTGGAACTCCGGCATGTTCGTCTGGCGCGCCGACACCTTGCTTGATCAGCTCAAGCTGCTGCAGCCAAAGACGCACGATGCGGTGGTGGAGCTGGCGGCTGCACCCTATCGCCTCGCGGAGATCTATCCGGAGCTGCTCAAGATCAGTGTCGACTACGCCGTGATGGAGCCCGTCTCACGGGGCGAAGGGAGTGCTCGTGTCGTCGCAGTGCGGCTGCCCATCACCTGGCACGATGTCGGCGGTTTCGCTGCACTCGGCGAACAGCTGCCGCGCGACGAACGAGGAAACGCCACCCAGGGTGCCGCTGTGCTGGTTGACGCTCGCGACAATCTGGTGATCAACAATGCTGAGGACGGCCGGCTCGTCGCGGTGGTCGGGCTCACTGACACGGTGATCGTGCAGACGCCGCAGATCACCCTGGTTTGCCCCATTTCAGAGGCCGAACGGATCAAGGAGCTGGTCGCCGAGGTCACCGCTCAACTCGGCGGCAGCTACGCGTAAAGCGCCTTGGGCGTTAGGCGCCGCTAGGCTCCGGGGACTTGGCGACCGGGTACTTGGCCATGAACTCCTGGATGGCGGCACCGCTGACGTTGCTGCAAGCCTGCCGGACACCTCTTTGCTTTGTGACATCGCCGGGGTCGGTCGGATCAGCGGTCCAGCGTGTGATCACGATGTTCTTGCCGGCTGGGAAGCCGGCGCCATCGGCGTCAGACCAAGGTGCCGCGATGAACTTGTCCGCCGGGTCGTACTCCTCGCTGCCGAAGGTCTTGGCGATCCGTTGCAGGTTGTCGATCTCCTTGCTGGGAGCGTTCGCGTGATACCAGACGACCGTGTAGCCGTGCTCCAGATTGTGCACCAGGGTCTCCACAGCAGGTCGATCCGCTTCGGCGTAGAAGTGCTTGGTGAACGGGGCGGGGTTGGCGTAGTGACTCCCTGAGTCAGGTGGAGTCTGGGCGTAGGTCACCTTGGTGCCGTCCGGAACGTGATCTTGGTTGCCGGTGGCCTCATCCTCAGCAACCGGGTCGCAACCGGCGTCAGCCACGCTGCTGCCGATGTCGGCAATCGTCGCGGTCCGGGCGCGATAGTCATCGATGAAGAGATAGATCGGATACGCCAGCATTGCCATCGCGAGCACGAAGCAGATGACAAGCAGCCGGATGGTTCGGTTGCGTTGTTCCTTCTTCCGCGTGGCCTCGAGGGAGGCCAGCTTGTCGCGGCGGCTCTGTGGCGAGGATGGGGTCTTCGTTGCCGCCCCGCTCTTAGGGGTGGCCTTCTCGTCACTCTTGGCTTTCGCCACCAGGGTCACTCCTACCGATCCGTCTCAAGGAGTGGCGAGTCTAACTCGAAACCCTGGGTGCTGGTCAGGTCGACGGACATGATGGCGCGCAGCAGATCTTGGGCTTCCCTGCCCAGTGTCGTCCCAGCCAGGAGTCGGGACGTTTGCTCCGGACGCTCGAGCGCGACGAGTTCCTCGTACCGATCCTGCTGCCCGCATGCGACGAGTACGGCGGCCAAGACCGCCTCCTGGCTCCCGAAACTGAACATGTCTTTGGCGGGATCGCGAAGCAACTCACGAGCCGACGAATCGGCCTCTCCGACCATCGAACCAAGGCCGCGTACGACAGCAACCGGACGCCCGCGCAACTTGCCCTTCACCAGGTCCGCGGCGGCTGCCAGCTCGTCGGCGACCGCCATGACTGTCACCTGAAGCTCATTGTCGTAGGAATCCTTGGCGCCCACATAGTCCTGCAGAGCCTGAACCCCGGAGACGCCGATGGCGTGATCGGTCTGTCCCATCCGCCATGGCCGCCCGGCGGTGTCGGAGATGATCACGCCCAGCCGAAGCCTGGTAGCCGCTACCAGCTGCTCGCGGATCGCCGCAGCACTGGCGTCGGGATCACGCGGCAGCAACAAGATCGACTCTGCAGAGACGTTCGAGGCATCTACACCCGCAGCGGCCATTGTCAGCCCGCCGTGAGTGCGGACGATGCGGGTCTCTCCGCGGCGGGCAACAGTGCGGCGGCTCTCAGAAGTGATCAGCTCTCCGCGCTGTGACGCCGGCTCGATGCGGCCCTCGGCCTTACTGACGATCTTGGATGTGACAACGACAATGTCGCCATCTCGAAGCGGTCCACATGGGTCGTCGGCAGCTGCTGCGAGTATCGCAGCTGCAAGATCAGTGCCGGCGACGACTTCTCCAATCCCGTCCGGAGCGAAGATGCTGATCATGGACGCACGGACTTGATCGCATAGTTGACGAAGCCGGCCGTAGTCGTCGGGTCCCGCATGATCAGATCCGTGACCACGGCCTGCAAGCCGGCGTGCTCGATGCGTTCGGCGGAGGACACGTCGACGTGATCCATGGCCCAGGCGTCCAGCACACCGCCGCGCGCGCGGGCACCGTAGTGCAGGCCGACCGCTGCGGCATCGACATCGACGCCGATGGCGGGCAGGAGCCGGTGAGCCATGCCCAGCACCGGTGAACCGCCGAGAATCCCCGCGAAGCCCACGACAGGGGCGGATGCGCGTTGTAGCCCATCGCGCAGGCCCGGCACGGCAAGGATCGGACCTATGGAGACCACGGGGTTGCTCGGCGCTACCAAGATCAGGTCGGCTTGGTCCAGCGACTCAATCACACCAGGCGCCGGTCGTGCGGCCTCGACGCCGACCAGGGTGACGGCCAGTGCCTCCGGTTGTGCGCGAAGCCGCACCCAGTACTCCTGAAAGTGCATGGCCCGTCGCTGATCTGGTGCCTCGGGATCCGCGATTATCACGTGGGTCTCAACCCGGTCGTCGGTCATCGGGATCAACTTGAGCTGCTGATCATGAGCCAGCCAGCGGGTGCACAGTGCTGCGGTCACCTCAGAGAGGGGGTAGCCGGCGTTCAGCATCTGGGTCCGCACCAGATGGGTGCCCACATCACGGTCGCCGAGGGAGAACCAGGACGGCTCGACGCCATAGGAGGCGAACTCCTCCATCACCCGCCAGCTCTCGTCCTCACGCCCCCAACCGCGTACCGGATCCCCACCACCACCGAGGGTGTACATGATCGTGTCGAGGTCAGGACAGATTCGCAAACCGTGCAGGGTGATGTCGTCAGCTGTGTTGGCGATCACTGTGAGTTCCGCTGTCGGATAGGCGCAACGCACGCCGAGGACGAACTTGGAGCCGCCGACGCCACCGGCCAAGATCACGATCCGCACCGCACCAGTCTTCCATCAGCCACTTGCCGCGAGGCGGCGTTGAGCAAGTTCATCCAGGTCGGTCATTTGTCTCTGCTAGCGCGGCGCCCCGGGAAGCTGGTGCCGTCGTCACTCTTCGCGAAACAGAGAGCGCGTTTCGCTCATCATTCCTCCGATCACCAGCGGACGCCCACCGACGCTCGCAGAGGAGGCAGCGGAGTTTGTGCAGCTCGCCTCTCTGCACAGTCATTGTCGTTACGCTGAAAGGATGGATAGTTTGATGCGGTTGCGGGAGCCGGCGGCTTGGGTCGCATTTGGAGCCATGGTGCTCAACCTCGTGCTCGCCGTCGTGGGGATGGCGACCTACTCAGGCCCGCTCGCCAATGTCGCATTGGTGTTGAGTGCGCGAGCCGCGAATCCGGTGCCGCTGGTCGTGCTTGCGGTTCTGGTGAGTTTTTGTGTCTTGCGTGAGCGAACGCCCCACGCGCGCCTGCTGACGATACTCAGCCTCGTCGTCGGAGGCCTCGCCGTACTGCTTGGTCTGACCCTTGCGTTGGTGGGGCTCGCCGCGGAGCCTACGCCAGTTGTCGGCGTGCTTGCCGCCATCGTGGTACAGGTGACCTCGGTCATCGCGCTCGGACTATTGATCAAGCTCTTGCAGCTCCAGGCCGTGCCGCGCCGGCTGCCAGCCGGAATCGGGCTGGCGCCCTACCCTGAGCCGTTGCCGTTGCCGGCGCGTCCGGATCCGCGGCTGCAGCCGACCTGGCAGCCTGATGCGGCTGCCGGTGCGGTCTGGCGTACGGCCGGTGAAGCAGCCGCTGGCGCCCCGGCAGCTGGTTGGGGAGCAGAGCCCTCCACGGCCTGGCAGCCGATCCCAACGCAGCCCACTGGGCCTGGACCGCAGGTGCAAATCGCCGACGACCCCGCTGCCCGATCGAAGGGCCAACGGGACGTGCCACCGCCAGCCGTGGACTGGTGGGGCCGTCCACAGTCGTAAACAGACCCTCACGCCTGAATCTGTGCCCAATATCAGGAAACCGCTTGACTTTACGGTATTGACAGGCATGTAATTTCACCAATGTCATTTGCAGTTTTCTGCTGATCCGGCGGAGTCGTACTCAGATGAGTTGCTGCACAGCCAAGGGGGCACCCAGTAGCAGCGG
>JBKPTR010000227.1:0-32672 GCA_046735615.1 Actinomycetota bacterium
GAGGAGTACACCGGGACGACCGTGGTGCTCGCCACTGTCCTGTTCCTGGTCGCGCTTTCACCGCGCTTCCAGTCGCGCCGGGTGCGGTTTGTCCTGCTCCTCCTGACGGGGGGCCTCGCGGTCTACGCGCTCGTGACCATCCTCGGGTTCCCTCGCCTCTAAGGGCTGCCACCGCACTCACCGAGCCGCAGCAGGCGTCGGATGATCCGACACCTGAGTCTGAGCCCGGCGCCAGCGCAGCGTCAAGGAACGCAGTCAAGGCTGCCGTAGCACGATGGACGAAAGGCGCCTAGATGGCAAGGTGGCGACGGCTGCCCGAAGACGACATACGCCCGAGCTCGGCGAGTTCGACCCCCCGACTGGCAGCTAGGGCCGCCCGGCATGAGCCGGCGACAACGCTGGCGTGAGGCGCAGTTCGAGTACCTGCGACGACACCCCGACCGGACTATCGGTGGGCTAAACGTGATCGATGTGATTTTCGTCGAGTGACAGCGGCCCGCGTCCAAACGGCACGGTGTCTCACACCCCCGAAAAACGGAGAGCGAGCATCCCGGAGGGAGGAACTAGCTGAGACTGTCGTCACGCCTGTCCGCACCTAAAAATTCGCCCGGCAAAATACACCCTTTGTTGGGCGGCCAGGTCTGAACGGCAATCTACACACCAAGCCGTAGCCTTGATGGATTGAAGCTGAGGTCGAGGCAGCCAGGTGTTCCGCTGTCGTCCACGTTGGCGACTGCGAAGCTATGCCAACGGTGGTTTTTTGACCGCCGGGGCGGCGGCTTGGTACCGCGCCTTGGCAGCGGATCGGTACCGCTCAAAGATCCTCTGGTGTTGCCGTTCGAGCGCAACTGCACGCTGGGAGATTCTCGATACGTCCTCAGCGAGGCGAGCACGGGTGGGCGGCCTGCGCATCGTGTGCACCGTGATCACAGTGGATCCCTCAGAGGCAGATGCAAGCGGGAAAAACTCCCAAACAACCTGTGCTTCATATTCGGTCAAAGGTCGGCTAAGAACGAGGGTGACTTGAGGATGTGCGCCGTTTCGCGTTACTTGCACGTCGTCTAGCTTGAGCGGCGCAGGTGCTTGGCGAACCGGTCTTTTTTTGCTTGGCCGGAATTGTACTGTCATGCTTCCGTACATCTCTGGCGCGTGCTGCTGGGTGTTAGCTCAGCCAGAGTTCGCCGGTCGCAGCATCTGTGCAGTGTGGTTGCAGCCCGCGACCGGCGGCATTGAAGATCGCGCTGGTTAATGCGTCGGAGGCGAGCGCAGCCTTTCGTGGCGGTCATGCTGCGGCATCCCTGGGCTGCTTTGCCGCCTTGTTGCGCTCGGCGTCTTCGATGGTCGCGAACTCGTGCGGATCGGGTACGCCGTGACCGATCTCCCATTGGCGGCGCGTCTCGCATCTGCCGCGCGGCAGTCCGCATATGTAGCACTCCTCGCGCCAGGTTGTGTCGTCTGATACACAGACGCGCCGGTTGTGGCGTCTGATACACCTGACTGCTGCTGCATCACTGGCGCCGCAGCGTTGAAAGCGCCAGGCGTACGCGCTTGCGCGTTGGCCGCAACGGTCATGGCGTG
The DNA here is from genome assembly GCA_046735615.1 of Actinomycetota bacterium. Lineage (GTDB taxonomy): Bacteria > Actinomycetota > Actinomycetes > Propionibacteriales > Propionibacteriaceae > Microlunatus. The sequence continues at coordinate 1,579 of JBKPTR010000227.1, forward strand.
GAGCGACTGCGCGGCGTCAGTACCGCACCATGACTGGGCTAGCTGTGTGAGCTGTGCGACGATGCCCGACTGTCCCAGTTGGGGTCGGACACCTTGAATCGCGTTGGCGAGCGCGACGATCTGCCGCCGGTTCATGGTTTGTTGTCTTTCTTTTCAAGATCATCATCGATGCCGCGAGCGGGCGCCAACTGTCCCGTCTCGGTGGGCTGTTTGGGCGCTCTGTTTTTGCGTGCTTCGTTGAGCGCGGCGCGAGCCGTGTGCCGCAGCCGGTGCGGATGGAAACCGGTTATGCCGGCCATCTCGGCGCGCATGGCGAGCGTCTTATGTAACGCGTCATAGGAGAAATGCTTGCCACGATCGCCGAGCTACAGCGCCGGGTCATCTCTTGAGTCGATGGCTGCGTCGGGCTCGCATGTAGCGGTCGATGGATGCGGCAACCTCGACCGCGAGCGGGACCACCCGGCCTCTGCCGCCTTTGCCGCGACCGGATGATCGCCGTCGGCGGGTCGGTCCGTAAATTCACGTCGGCCACTTGTAGCGCAACCACCTCACCGGGCCGAGCGCCGGAGGTGAACATCAACCTCACCAACGCCTCATCGCGTTTGTCGCGTAGGTCTGGAGTTCGTGTCCTGGGGCTGGAAGGCAATCCCGCGTCCGCATGAGGTCGCGGCTGTTGGGACCAGTGCTCTGGCCCTGGGTTGGTTCGCCAGATGTCCCCGGACGGCAGTTGTTATAAGTGAAACCGACTCCCGCACAGCGTGAAGCACATCCAATATCTTGGACTAAAGCGCTGTGCACGGCTGCGTTGGGCGTGTCAGGCCCCATTTCACGCGTAAAACCGCTCGAAACGGCTAGATGCTCAGTCCAGATAGTCCCGCAGCACCTGGGAACGGGATGGGTGCCGCAGCTTGCTCATGGTCTTGGACTCAATTTGCCGAATCCGCTCACGCGTCACCCCGTACACTTTGCCGATCTCATCGAGCGTCTTGGGCTGACCATCGGTCAATCCGAAGCGCATCGACACCACGCCGGCTTCGCGCTCACTGAGGGTGTCCAGTACGTCGTGTAGCTGCTCCTGCAGGAGGGTGAAGCTCACGGCATCCGCCGGAACGACAGCCTCCGAATCCTCGATCAGATCTCCGAACTCGGAGTCGCCGTCCTCACCCAGCGGAGTGTGCAGCGAAATCGGCTCACGGCCGTACTTTTGAACCTCGACGACCTTCTCAGGAGTCATGTCGAGTTCGCGCGCCAGTTCCTCCGGCGTAGGTTCCCGGCCGAGATCCTGCAGCATCTGCCGCTGCACGCGAGCCAGTTTGTTGATGACCTCGACCATGTGCACCGGAATGCGGATGGTACGAGCCTGATCGGCCATCGCGCGGGTGATCGCCTGCCGAATCCACCATGTCGCATAGGTGGAGAACTTGTAGCCCTTGGTGTAGTCGAACTTCTCGACCGCCCGGATCAGCCCCAGATTGCCCTCTTGGATGAGATCGAGGAAGAGCATTCCCCGTCCGGTGTAGCGCTTGGCGAGCGAGACCACCAGGCGGAGATTGGCCTCCAGCAGGTGGTTCTTGGCGCGACGACCGTCCTCGGCGATCCATTCGTAGTCGTCGAGCTGTGATGCCTTGATCTTCGTGTGATCGTCGTTGAGCTTCTCGTCGGCGAACAGTCCGGCTTCGATTCGCTTCGCAAGCTCCACTTCCTGCTCGGCATTCAGCAGCGCGACCTTGCCGATCTGCTTCAGGTAGTCCTTCACTGGATCAGCCGTGGCGCCCGCTGCCATCACCTGCTGCTCAGGCTCGTCCGCGTCGTCGGCCTCCGACAAGGTGAAACCCTCGTCCTCGGCCAGTTCCTCTTCGAGCTTGGCCTCTTCAGCGGGCTCGAATGCGGACTCGTCTATGTCATCCAGGGTGCGTTTCTTGCCGACGGTGAGTACGACCTCTTCACTCTCCAGGTCGACTACCACATCAGCGGTCAGCGTTTCGGCCTCGAGATCGACGTCGAGGGACTCCAGGGCGAGGTCCTCGAGATCCACCTCGTCAACTGCATCGTCAGCTGCGTCCGGCTCCGCTGCTAGCGGCGTTTCCTCATCAGCGACTGGCGGCGCTGCGGCGGCCTTCTTGGCTGCTGGACTCTCGACCGACTTCAACGACGCTTTCTTGGCGGGAGCCTTCCTGGCCGACGCGGCCTTTTTGATCGGAACGCTTTCTTGCCGAGCCCGGCTTGTGGACGCAGCCACCGCGCGAGACGATGTGTGCAGTTTGGAGGGGAGTTTGGAGGGGGGTGTCACAAAGAGCCTCTCGGACTGACCAGGCGGATCTAGGGCAGGCAGCGCCCATCGGATGTCAATAGGTGCTCCATCGGTATTCTGACACGAATCTCCAAACGTCCCGTCCGATGGCGAAATGGTGTCGCAACTCGGATCGCGCGCCGCGTGCTGCGGAGGAGGGAGCCGACACGCTTTTCGTCGGCGAGCGACGACAAGTAGGGGGCTTTCCGGCGCGATCCGCAGCGAGCGAAGCGAGCAATCAAACTCGGGGCTATCCGGCCTCCGGCTCGGCCTTCACCGCTAGGACGGGGCAGGCTGCATCCAACAGCACCCGCTGAGCGTTGCTTCCCAACAGCAACTTGCCGACCGGAGAGCGGCGACGGAGCCCAATCACAATGAAGTCCGCGTCGCTCGTCTCGGCGATTCTGATCAGCTCGTCCGCCGAATCGTCCACGTCGGCGGGGGTTCGAATCTCATAGGTAATTCCTGATACGGCAAGCTCGGCGGCTAGGTCAGCCGCTTCCGCCTCGGGCGAGGTATCAACGACCACGAGCGCTGCGCTGCGCAACCGGGCCTCGCTCAATGCGCGTTTCAGGGCCGCGCGTCCCTCAGGCTTCGCGGAATAGCCGACGACGATCAGCGGCTGGGCCTCCGCAGGCAACGATTGGCGAGGCAGCTCGGCCTGTCCCTGCTGCAACCGATCGGATGGGAACTGAATCGTCTCTGACATCAGCGCACCTCCCACGTGTGGACCGGTTCGTTGCTGTGCATCAGCGGCAGGTAGCTCGTGAGCATCCCCCGGAGAGCATCCTGCCTGGACTCGCCCGCCTGCTCACGTCGCGCAACTTCGGCGACCTGCCATGTTGCGCCATTGGCCGCACGCAGGCAGCGGCGTTCGATGATGTCAAGCAGTCGGCCGATCTCGGCCTCGTCAGCCTCCCATTGACGCAGGCCCTCAGCGGCCATCGGCAGCAGCTTGCGTACGACTAGTTCAGCCACCCGCACCTGACCGACTCGGGGCCAATAGACCTCGGCATTGATGCCGTGTCGAATGCCGGAGACGAAGTTCTCCGCGGCGGCTTGGAAGGACATCTGTGTCCAGATTGGGCGGTCGTCGTTGGCCAGGGCGCGTACCAGCCCAGCGAAGAAGGCCGCGTTGGCCATTGTGTCGACGACGGTCGGCCCTGCGGGCAACACCCGATTCTCCACCCGCAAGTGTGGACTGCTACCACTGACGTCGTAGACCGGCCGGTTCCAGCGGTAAATGGTGCCGTTGTGCAGTCGGAGTTCGTCCAGGCTTGGTACTCCGCCGCTGTCGAGTACCGCTACCGGATCCTCGTCGGAGCTGATCGGCAACAAGGCAGGGAAGTATCGGGCGTTCTCCTCGAAAAGGTCAAAGATCGAGGTTATCCAGCGCTCGCCGAACCACACGCGCGGCCGTACGCCTTGAGCTTTCAGCTCCTCACTTCGAGTGTCAGTGGTCTGCTCGAACAGCGGGATGCGGGATTCAGCGACAAGCTGCTTCCCGAAGAGGAAAGGCGAGTTTGCGCCCAAGGCGACCTGCACGCCGGCAATCGACTGCGCGGCATTCCAGTAGCCGGCGAAGTCATCCGGGCTGACCTGCAGGTGGACCTGAGTCGAGGTGCACGCGGCCTCGGGCATGATCGTGTTCGACACCATTGCCAGACGTTCCACACCGTCGATGACGATCTCCAGATCTTCACCGCGTGCGGCAAAGATCTGCTGGTCAAGCATTGAGTAGCGCGGGTTCTCGCTGACATTGTCGAGGGTGACGTGAGGCGGCATCAGGGTGGGCAAAATGCCAATGATCACCAACTGCGCGCCGATCGCCTTCGCCCGCGGGTCTGCATCGTTCAGCGACTTTCGCACCGACTGTTCGAAGTCGGAGAAGCCGAAATCGACCAGCCGACGCGGCGCGACATTGATCTCGATGTTGAATCGGCCGAGCTCGGTTTGGAAGGACGGATCGGCAATGGCGCCAAGTACTTCCGCATTACGCATGGCCGGCTGGCAGTCCATGTCCACCAGGTTCAGTTCGATCTCGAGGCCCGTCATCGGCCGCTCGAAGTCGAAGCGTGACTCGGTCAGCATGCGGGCCAGCACGTCGAGGCCTTTGCGAACCTTGTCCCGGTAACGCTTGCGATCTTCTCGCGTGAACTCTGTCGAGTCGACCTCTGCTCCCATGGGCCTATCCTCACGCATCGTCGGCGCGGCGGGAAGGATCGGTCGGCTCGACAGTCTTAGGCGCCCGCTACGCTCGTGCAGCATGTACGCCGACGCTCCCCCTACGTCCGCTGCGCCCCTCGCGAAACGGAAGCCGATCACACGCACCCACCACGGTGATGTCTTCGTCGATCCCTACGAATGGTTGCGGGAAAAAGACAACCCAGAAGTGATCAGCTATCTGGAGGCGGAGAACGCCTACACCGAAGCCCAGACTGCTCACCTTTCTGAGCTTTCGGACGCGGTCTTCGGCGAGATCAAGGCCCGGACCAAGGAGACCGACCTCAGTGTCCCGAGCTACAGCTCCCACCCGGGCGGCCCCGCGTACTGGTATTACGTTCGCACGGTCGAAGGATCGGAGTATCCGATCTACTGCCGAGTTGTTGCCAGCGATCGCGAAAAACGGCCCGACCCTGAACTAGAGATCGTCGGCGAAGAAATTCTGCTGGACGCCAACCTCGAGGCCGAAGGCCATGAATTCTTCTCCCTCGGCGCGTTCAGTGTGTCTCTCGACGGCCGGCTGCTGGCGTACTCGGTGGACCTGACCGGGGCAGAACGCTTTACGATCATGATCAAGAATCTGGACTCGGGTGAGTTACTCGCTGACCAGATCAGCGATACCGCTTACGGTGTCGCGTGGGCGAAGAACAGCCACCTTTTCTACACCAGAGCGGACGACGCCTGGCGGCCGTACATCGTCTTGCGGCATCGGCTGGGTACCGACCCGTCAGAAGACATCGCCGTCGTGACCGAGGCAGATGAGCGGTTCTGGCTCGGTGTCGATGCCAGCCGCGATGATCGATGGATCCTCATCGGAGCTGGAAGCAAGATCACTTCAGAATTTCGGCTACTCAGTACCGACGATCCGGAAGGTGAGCCACGTATCGTCGCGCCACGCCGCCAAGGGGTTGAGTACGACGTCGAGCTGGCGGGCGATCGGCTGCTGATCGTGCACAACGATGGGGCCGAAGATTTCGAGCTCGCCGAGGCACCGCTGACAGCGACCAGTCACGCCGAGTGGACGCCCGTGATCCCCCACCGCCAGGGTGTGCGGATTCTCTCCGTCAGCGCGTACGCCACACATGCGGTCGTATCGTTGCGACGCGACGGGCTCACCGGCTTGCACGTCATGCCGCGCGATGCCGGTGGCAATCTCCAGCCCGGCACAGACATCGCGTTCGAGGAGCCCCTGTACGTCGTAGACGCCCCCGGCGAACCCGAGTACGACACCCCAACCATCCGCGTTGGCTATGCATCTCTGTTGACCCCTGACTCGATCTATGACTACGACCTCACAACCCGAGAGCTGACCTTGCTCAAGCGGACGCCTGTTCTCGATGATCCGCGGTTCGGCAGCTATCAGCCGAACGACTACGTGCAGGAGCGCGGCTGGGCCACAGCTGCCGATGGCACCCGCGTGCCGTTGTCGATCGTGCGGAAGGCGGATGTTCCGCTGGACGGCACCGCACCGGCCCTGTTGTACGGCTACGGGTCGTACGAGGCTTCGATGGATCCCGGCTTTTCAGTGTCGCGCCTCTCGCTGCTCGACCGTGGCATCGTCTATGCAATTGCCCATATCCGTGGTGGCGGTGAGCTCGGCCGGAGCTGGTATGAACAGGGCAAGCGGCTTGCCAAGAAGAACACCTTTACTGACTTCATCGCGTGCGCTGATTACTTGATCGAGCGGGGATACACCTCAACCGACCGGTTGGCTGCCCGCGGCGGCAGTGCCGGTGGCTTGCTCATGGGAGCAGTGGCGAACCTTGTGCCGGAGAGGTTCCGTGCCATCCACGCATCGGTACCGTTCGTCGACGCCCTGACGACGATCCTGAATCCTGAACTTCCGCTCACGGTCATCGAGTGGGAAGAGTGGGGCGACCCGCTGCACGACCCCGAGGTTTACGCGTACATGAAGTCCTATACGCCGTATGAGAATGTGCAGTCCGGTGACTATCCGGCCATCCTGGCCACCACCAGTCTCAACGACACCCGCGTTTTCTATGTGGAACCGGCCAAATGGATCGCTGCTCTGCGGCATGCCGGAAACAACTCGGCGAAACGGCCGATCCTGCTCAAGACAGAAATGGTGGCAGGCCACGGCGGAGTAAGCGGACGCTATAAGAGCTGGCACGAACTGGCCTTCGAGTACGCCTGGATCATCGGCGAGATAACCAGCGACGGCTGATCAGAACCTCGGAATGCCGTTGTCCGTTTGAAGCTTGAACGGACCGTGACCTGAACGGTGTGTACCCGGAGATTGTGCGGGGTATTGCATCCGGAAAAGCTCCCGGCTCCGAATCATTGGCAGCAAATCCTGCTCCGGGTTACCCCCGAGTAGGTCTCAGGGATTCTTCAGGGCAGTCGAGGAATCGAAATCGGTACCTGATGCGTTCACCCTTGTGAAGGACACGAAAGGGGCCACTGTGGCAACAACTACTCGCTCGCGAGTATCCGAAGGCATCGATGGCAAGGATGCAGTCGGCCTATATCTGGAAGGCATCGCCAAGACTCCGTTGCTGAGCGCCGAGGAGGAGGTCGAGCTCGCTAAGACGATCGAAATTGGTCTTTACGCGGAGCACATCCTCTCTGGCGACGTGACGCTTGCTGAGCGCGGAAAGCATGCCAAGCGGCCGACCAAGGCCGAGTTGGAGTTGCTGGTTGAGGAAGGCCAGCGGGCGATGCAGCATTTCGTGACCGCCAACCTTCGTTTGGTGGTGTCTGTTGCGCGCAAGTACGGCCGTTCTCAGATGCCTCTCTTGGATCTGGTCCAGGAAGGCAATACCGGTCTTATCCGTGCAGTCGAGAAGTTCGACTACACCAAGGGGTTCAAGTTCTCGACCTACGGCACGTGGTGGGTGCGGCAGTCGATCAGCCGCGGGATCGCCCAGCAGGGTCGGATCGTCCGGCTGCCGGTGCATGTGGCTGAGCAGGTCAACCAGGTTGGCGCCGTACGGAGGACCCTGGAGCGGCGGCTCGGACGGGATCCGGAGATCGAGGAAATCGCTGTTGAGATGGATCTTGAGCCCGAGCGCGTGCTTGACCTGATGCGCTATGGCCGCGACCACGTCAGCCTTGATGCGCCAGTCGAGGAAGGCGGCGACACGGCTCTCGGCGATCTGATCGCGCGTGAGCCGATGCCTGGTCCGGATGAGGTTTTCCTGGACGCTGAGGAGCATGCTCGACTTGAGGGAATGCTCGCTTCACTGGACGAGCGTTCCGCCGACGTCGTACGCCGTCGCTACGGACTCATCGATGGGCGTCAGGCCAAGCTCGCTGATATCGGTGCGATCTGGGGAATCACGGCAGAGCGCGTCCGTCAGATCGAGCGTCATGCCATTGCCAAGCTGCGGGGGAAGTCGGTCCTGGCTGCGTAACCTCCGCGCGGCGCGACCTCACGCAGACTTCCCAGCAGCCCCAAGGGCGATCCGGATTCCCCCACCGGATCGCCCGCTCTTGGTTTGAGCTTCAGTTTTTGCGGAGTGGGCGGATGAGGCCTTCTTGGGCGACGTCGGAGACTAGGACGCCATGCTGGAAGAGGCGACCGGTCGCTAGGCCCAGGCCATTCGATGCCGACGGCGAGACCTGGTCGTAAAGCAACCAATCATCGGCTCGGAATGGGCGGTGAAACCACATCGCGTGGTCGATCGAGGCGGCCTGCACGGTGAGCCCGATCAGGACCCCGTGCGGCACCGTGGTCGCCGAGAGCAGAGTCAGATCGCTGGCATAGGCCAGAGCAGCCTGATGTAGTCGACGGTCGTCAGGCAGCGACCCATCTGTGCGTACCCATACCCGAGCACGCGCTGGATGGCTGGCATCGGCTAGTACGCCGCCTGGGCGAGAATCACCGACGTAGCGCACATCGAGAACTCCCCACTCACTTTCCCAAAACGAAACCGGCCGACCCGATGCCTTGGAGAGCACCTCGCTGAGCTTGGGACACTGCTCAGGCGGCGGCACATCCGGCATCGGGTCGAGGTGCTCGAAGCCCTCCTCCATCTCGTGAAAAGAGCTGGACAGGTAGAAGATCACCTTGCCACCCTGTCTCGCCACGACCCTCCGAGACGTGAACGAACCGCCGTCGCGGACCGCCTCGACGTCGTAGACGATCGGAATGTCGGTCCGGCCCGGGAGCAGGAAGTAGGCGTGCAACGAGTGCAGAACTCGGGTGACGGCCACCGTCCGTGCCGCGGCTATGAGAGCCTGCGCCAACACCTGCCCGCCGAAGACGCGCTGCAGCTGAGTGTTGGGTTGCCGCGCCCGGAATAGCCCGATCTCGATCTCTTCCAAGTCCAGAAGGTCGATGAGCTCGGCAACGGACTGCGGCACACGAGGAGCCTAGTGCCCGGCTTCTGTGTGATCGTCGTGACTGCCACCAGCCGCCGGCCAAGCAAGGACAACGGTCGCATCCAGCTCATCGGAGGTGACGATCCGAGCCGCCAGCACGTGACGTTCGCAAGCTGCAACGCTGGCCGGTGCCTGGCTGCGGCCGGTTTCCACCAGCAGACGCCCACTCGGCCCGAGCCAGTGTCTTGCCCCTGCGATGATGCGCCGCAGCAGATCAAGCCCATCCGAACCGCCGTCCAATGCCATCCGAGGCTCGTACAGGCGAGCTTCAGGCGGCATGAGCTCGATCGAATCGGTTGGCACATAGGGAGCGTTGGCAAGCAGGAGGTCCACCCGGCCGGCCAGAGATTGCGGAAGTGGCTCGTAAAGGTCGCCTTCGAGGACGTCAGCAGGCTCGGGGAGACCAGCCAAATTACGCCGGGCGCACCGCACCGCTACCGGGTCGATGTCGGTGGCGTACAACTCGACATCGCGCAGGGTCGACGCCACAGCGAGCGCTAGCGCGGCCGAACCACAGCACAGCTCGACGACCACTGGTCGCGGCGGCGCGAGCATCAGGGCTTGTCGCAGCATGAGTTCGGTCCGGCGCCGCGGCACGAACACGCCCGGTTCCACGGCGATCCGCAAGCCCCCGAACTCGGCCCACCCGAGGATCTGCTCCAGTGGAAGTCCGCTCACCCGTTGCCGCACCATCTCTTCGAGTTGGCCCGGCGTTGTGGCGGCCGTCAGCAGCAGCTCAGCCTCGTCTTCGGCGAAGACGCAGCCGGCAGCTCTGAGCCGTTCGGTCAGCGTCGTACGGCCAGGCGCGCCATGCAGGCCCAGGTCAATCGTCCTTCTCGCGTTCAGCGAGGAACCTCTCGAACTCGGCGGCGATCTCCTCCGCGCTTGGTACGCGATCCGGCCGTTCGGCCTGCAAGGCGTCGTACTGCTGCTCGAGCGTCGCCACGAGTTCTTGGACTTCTGTCGAAGTGGCCATCTCCTCGGCGATGTCAGCCAAATTGCTCGCAGACGCCTTCTCCAACGGTTCGAGTGGCACCGCCAGGCCGGTCGCCTGGTTGAGGGAGCGGGTCAGGGTGAGAGTGGCCTCGGGGAATGACGCCTGAGCCAGATAGTGCGGGACATGCGCCGCGAAACCCATGGCCTTGCGATCCAACTGCCCGAGACGGAATTCCAGCAGCCCTGTGAAGCTGGCGGGCACTTCCACGCGGTCGATCCAGCTGCGATAGCCCTTGATCAGCGAGGCGTCGGTGGCGTGCGCGGTCAGGGTGATCGGTCGAGTGTGTGGCACCGCCATGGGAATTCCGTGTATGCCAACAGTCATGCGTACGGCGAATTGCTCGATCAGCCCGACCACGGCGGCGGCAAGCCGCTCCCACTGCACGTCCGGCTCAGGTCCACTGAATAGCAGAAATACTTCGCCGTGGCCGTCTGTGACCCGGTAGATGCGGAGATGCAGGTCCGCATAGGACTTCCACTGGTTGGTGTCGAAGATCATCGCGGGCCGGCGGCTGCGGTAGTCGTGCAGCTGGTCGTGGTCGAATTCAACGAGCACTTCATGCTCGAGGTTCTCCAGCAAGTTCGCAGAGAACAGTCGGCCAGCCTGCCCGGCGTCCACGAAGCCATCCAGCTGGTGGATCAGCACGGGGCGATGGTCCTTGAGCTTGGCTACGACCGCCTCGTTCAAGGTGTAGAGCTGCCGAGGATCCATCACGTGGACCAATCTACCTGCGGGCGGCGGCTCATCCCGCTACACAGTTGCGCGGCTCCCGGCTGGAAGGAGCGTTCAGGGGGACTCGTCATGGTCGTGGAAAGTCGTGCGACCGTTGAGTTTGGCTGCGAGCTCATTGTCGATGCCATCGGCGACGTCAGAGAGGATGCGCAGCGCCTGGTGCAGGTGAGCCGGCACGAAGGGCCATGACAACACCGAGATGGTCACAAAGACTCGGTCTCGGATGAGCTGAAACTTCACCCATCGAGCCTCGACATTCAGGTCATTGAGCACCTCGGCGGCTCGAGACCGTCCCGCGACATCGTGCACGACCGCCGCGAAGATCACCACCTCTTGACCGTCTCGAGAAGTTCGGAGGAAGAGCATGGTTGAGCCGACTCTGATCGCTACATCGCCCTCGGCATCGCGGAACGGCCGATGGCCGTACATCTCCGCAAGTTCGGTGTCGACCAAGTCGTTGAGATGTTGCTGGTCACGCGGCATGGTCGGGGTGAGGTCACTCCGCTCCAGCTCCAGAACCTTGATAGGCGCGTCGCTCTCGATTAGTGGCGGAGCAGGCTGAAGCACTTCGGCGAGCTGGTCGGGAGCAAGGAAGACCGGATGCTGCACGCCATAGACGTCACGCAACGCGGCGACCGCGAGCTCACTTATTCGATCTGATTCGACCTGAGGCAACTCGATCCAGAAATTGGCCGACGGTTGGGTTGGCTGTGCCGCAGATTCCCGATCTCCACCAGATGTCGGTGGCTGCCAGCCCAGCCGTTCCATTGCGCGAAGCAGCTCGGCGGAGAGCTGGAAATCATCCCCGAGCGCCGCGTTGCTGGCAGCCTCGCATCGGATCACGCCCTGCCGGGGGCTGCTCAGCCTGACAAAGGGTGGCGGACCCTTGCCCTCCGACTCGGTGCCGATGGTGAGATCGGCCGAGTCGTCAATCATTGAGATGACTTCACTCAAGCGACTCTGGAATTCAGCCCATGCCTGAGCGGTGCTCCGGTCGAGGTCGAAGTCATCAATGTCGGCCATATGTGCCCCTCCCAGCAACGAGGACGACACTAACGCCGCGGACGTTCATGCTCCCAGCGCCGATACCACTCGCGAAGGGGACGGCCGACCCAATTCTGTCGCCAGCCAGCGGCTGGTTTGGACCAGCGTTGGCAGGTCGACACCGGTCTGGATGCCGAGGCCATCCAGCATCCATACCAGGTCCTCTGTAGCCAGATTGCCGGTCGACGACTTCGCGAACGGGCAGCCGCCGACTCCCCCTGCTGAGGAGTCAAACTCGGTAATTCCTGCCTCTAGACCCGCCAGCACGTTGGCCAGAGCCTGCCCGTAGGTGTCGTGCAGGTGCAATGCGATCTGGTCGCGGGACACTCCCGCTGCTTCGACCCGGTCGAGGACAGCGGCTACCTGACCCGCGGTTGCGACGCCGATGGTGTCACCCAAGCTGATCGTCGAGCAGCCGAGCTCTATGAGGCGGCCCGCGACCTCGGCTGGCTGCTCCGGTTTCACTCTCCCCTCCCACGGGTCACCGAAGCACATGGACACATAGCCGCGTACCGGAATCCCACGGACGAGCGACGCCGCGACGACCGGTGCAGCCATTTCGATCGCACCATCCAAGGTCGTACCCAAGTTCTGCTGTGCGAAGGTCTCGGTCGCGGAGACGAAGATCGCGAGCTCGTCGGCGCCGGCAGCCATGGCGCGTTTGAAACCTTGCTGATTAGGCACCAGGACCGGGTAGCGGACGCCAGGACGCCGCCGCAGCCTTGCCATCAGCTCGTCGGCGTCAGCGAGCTGAGGCACCCACCTTGGCGATACGAAGCTGGTTGCTTCAATGACAGCGAGACCGGCCTCGCCAAGCCGGTCGATCAACTTCAGCTTGATAGGCAGCGGCACTACGGCCTGCTCAGCCTGCAGGCCATCGCGGGGACCCACCTCGTAAACGCTGACGTGACTCGGCAGCCCAGGTCGCGGGTGAACTGCTGGCAGCGCCTCCATACCGGCGACTGTACGCGTGCGAACTCGTGCCTATCGTGGAGTAATGGACCCGGCAATGCTTCCCGCGGGCGCACCTCGCCAAGCGATGGTGCCGGTGGCACCGGCTGCATTGCTGCGTCGTCCGCGCTCCGCACTGACCTGGGTCACCATGATCGTCCTGGGCCTGGGTGGCCTGATGATCGCGATCTTGATCTTTCTCCTCGGCGGTCCTGTAGGTGCATTGATCGCCACGCTGTTGGCCGTAGTGTCCTTCCCAGTGCTGATCTTGATCTGCTTCTGGCTCGATCGCTATGAACCAGAGCCTGCCGGCTACCGCCTGGCGGCACTTGGTTGGGGCGCCGTCGCGGCGGTCGTGCTGAGCTTCCTGGCCGAACGGCTTCTGTTCGGGCTGCCCGGGACTAACGAATTCGTTGCTGCGACGCTAGGTGCGCCTGTCGTGGAGGAGCTCGCCAAGGGCTTGTTCTTCGTCGCGATTATCATCTACCGCCGTTCCCAGATAGACGGACTGCTGGACGGCATCATCTATGGCGCCTTGGTCGGGATCGGGTTCGCTTTCGTTGAAGACATCGTCTACTACCTTCAGTCACTGCAGGCTGGCCAGCTCGGTGTGACCTTCTTCCTTCGGGGGATCATGGGCCCCTTCGCACACCCACTCTTCACTGCAGCAACCGGCGTAGGCATCGGGATCGCTGTCGCAAGCCGCCGTCCGGTGGTACGGGTCATGGCGCCGATCCTTGGTTTCCTGGCGGCTGTCCTGTTGCATGCGATTTGGAACGGCAGCGCCTTTTGGGAGGACGGACAGGGTTTCTTGTTCGTGTATGTCGCGATCATGCTGCCACTGTTGGTCGTGATCTTGGCCGTCGCAATCTGGGCTCGCTCCCGCGAGGGCAAGATGCTCACCGAAGCGCTGCAGCAGGTCGCACAGATGGGGTGGATCAGGCCCGAAGAGATCCGCTGGGTAGCGCGCTTATCCGACCGCATGTCAGCGCGTGCCTACGCCAAACGCATCGGCGGCAAGTCGGCTGCCGCGGCGCTCCGCGCGTATCAGCAGACCATGACCGAAGTCGCGTTCCTGCACAACCGAGCAGTAAACGGCACGGCCCCGGCGGATCTCAACCACCGAATGAGCGTGCTGCTGCAGCGAGCGGCGTGGCTCAGGCCGTACGTCGTGTTTCCTCCGCCGCCCGCGATGGCGCCGCCGGTAGCCGGCTGGCAGGGTCCCTGGCAGCCGCCCTCCACTGACCCACGAGCTCCGATTGCTCCTGACCGACGATAGGCCACGATGGTGAGCTGGCTCGGCTCGATCAGCCGCCTGCGACGTGCAGGCCGCCGCACAAATGTGGCACTGCTGGTGGTCCTTGTCGGCGCAGCCGTGACCGGTGGCCTGGCCTTTGCCGCCGGCACGCCGATGCCGGCCTGGCTCGCAACGGTGATCCATGGCCTGTTTGGCCTTGCCGTCGTGTTGCTGGTGCCATGGAAGACCGTGATCGTTCGGCGCGCTCCCGCCTTGCGGGTTGCAGGCCTCGCCCTGGTCGGCTTGATAGTGGTCTGCATCGTCTCCGGTCTCTTCGAGATGTTCATCGGATACGGCGTGCTGTGGGGACTCAGCCCCATGCAGGTACACGTCGGGTCGGCAGCGCTGGCGGCGCCACTGCTCGCCTGGCACGTTTTGCGGCACCGCCGGCAGCGCCTGCGTGGCCTCGATCTGTCACGCCGCACGCTGCTGCGTACCGGAGCCTTGGCCATTGGCGTTGCCGCGACGTACGGCACGCTCGAGGGCGTTGGTCGGCTGGCCGGATCTGCGTCTGCCAGCAGAATTGCGACCGGCTCCCATTACCTCAGCCCAGGCGTCGCTCCGGCCACGATGTGGCTTTTCGATCAAGTCCCATTCATGGAGGCCGACTATCGCGTCCGGGTTGCAGGAGCGGAGTTGACGGTCGCCGATCTCACGTCACGTGCCACAGCGGTCCGGGCTCGGCTGGACTGCACCAGCGGCTGGTTCACCGAGGCAGAGTGGACCGGCGTCAGTCTCGCCGATCTACTCCCTTCCGAGCAGCTTGCGGCGGCGACGAGCATCGAGGTCGTGAGCATGACTGGCTACCGGCGCCGATTCCCAGCAGGTGATGCCGGCTCTTTGTATCTGGCGACCGGCTATCAGAGTGAGCCACTGCGGCCTGCGTACGGTGCGCCGGTACGGCTGGTCGCGGCACATCGGCGAGGATTTTGGTGGGTCAAGTGGGTCGCCTCCGTGGAACTCAGCGATTCACCCGACTGGGCCCAGTCGCCTTTTCCCTTGCAGTGAAGGCGATTGAGAAGCTCAACTCGTAGACTCGGTGAGCTCGCGCGGCACAGCGATGACATCGACCAAAGCGCCGTTGCGCCAGACGGTGATCTCCACCCGACGGCCGATGGCATCTTCGACCATTCGGCGCTGCAGCTCGGTGCTCGAGCCCAGCGAGGTGCCGGCCACTGCGACGACGATGTCACCGGATCTCAGCCCAGCACTGTCGGCGGGACTTCCGGCGACGACCTGCGCCACGCGGAGGCCCTCACGTCGACCCAGTTTCGCCGCCAGCGGTGGCGGCAGCGGCGCCTGGCTGCCCGCTATCCCTAGCCAGGCCCGGCGTACTCGACCGGATGTCATCAAAGCGCTGATGATGCGCTCGGTTGTCTCGTTGATCGGCACCGCGAGGCCAACGCCGATGCCGGCCACTGCAGTGTTGACGCCGACCATCCGACCCCGGCTGTCCGCGAGGACCCCACCACTGTTGCCTGGGTTGAGGGCGGCATCGGTCTGAATCACCTCGTCGACCACCCGGCCCTGCCGAGTTGGCAGCGATCGGCCGAGGGCCGAAACGATGCCAGCGGTAACACTCCCGGCGAGCCCGAGGGGGTTACCGACCGCGACCACAAGTTGGCCGACTTGCAGCCGGCTCGCGTCCCCGAGCGTCACAGGGCCGGGTACTTCACCTCGAGCGCGTAGTACAGCGAGATCCGAGAAGGTATCTCGGCCAACCACGTCGACCGTCGTCTCGGTGCCATTGACGAACGCAGCGGTGACCCTGCTGGAACCTTCAACCACGTGGGCGCTCGTCAACATGAAGCCATCGTCGGTCAACACACTCGCGCTGCCAGCGCCTTCGCCCAGCCGTGACCGGACCCTGAGGCTCGCCACGCTTGGCAAGACCCGCTTGACCACCGTGGTCACCGCGGCGGAGTAGGCATCCATCGCCTCACGGTCATCCACCATGTTGTGGTAACGCGTACGGGCCAGAAGTGTTCCCAAAGCCGGATCTGCACGCGGCGCAGGTCCGGCCCTACGACTGGCGACTGATCGCGTTCAGCTGCAGCCGCTGGTGGATCCGCAACCTTCGCAGACGTAGCAGCTGCCGCTGGGACGCATCTTGGTACCGCAGGTCAGACAAAGCGGAGCGTCGACACTGGTGCCAGTGATTTCCTCGAAGAGCTCGGAGGTCGTGCGAGCGGTAACAGGAGCTGCCTTTGCTCCAGGTGTATCCATCTCGTCAGTTCGGACCTCATCACCAGGATCGTTCTTGAGCGACTCAGCTTCGCTGAGCTCTTCCTCCGCCGGCAAGTACGACCCGGTCTCCACCTGGCGCGCCCGCTCGGTGGCCGTATAGATACCGAGCTCGGCCCGCTCCTCGAAGGACAGGTAGTCCAAAGCCAGCCGCCGGAAGATGTAGTCCATGATCGACTGCGCCATCCGGATGTCTGGGTCATCTGTCAGGCCAGCGGGCTCGAACTTGAGGTTGGTGAACTTCTGCACGAAAGTTTCCAAAGGCACCCCGTATTGCAGAGCGATGGACACCGCAATGGAGAACGCATCCATCACTCCGGCCAGCGTCGAGCCCTGTTTCCCGAGCTTGAGGAACACCTCACCTAGACCATCGTCGGGGTAGGAGCCAGAGGTCATGTAGCCCTCCGCCCCGCCTACCGAGAACGAGGTCGTCAGGCTCGGCCGCGACTTCGGCAGTCGCTTGCGGGTCGGCCGATAAACCACCTTCTCCACGACCTCGGTCTCGACTGTTCCTGACTTCTTTTCGTCCGCCTTGCCGGCCTTGCCATCGCTGAGTGGTTGGCCAACCTTGCAGTTGTCACGGTAGACCGCCAGCGCTTTGAGGCCCAGCTTCCAGCCCTGCAGGTAGACATCGGCGATCTCATCCACCGTCGCGGACTCCGGCAGATTCACCGTCTTCGAAATTGCCCCGGAGAGGAACGGCTGGGCTGCCGCCATCATCCGTACGTGACCCATCGGCTTGATCGCCCGCTGCCCCATCGCTGTGTCGAACACCTCATAATGCTCTGGCTTCAGGCCAGGCGCATCGATCACGTGACCGTGCTCGGCGATGTACTCGATGATCGCTTCGGCGGTCTCGTCGGCGTAGCCCAGCTTCTTCAGCGCCCTCGGAATTGTTTGGTTGACGATCTGCAACGAGCCGCCGCCGACAAGTTTCTTGAACTTGACGAGTGAGAAGTCTGGCTCGATTCCTGTGGTGTCGCAGTCCATCATGAAGCCGATCGTTCCCGTCGGCGCGATCACTGAGGCTTGCGCGTTACGATAGCCGTTTGCCTCACCGATCTTGATCACTCCGTCCCATGCCGCAGTGGCACGCTTACGGATGTCGTCGTCCAGAGTGCCGATGGTCCGCAACGCATCGTTGGCCGCCTGGTGCTTGCGCATAACTCGCTTGTGGGCATCGGCGTTGCGCGCATAACCCTCGTACGGTCCCACGATCCCGGCGAGCTCCGCCGAGCGACGATACGAAACGCCGGTCATGAGCGAGGTGATCGCAGCGGCCAACGCCCGGCCACCCTCAGAGTCATAGCCATGTCCGGTTGCCATCAGCAGCGCGCCCAAGTTGGCGTAGCCAATGCCGAGCTGGCGGTAGTCGCGGGTCGTGCGCCCGATCGCCTCGGTCGGGAAGTCGGCGAAGCAAATTGAGATGTCCATCGCGGTGATGATCAATTCCACCGCCTGCTCGAATGCCTTCGCGTCGAAGGTGTCGTCGTCGCTGAGGAACTTGAGCAGATTGAGGCTCGCGAGGTTGCACGAGCTGTTGTCCAAGCTCATGTACTCACTGCAGGGATTGGATGCAGTGATCCGGCCCGTCTCGGGATTGGTGTGCCAATCGTTGATGGTGTCGTCGTACTGAATGCCGGGATCGGCGCACTCCCATGCAGCCTTGGCCATCTTGTCGAACAGCTCACGAGCATTCACTGTCTCGATAACCCGGCCGTCGGTGCGGGCACGCAGCGCGAAATCGCCGCTGTCCTCAACGGCACGCATGAATTCATCGGTCACCCGCACCGAGTTGTTGGCGTTCTGGTACTGGACCGACGTAATGTCGCGCCCGCCCAAGTCCATGTCGAATCCGGCATCGCGCAGCGCACGAATCTTGTCTTCCTCGCGTGCCTTGGTCTCGATGAACTCCTCGATGTCAGGGTGATCTACGTCGAGAACGACCATCTTGGCAGCGCGGCGGGTCGCTCCCCCGGATTTGATCGTTCCGGCACTTGCATCGGCACCTCGCATGAACGAGACCGGACCCGAGGCGGTGCCACCCGAACTCAGCAGCTCCTTCGAGGAGCGGATCCGCGAAAGGTTGAGGCCGGCACCTGAGCCGCCCTTGAAGATGAAGCCCTCTTCCCGGTACCAGTTCAAGATCGAGTCCATCGAGTCGTCGACCGACAAGATGAAACACGCCGACACCTGCTGAGGAGATGCGGTACCAACGTTGAACCAGACGGGTGAGTTGAACGAGAAGTACTGGTGCAGCAGCATCCAGGTCAGTTCATGCTCGAAAATCTCGGCTGACTGGGGATCGGCAAAGTAGCCGTACTCCTCCCCCGCCTTGCAGTAGGTCCTCACCACACGGTCGATGAGCTGCCGAAGGCTTTGCTCGCGGGCCGGAGTGCCAAGCGCGCCACGGAAGTACTTGGTGGTGACGATCGTGGAAGCATTGACGCTCCAGAAGTCAGGAAACTCGACGCCCTTCTGCTCGAAAACCACCTCACCGGTCTTCCAGTTGGTCTGCACCACGTCGCGACGTTCCCATTCGACCTCCTCATATGGATGTACGCCCGATGTGAAGACCCGCTCGATGCTCAGCCCAGCGCGCTTCGGCGCCGAACCTTTGTTTTCCGATCGCCCATTCGCCGAACGGGTGGTTTCGGTCATTTTTGCCTTTCCTGTCAGCTAGCGGCGCCACTACTGGTGCCAATGATCGAGAGAGTGCTACGACGTTGCCGGGGTCGAGGCCTCGGACTGCTGGAGACTCAGGGCGGCGGTTCAGGACCGCTGCCGGTACGCTGCCGGGCTGGAGTCAGCCGATGTGGGATGAAGTTGCTCACCTTGTTGTCCGCCGCGCGATCCGGAATGAGCGGCTCGATCCCGGTCGGCTCCTGCTCAACGCGAAGGAGAGCTATCTCGGCTTCGAAATCCTCGACGGACCGGAACTGACGATAGACACTTGCGAAGCGCAGGTAGGCGACCTGGTCCAGCTCGCGCAGCGGGCCCAGGATCGCAACTCCAACTTCATCGGCCGGTATCTCAGGCTGACCCAAGGTCCGTAGCGAGTCCTCGACCAGCTGCCCGAGGCGGGCGAGCTGGTCTTCGCTGACTGGCCGTCCCTTGCATGCCTTCCGAACACCATTGATCACCTTGTCGCGATTGAACGGCTCGACGACTCCGCTGCGCTTCACCACGACGAGCTGCATTTGCTCGATGGTGGTGAACCGTCGCTCACAGGATGGGCATTGGCGCCGACGACGGATGCTGGCGCCATCGTCCGTCGTCCGCGAGTCGAGCACTTTGGAGTCGGTATTTCGACAGTACGGGCAGTGCATCTCTCCGGCTCCTTCCTGATGCTCGAATCGTTGCCAGCCCGCCCTGGGGACGGGTCTGGGGACCACCCTGTGTGCTTCTCAGGAGATCCTGTGGATCTTCCTGTGGACTTGTGTGCGTATCAAACCACAATTTGTGGATGAACCACATGCTTGTAACTACTAGATATGGATACCGTACGTCCAAGATCCATTATTCGCAAGAGCACTGACACTTTGTCGCGGCGCACCTTTTGGACACATCAGAGGGCGACCAGATCTCCATCGACCAGGGCGTCGAGTCAGAGCAGGTTCCGCGCCACGGTGTAGATCACTGCAACGAATAGGCCAACCAGCAGCCACTGCATCGGACTGACGCGACGCAACCGTTCTGCGAGCCGTTGCAGCAAGCGGACGGACGGCCCGCCAGCTGCCTCAACAGTCCATAAGGCGCCGAGCACGCCCAGGATCACCAGCGCCACGAACGCGAGGGGGTTGAATCCGAACGCCGCCTGAACATCGCCGTGCAACAGCGCTCCGCCCATGCGGGTACCACCGCAGAGCGGGCAGTCCCAACCGGTCAGCGCACGGAACGGGCAGGGCAGCCCAATCCCTGTGGTTGCGTAGAGCGCGCTGAGGGCAAGCCCGCCGGCAAAGAAGGCGCCGACGTATCCGGCCGCACGAGTAGCCCGGAATGGCCGGATGTCCGTCGAGACCGCCACCCTCTCATTGTGCCCGGCCGCCAAGCGCACCCCTCGCCTACACTCGCCACATCTAATCCCATACCTCAGGTGAGCTCATGACCGATCAGTACCGCAGTGTGTGGTCAGATCAACCCGAATCAACCCAACGCTCTGGAATATCGTCAGCGGCTGCAGAGCCGGGCTATTCACCTCTTCCTGGATATCCTGTCCCAGCCAATTGGGGGCGCCGCGTGTGGGCGAGGCTGATCGACGAGGCTCCGACATATGTCGGCTTGATCATCTTTTTGGCCGGCTATCTGGTCTGGGTAATCGAGCTGGCTCAGTCCGGTGGATCGATTCCGGACTTCGCGGGCGCGGTGGTAGCGATGATCATCGGTCTCGGCGTGATGATCGGCAGCCTGGCATGGGTGGCGTACAACCGTTGGATGATCGCAGGAAGGACTGGGCAGTCGCTCGGCAAGCGAGTGACCAAGATCAGGCTGATCGGCGAGGAGACGAAGGCCCCGATTGGAGCGCTCAATGCGTTTGTTCGTGATCTTGTCCACATCCTCGACGGTCTGACGGTCGTTGGCTATTTGTGGCCGCGCTGGGATGACAATAAGCAGACGTTCGGCGACAAGATCATGAAGACCCTTGTGATCAACGCCGAGCCTCCAAACTAGTCGGCAGCCGAGCGGGCTGCCTTGGCTCTCGACGAGTCGGTAGCCGGGGCGTAACGTCCCTCTGGATACGACCTACCGCGAAAGGAGCAAACGATGCCGCTGTTGCGAGGACGTCGCGATGAGGCACGCGTGACGAAGTACCGCATGCAGGAGAAGCTCGTCGCGATCGGTGACGACTTCTGGATCGAGAATGAGGCGGGCCAGCGTGCTTTCAAGGTGAACGGCAAGGCAATCCGGGTTCGCGACACGCTGGTGCTCGAGACCCCCAACGGTGAGGAGTTGTTCTCGATCCAGGCGAAGATGCTCCACGTTCGAGACACGATGAACATCGAACGCGATGGTCGGAAGGTTGCCAGCGTGAAGAAGGCATTGATAAGCCCGCTCCGCGACCGCTTCTCCATTGACGTCGAGGACGGTGATGACATGGAGGCGAAGGGCAACATCGTCGATCACGAGTACAAGATCGAGCGCAACGGCGACCAGGTGGCCGAAGTCTCCCGCAAATGGTTCCGGGTGCGGGACAGTTACGGCGTCGAGATCGCGCCGGGACAAGACGACGCGCTGCTGCTTGCAATCACGGTGTGCATCGACCAGATGACGCACGACGTCGGCTGATACGCACGGTCACTACTGTGCCTGGGCCGACTCCTCGAAACCAGCACGGTAGCCGGGACCGGTGACCCTTACGACCGTGAGGCCGATGACTACCAAAGCAGCGGTCAAGATCATCGCGGCTATCACCATGACGACAGCTATGCCACGATCGGTCAGCCGCCAATCGACCTGACGATTGGGCGCGTGGCTGATCGGCCATGGCTTTGCGCTCATCCGCGCGGGCGGCGCAACATGGTCAACTGATCTATTGCTCCTGCTGCGCCAACCCTCGGCCCGCGGGATTGAGACTGGGATCGCGCTCATCATTTACTCCTCTGGGGAAGGCATCGAACTAACGTTCGATAGAACGTACGTTTGATTTGTACCGCATCTTCGATTTCCTGCCAAGCTCATTCGCACAAACATTCGAGGCGTGTCGCGAAAGAGTGAATCAGCTACCCCTGACAATTCGATTACTCCCGCCGTTCTAGCCGAACGGGTTGCAACACGCTCGAACAAATGTTTGAATCTGTCAGGGAAGTTCTCTATCGTCAGCGTTATGGCACACAGCGACCCCACGTTTCCGAAGCCGAGCAAGCGTCGCGGACGTCCACGCGAGAGCGACGTAGCAGCTCAGCTCGGTGACAGCGCGTCATTCAGCACCTTCCCGGACGGCCCGACCGATGCCGACGGGCTGACGCTTCGACAGCGCCGAATCTTGGAGGTCATCAAAGAGACCGTGGAACGGCGCGGTTACCCACCCAGCATTCGAGAGATGGGTGACGCCGTTGGTCTCGCCTCGTCATCGAGCGTCGCGCATCAACTCAAGATGCTGGAGGCAAAGGGATTCTTGCGGCGGGACCCGAATCGGCCGCGTGCCCTCGAAGTGCTGCTGCCTGCTGAAGATCGGTCGGCGACCAGGCAGCTCGCGATCTCTCGGCAGACCGGCGGTGGCGACGACACCGGCATTGGTGACGCGTACCCCGAGCCAGTCAACGTGCCACTACTGGGACGCATTGCCGCCGGCGGACCGATCTTGGCGGAAGAAAGCGTCGAAGACGTCTTCGCGCTGCCGCGCCAGCTGGTCGGCGAAGGAACGATGTTCCTGCTCGCAGTACGCGGAGACTCCATGATCGAGGCGGCGATTTGCGACGGTGACTGGGTGGTTGTTCGGCAGCAGCCGACTGCGAACAACGGCGACATCGTCGCTGCACTGCTCGACAACGAGGCCACTGTCAAGACCTTCAAGCGGACCGGCAACCAGGTGTGGTTAATGCCGCATAACCCTGCTTACGACCCGATTGACGGGAATGACGCCACCATCTTGGGCAAAGTGGTGGCAGTGCTACGCCGAGTCTGACCAGTACGGATGCAGGCGTCGGTGACTAGAGCATGCTGGGTTCGCTGGTCGCCATCTCCATACTGAAACGCGCAACTGCGCGAAGTTTGTTGGTGACGTCGAGCGCTGCGACCTTGTACGCCTCCGACAAAGTCGGATAGTTCAAAACCGTGTCGACCAGATAGTCCACCGTTCCACCGCAGCCCATGATCGCTTGGCCAATGTGCACCAGCTCGGTGGCGTTACTGCCGAAAACGTGCACGCCCAGTATCTCCCGCGTGTCGGCATGCACAATCAGCTTCAACATGCCATAGGAATCTCCGATGATCTGACCACGCGCCAGTTCGCGATAGCGGGAAATGCCCACCTCGAAGGGAACCGACTCACGAGTCAGCTCTCCTTCGGTCTTACCGCAGAACGAAATCTCCGGAATCGTGTAGATGCCGATCGGCTGCAGACTTCGGAGCTCGTTGGCCGGCTCATTGAAGGCATGCGCCGCGGCAAGGCGGCCCTGATCCATCGAGGTCGAGGCGAGTGCAGGAAAACCGATCACATCGCCGACCGCGTAGATGTGCGGCACCTCAGTTTGATAGTTCGCGTTCACCACAAGCCGTCCGCGATGATCAGCTTTGAGCCCTGCAAGATCGATGTTCAGGTCGGCCGTATTGCCTTGCCGTCCCGCCGAGTGCATAACCACCTCAGCAGCGATCTTCTTTCCGGACGCGAGCGTCGTGATCGTGCCGCGCCCTGAGCTCTCCACCGAGGAAACCTCCTCGCCGAAACGGAAAGACATGGTGTGGTCCCGCAGATGGAACTTCAAGGATTCGACGATCTCGGGATCGCAGAAGTCGAGCATCTTGTCACGCTTCTCGACTAACGTCACTCGGGTGCCGAGGGCAGCGAACATCGACGCGTATTCCACGCCGATGACGCCGGCACCGACTACGACCAATGAGCCAGGCACGGTGTCCAACGTAAGGATCTGATCCGAATCGAGCACACGCAGCGAGTCGAAGTCGACGTGCGGCGGATGGGCCGGCACGGTACCGGTCGCGATGACCATGTAGTTCGCAGTTAGGGTGCGGAGTGCCCCCACGCCCTCGATATCGACGGTAAGCGTATGCGGGTCGAGGAAGCTCGCAGTTCCTGGCACCAGTTCGATGTGGTTGCGCATCAGCTGCGAACGGATGACCTCTGTCTCGCGACCGACCACGTGCTGCAGCCGGGCGAGCAGGTCGGAGATGGTGATCTCTTCTTTGACTCGGTAGCTGGCCCCGTACAGGTCCCGAAGCTGCATGCCCGTGAGGTAGAGGACGGCCTCACGCAAAGTTTTGGACGGGATCGTGCCAGTGTTGACGCAGACGCCCCCGACCATCCCCTTGGTGTCGACAATGCACACCTTATGGCCGAGTTTGGCCGCCATGATTGCAGCCTTCTGGCCGCCAGGACCCGAACCGATGACCGCCAGGTCGAAATCGTACGTGTGCTCCATAGCGCAAGCGTGCCAGAGGATCGACACGTTCGCCAGGTGGCGGTCGCTGGCCCGCCTTTCGTGGAGCAGCGCGGTACTAGCTGATCAGGACTGGCGAGAGAGGCGGCGCAGGGCCTGGATCGCAACCTGTCGATCAGTTGTCTGCCACATGTCGGGCATGGACGCCTTGAGGAATGTGCCATAGCGCGCGGTGACCAGGCGGGGGTCGAGCACCGCCACCACTCCCCTGTCGCTGAGCCGACGGATCAGTCGACCCGAACCCTGCGCCAGCAGCAGTGCGGCGTGACTTGCGGCAACCTTCATGAAGCCATTCCCACCAGCCTCAGCGACGGCGCGCTGGCGAGCCACGATCAGCGGCTCATCGGGACGAGGGAATGGGATTCGGTCGATGATCACCAGCTGGCAAGTGGCACCCGGTACGTCGACGCCCTGCCACAGCGACAGCGTGCCAAAGAGGCTGGCCTTTTCGTCCTGGATGAAGCGCCTTGTGAGATCAGGCAATTGCGCATCGCCCTGACACAAGATCGTCAGCGACGGAAGCTGTTTCCGGGTATGGACGGCTGCAATCTCAGCGGCCCGGCGGGAGGAAAAGAGCCCCAACGCGCGGCCGTCTGAGGCCTCCAGCAGCTCGGCGATCTCGGCCAACGAGGCATCCGAAAGACCGTCACGCCCTGGCGGAGGCAGCGAGCGGGCGATGTACAAAATGCCCTGCCGGCGATACTCAAACGGCGAGCCGACGTCAATGCCGCGCCAAGGAACTGCGTCGGCATCAAGCTCACCGGAGTCCAGCCGCTCGTTCTCTTTCAACCCGACGGCAGTCGCAATCGGAGTGAAGTCACCGCCCAGCTTGAGGGTCGCCGAGGTCAGCACAGTCGTGCGCTCGCCGAAGACACGAGCGCGCATCAAGCCGGCGACTGAAAGCGGCGAAACTCGTGCCTCCCGACCAAAGCGCTCGCGGTGGGCCACCCACACCACGTCATGCGTGCCGAGCGCTGCCATCCGCTCGGCAATATCGAAGACCTCCTTGACCGCCGCGGCCGTTTGCCGCTTGTCCGGAGACTGGTTGTCCTCACCCGTCAGTGCACTCACGGCAGAGCGGGCCGCGTCGCGAACCGCGACACAAGCAGTGACGAAGGGGCTGTCTGGATCCTCGACCCGTTCCAGAGCGGCGCCGTCCAACGCGATGCGAAGTGTCTTGGCCGATTCCATCAAGTCGGAAGCAACCTCATCCTCGAGGAACGTCATTGCACGACGGGCCACACGTTCGACCATTTGCGGGCTCAGCTCCGCAGACGCCGCGCCGGTCACCCGGGAGACCAGTTCGTGCGCCTCGTCGATGATCACGGCACTGTGCTCCGGAAGAGCGGTGCCGCCATGCATGGCGTTGATCGCGAGGAGTGCGTGATTGGTGACCACCAGGTCCGCAGCGCGAGCCGCGTCGCGCGAGCTCTCGACGAAGCACTCATTGCCGTACGGACAGCGCTGTGCACCCAAGCATTCCCGGACTGGGACTGAAACCTGCGCCCAGGCTCTTTCGGTATGTGACGGTGCGTCATCGCGGTCGGCCAGACCATCTTGTGCGGCCTGCTCCTCGGCCCATGCCCGGAGGGCCAGAACCTCCGCACCCAGGGCTGAGTCGGGCTTGCTCTGTGGCGATGATCTGAGCGTGTTGATCAAGTCACCAGCTGGTATCAGCGCCCCTTGATCTTGAGCAGTGCCCTCCCGTGCTCGCAGCAGACAAACGTAGTTGGTACGACCCTTGAGGATCGCATGCCGTGGTCGACGGCCTGTGACCAACTCGATGGCATCAACCGCGGCTGGAATGTCGTTGTTGGCCAGCTGGCTCTGCAGAGCCAAGGTCGCAGTGGCCACGATGATCCGCTTTCCCGGATGCCGGACCAGCCACAGCAAGATCGGAGCCAGATAACCGAGTGACTTGCCGGTGCCAGTGCCGGCCTGCACCAACAGATGATGATCTGACTCCAAGCACCCGGCAATCGCGTCGGCCATCTCGACCTGGCCGGGCCGTTCGGTGCCGCCGATCGCCTTGACAGCGGCAGCGAGCACATCGCGATGGCCTGCCTCCAAGCTGCTTGCGGCCTTGATCGCCCCGGTCACCGCAGAACTCTAGTCACGTCAAGCAGCAGCTAGCCATCAATGCGCGTCGCGCCTCGCCGAGTCACTGCTGACCAGCTCGTACGGCGCCAGCTCCGCGGCCAGCGACGGGCTCACCCGAGCGGCGACCAGCGTGCCGGCGGCCTGGTGTTCGCTGCTGAGGAATTCACCGGTCTGGTGAATCTTGTTGACCAGGTCGCCGCGTTCGTACGGAATCAGCGCGCGAATCTGGATCTCTGGCCGGGGCAGACGCGATTCGATGGCGGCACGTAGGTGGTCGAAGCCCTCCCCGGTCCGCGCCGAAACGAACACCGCGTCGGGATAGTTGGTATGCAGCATGGTGAGCGCCTCGGCAGCCGCGCTGTCGACCTTGTTGATCACGATGAGCTCGGGAACATCCGCCGCTCCGATGTCGGCTAGGACCGCTCGCACGGCGTTGATTTGGCCGCCGGGGTCTGGATCGGAGCCATCGACCACGTGCACCAGCAGATCCGCCTGCGTCGACTCCTCCAGCGTCGAGGCGAATGCCTCCACCAGGTCGTGCGGGAGATGGCGAACAAAGCCCACGGTGTCGGTCAGCGTGTACACCCGGCCGTCGGCTGCCGCGGCACGGCGAGTGGTTGGATCAAGAGTTGCGAACAGTGCATCGTCGACGAGAACACCGGCCCCGGTGAGCCGGTTGAGGAGGCTGGACTTGCCCGCGTTGGTGTACCCGACAATTGCGACCGACGGGACTTCATGGCGCCGGCGTTCCGCGCGCTTCGTCTCCCGGGTGACATCCATTTCGCGGAGCGCCGCGCGCAACCTGACAATGCGGCTATTGATGCGCCGCCGGTCGGTCTCCAGCTTCGTCTCGCCGGGACCCCGGCCTCCTATGCCGACACCGCCGCTGGCGCGACCGCCGACCTGCCTCGAGAGATTGCCGCCCCAGCCGCGTAGCCGCTGCTTCAGGTACTGCAGCTGGGCGAGCTCGACTTGGGCTTTGCCCTCAGCGCTCTTGGCGTGCGCCGCGAAGATGTCAAGGATCAGCGATGTTCGGTCGATGACTTTCACGCCGACTCGGTCCTCAAGATTGCGCAGCTGAGCGGGCGTCAATTCGCCGTCGCAGATCACCGTATCTGCGCCCGTGGCAACCACGACGTCGCGCAGCTCGGTCACCTTGCCGCGTCCGATGTAAGTCGCCGGGTCTGGTCGATCACGACGTTGGATCAGACCTTCCAGGACCTGCGATCCCGCCGTCTCGGCGAGCGCCTTGAGCTCGGCAATTGAATTCACGGCTGTTACCTCATTGCCGTTGGTCCAGACACTGACCAGGACCACGCGCTCGAGCAAGAGCTGGCGGTACTCAACCTCAGTGATGTCTGCGAGCTCGGTTGACAATCCCGCAACACGGCGCAGCGAGAGCCGATCCGCCAGATCCTGTTGATCTCCGTCATAGTCTGGCCTGCCCGCTGGCGGTGGTTCGAGCCGCTCGATGAGCAACTCGTCGTCATCTGGTATGGGTGTTAGGTGTGGGTCTCGTTGAGGCGCAGTCATATCTGGACCAGAATCTCACGGTGGCACAAGTCGCGAGCCGTCACAGCTCTCAGAACAGCGTGTAGCCACCGTCCATCACCACCACTTCACCGGTCATGAATGAGGATGCGTCTGAGGCCAGAAAGACTACAACCGGCCCCAACTCTGACGGCATGGCGTAACGCCGCATCGGCGCGTCGTCGATCCAATACCGCTTGAATTCTGGCTTGTCGACTTCGGCCATCTCGGTCTTGATATAACCGGGTGCCAGGGCATTCACCCGAACACCGTGCGGCGCCCATTCAGCGGCAAGCGAGCGGGTCAGCTGGTGCACGGCGGCTTTCGAAGCGTTGTACGCCGGCTGCCACTGAGGTCGATTGACGATCATCGCCGAGATCGAGCCAATATTGACGATCACGCCACTGTGCTGAGCCACCATCTGCCGGCCGAATTCCTGGGCGCAGTTCCAAACGCCGTCGACGTTGACATCCATCACGAACCGCCACTCTTCCTCGGTGACTTCGAGGGAAGGCCGGTGGATGCACGCGCCGGCATTGTTCACCAGCACGTCGACCTGGCCGAGTCGGTCCATCACTTCCTTCGTGGCGCGTCGTACCTGGTCCGGCTCCGTGACATCTGCGGCCACCGCGATTGCGGTGACGCCGAGGGCATCCAGCTCCTTGAGGACGGCTGCCGCTCCCCCGGTATCTCTGACGAGTAGCACGACGTCGCTGCCGGCTTCCGCGAGAGCTGTCACAAGGGCTCGACCGATGCCTCGATTGGCTCCGGTGACGACGGAGACTTTTCCGGACAGCGAAAAGGCATCGAGGACCGACATTCACAACTCCTAGGTACTAAGGCCGGGAAGCGCCCGACACAACGGTGGTACTGGTCTGGGTCTCGAGGACTGCACGTTCCGGAAGGGCAAGCTCGCCATGTGCCACCAGGACCGCCGGCCCGGTCAGGTAAGCCTCCTGCTCGGTCAACTCGACCTCAACAGTGCCCCCGGGCACATCGACGCGATAGGTCACCGGCAATGGCGTCAGGTCTTGATCATGCACACGAGCCGCCGCTGCGGCGGCAACGGTGCCGGTGCCGCACGAGTGTGTCTCGCCGACGCCGCGTTCATAAACGCGCATGGCAATGTGCTGGGGGCCGAGCCGGCGTACGAACTCCAGGTTTGCGCCCTCAGGGAACTCCTCAGCGGGTTTCCATCGGGGAGGCGCATACAGCGGGAGCAGGTCGAGATTGTCGGCGAAGCTCACCGCATGGGGGTTCCCAACATTGGCTGTCAGCGCCTTGAAGTCGGCACCGTCAGCGGTTGTAACGATGACTGATTGACTCCCGACCACGACAGGGCCCATCGTTGCCCGGATCCTGCCGTCTGGCAGCGCCGTCGCCACCTTCAGCCCACGCCGTGTGGCGACCTCGACGACCGGCCCACTGACCAGATCTTGATCGAGCAGGAACCGCGTGAAGACGCGGATCCCGTTGCCACACATCTCAGCGATCGATCCATCAGCGTTGCGGTAGTCCATGAACCAAAGCGCACCATCGCCATCCCAGCCGTCGACATGCTTGGCGAGTACCGCCCGAAGCAGGCCGTCAGCGCCAATACCGGCGCGCCGGTCGCAGATGAAGCGAACGTCTGCGGGTCCGATCTCGAGCATCGACTCCCGATCGAGGATGATCACAAAGTCGTTCTCAGTGCCGTGTCCTTTCGTGAACGACCACCGGCGCATGGGGTCAGTCTTCCACTGCGACGGGTGTGAGACCGCCCGGTAGCGCGCCAGTCCCATCTGGACCAGCCAGCGTGTATACGGCTGAAACCAGGTCAGCATGGTTGTAGGACAGCCACGTGATGCGCCCATCCTTGCGGAACCACGACTCCTGCCGACGAGCGAACTTCCGAGTGGCGATGATGGTCTGTTCCCGCGCCTGCGCTTCACTGATCTCACCGTCGAGATAGCGCAGCACCTGCCGATATCCGAGTGCGCGCGAGGCCGTAAGACTCTCGCGGAGCCCTGCTGCTGCGAGGTGGCGTACTTCCTCGATGAAGCCCGCGGCCCACATCGCGTGCACCCGATCGGCTATCCGAGTGTCAAGGGTTGGTCGATCGACTGCGATACCGATCTGCACGACATCAGGGAGCCGGTACCGGTGTTCCGGTAGGACGGCGGAAAACGATCGACCGGTCAGCTCGATAACCTCCAATGCACGGATCACCCGGCGGGAATTGCCCGGAAGGATGCACGCGGCCGCCACGGGATCGGCATCGCTCAAGCGCTGGTGCAGCCGCTCTGCACCCTGGGCTGCGAGCTCCTGCTCCAGCCGCGCTCGCACCGCCGGATTGGTTCCGGGGAACTCGAAGTCGTCGACAATGGCCCGGACGTAAAGGGCGGATCCGCCGACCACGATTGGGATGACGAAGCGAGCCCGACAGTCCTTGATCGCACGTCGTGCCAGCTGCTGGAATTCGGCGACCGTCGCGGTTTCGCTGACCTCTAAGAGATCAACCATGTGATGACGAATTTCCGCGCGCTCGGCCTCGGACGGCTTAGCTGTGCCGATGTCCATGCCTCGGTAAACAAGCATCGAGTCCGCATTGACCACCTCGGCTCTCCGCCCTTCGGCGGCATACCGCCAAACCAGCGCGGCAGCCAGGCTCGACTTTCCAGCCGCGGTCGGGCCGACCAGCACGATCGTCACCTCCACAGTCTGGCGCAGTGTCGTGATCTGATGGTTGGGTGTGTATATCCTTCGGAGCCTGGAGTAGAAAGGACGTTGGTCGGTCTGTTTCCCGGAGAGGTGAAGGCGATGGGCATCTTCGACAGAGCAAAGGAAGCGCTCAGCGGACACAACGAGCAGGTCGAAGCCGTCATCGACAAAGCAGGGGACTTCATCGACGAGAAGACTGAAGGCAAGTACGCCGGGCAGGTTGATCAAGGTCAGCAAATGGCCAAGGACAAGCTCAGCGACAGGACGGCTGGCGAGCCGGAGCAGCCCGCCTGAGGTATTACCTTCCCTTAGGCCACCAGTTCTGACCTAGCCGCCCGCGATCGCCGGGGCGGTTGGGTCTGCCGACTCCCGGCTCTGCTCGCGCTGGACGTACTCTTCGATTGCCTCGATGTTGTCGCGTGATCGCCGCACGACGGCGACGAGGTCGCTCATCGTGGCGACCTCTTCGACCTGTTCCTTGATGAACCACTGCATGAACTGGTCGGAGGCGAAGTCGCTCTCTTCGCG
>JBKPTR010000228.1:0-11734 GCA_046735615.1 Actinomycetota bacterium
CGCGGCGGAGCATCCGTACGGGTCGGCTCAGTACGGCTCCCACTATCAAGGCCAGCGTGGCCCCACGCCGAGCCGCTCCCACCTGAACTTCCACCGCACCCAAATTTAGATGGGCGAATTGTGCTGCATACTCGCGGCAAACCCGTCCAACTCTTTTCGTCGGCGGCGGTGCATTAGAGGGTATCGGGACTACCGGCAAGGTATGCCGCAGCTTGTAGCCGGAAGAGTTCTGCATAGTGACCTTCGAGTCCCATGAGCTCCTCATGAGTTCCTGCTTCTGTGACACGGCCGCCGTGCAGCACATAGATACGATCCGCGTGGCGGACGCTCGAAAATCGATGCGAGATCAGCAGCACCGTACGTCCGGCCAGAAGCGCCCTGATGCGTTCGAAGAGGTCGTGTTCGGCCCGAGGATCCAGCGAGGCTGTGGGCTCGTCCAAGATCACGAACGGGGCATGCCGAAAGAATGCGCGGGCCAACGCCACGCGTTGCCACTCTCCGATGGACAGATCTGACCCACCTTCGAACTCCGGCCCGAGTACGGTCTCGTACCCGCTCGACAGTGAGCTGAGGAATGGATCCGCGTCTGCCTGACGGGCCGCGTCACGAATGCCGTCAAGATCATCGATTGCGTCGACTCGTCCTAGTCCCACGTTGTCTCGAGCGCGTAGGTGAAAGCGAACGAAATCTTGAAAGATCACCGCAATGCCGGCGCGCAGCTGTGTGGCATCGACACCATAGATGTCAATGCCATCCCAGGTGATGGTCCCCGTGGCAGGCTGATAGAGCCCGGCCAGGAGTTTTGCAAGCGTGGTCTTACCTGAACCGTTCTCGCCGACCAATGCCACGACCTCACCGGTACGAATGCTGAGCGAGACATCGCGAATGGCAGGGTCCGTGGCCGTTGGGTAGATGAAGCTCACACCGTCTACCGAGATTTCGTCGAATGAGGTTGGTGCCGGGCCATGCCTCTCGGACTGCCGTACCCGAGGAAGGAGCTCGACGAAGGCAAGGTAGTCATCGACGTATCGTGCCGACTCGGTAAGTGTGCCGGCGGCATAACCTGCCATTGAGAGACGGGCCCCGACGATGGCGACGCCAGCCACGGCAATGCCTGCCGCCGACAGCGGTACGGCGCCGCTCACGGCAAGCCACCCGACAACGAGAAGGGTGGCTGCGAGTACAACGGCGATGATCACATTGGCGAAAAGTGCACGCCACAGCTGCTTAGCCGCTACTCGTCGGAGTTCGCTAATGCGCTCGTCGTAAAGGGAACGGTGTCGAACACGCAAGAACTGACTAAGATTGAATGCCCGGATCTCCTTGGCAGCATCGCGAGCAGGCCGGCAAGGTAATGCCGTTCCCGATCCCGTGGCGTCATGCGCCAGAAGAAGCGCCAGAATGCTTCACCGCGACGCGACGCTGACAGCCATGCCGGAACAAAGACGATCGACACCATGAGCACCAGGACTGGCTCGATCGTTACCAGGGTCAGCAGTACGACCACAACTCCAATGGCACCGCTGATCAGGCCGGACAAACCGGAGATGAGATTCAGCGATTGCGGTCCAGTGAGCTGCATGCGTTGCACTCGGTTGTGAAAGGCCGGCGTCTCGAAGCCCAGGAGGTCAACCGCAGTTGCGACCTCCAAGACGTGCTCCTGAATGTGGAGTTGGATCACTTCGCCGAGGATTTCTTGACGTTCCCGCTGCACCGCGTTGACGAAGGACTGGATACCGGCAACACAGGCGATTGCAAGCGCCCACGGTGCGACTGCCGCGAGTGACTGACCGCCTTGGACCGCATCGAGGAGCGCTTGCAGGCCTTGTTGTCCCAGGAGCAGCAGCAGCGCAATACCTCCGCCCCCAATGATCTGCAGCAGCGTTGAGAGGAGGAAGTCGCGGCGCCCGGCTGCCCAGGCGATCCGCAGTGCTTGCCGGGTCAGTCGAGGGAGCGCCCGGACGCGTACCTTGCTCTCTTCAGCGACCTGGATGTCGTAGATGGTCACCGGGCCGGTGTCTTCGTCCCCGACTCCGGGGCCAACGACGGAGTCGTTCATGCGGCAAAGTTTGCCGAAGCCACTCCGCCGGGGCGACTCAAGCGCGGTGGATGGCGATGTCCCCGGACGCGGTACGCGCTCGCACCGTGATGTACGGCTCACCGGGCTCGGGCTGGTTTGTCGAGTCGAGGCCGATGCGGATGTCACCGGACACGGAGCTGAGGTCGAGCCAAGCAGGCAGGTTGTCTGCTACGCCGACTGTCAACGAGCCCGAAGCCGAGCGCAGATCGACCGACCCACTCGTTGTGCCGATGCCGATGTCGCCTGATCCGGACTTGGCTTGCAACTCGACACCCCGTAGCGACTTCACGACGACATCCCCAGAGCCGGACTTCGCGGTGAGGGGGCAATAGACCTCGCCCACGGACACGTCGCCCGAGCCCGAACCGAGCCGGGCGGCGCTGCCGTCGACCCGACAGACCGAAATGTTGCCAGATCCCGTACTGCAATCAAGATCAATAGCGTTTTCCACGGTGATCTCGCCAGAACCACTGATGATCTTGGAGCGACCGATGTCGGCACTGATCGAGATGTCGGCTGAGCCGGTCTTGATCACATAGGCCAGCCCGTCTGGTACGCCGAGGCGCAGCTGAGCCTTCGTACTCCACACAAAGCGGTGCGGAAGGCTGATCCGCAGCCAGTCGTGATCCTGACGGATCTGCACCTGCTCGAGGAACCGATCATCTGCGTCGATCCATGCCTCGACAAGATCTTGTCGAGAGCTGGGCTCCACAGTGATCGATCCGCCGCCCAAGTTGTCCACGACGACTTGCCGTACGCCCTCGTACGAGTTCGTGATGCTCATCGCACCCACCCCTGGACGTTTCCGCCAGAACGCGATTCTCCGTGCCACGACTTCCTGAGGCGCTCGGACAAGACACCGCCTGGACCGAAGGGGCCGCCCGAGCCGACACCGTGCGGTCCGAACGGGCCGCTCGCACCGAAGATCACATTCGGTGAGGGCGGCATCGGGGGGCGCGGCGGCTGCGGCCACTCTGGTCCTGGGCGCCTCCGGTCGGACAAGGCATCCATCACCGCACGGATGAGCCATGCGTTGGTTGAAATCCCCTCAGATGAGGCCATCTCATCGACGCGCGTCTTCACCGATTGCGGGAGCCGCAGTGTGATGCGGGCCACCGGCTCGTCATCAGCTTCGGCGGTTGGCGAATTGGTCGGTGCCTCGTTTCCTGGCTCGGGCTCGGGCATGAGCAAGGTCGGCTCTGCCTCCGCTGTCTGGACAGATACAACGAACTCCGGGTCCTGGCCCACCATGCGCAGCTCAACAGAAGACGGAGCAAGCTCGGCGCTGATGCTTCCAGCGGCGTCAGACAACGCCTGAATAAGAGCGAGTCGGGTTGAAGATTCGATTGCCGTTCCGAGGCGCTCGGCGACCTGTTGGGTGTGCTCGTCGGCGAGCGAAGATGCGTTTGCGACGCCTGTTCGAACTGACTCGACATAAGGTGAAAGGTCCATGACATCACTATGACGTCATAACGACGTCAAATCAAGACCCTTGAGACGTCAGGTCTGTGGCATGCACCTTTCTGTGGCTCATGTGCCCTGAGCTTTCTGTGCCCCGAGCCTGTCGAAGGACAACGGTCCGTATTTCGACAGGCTCAGCGCGGAAATTCAGTCACGCATCGCGCTTGACTGCTTCGAGAAGCAGTTGCGCGACATCAAGTACCTCGGTCGACTCCGGCGCAGACCCGGACGCCTGCTTCGCCGTCAGCCCGTCGGTCAACATGATCCGACAGAACGGACAGCCGGTCGCTATTGCATCGTGGCCATTGCGCCCGGCGCTGTCGAGTGTGCGCAACGCTTCCTCAGTCCGGTTCTCGTTTATCCGAGTGCCGAGCCGCTCCTCCATCCACATCCGTGCCCCGCCGGCCCCGCAGCAGAACGATCGTTCCCGGTTCCGGGGCATCTCCGCGACCGTGGCACCTGGCAATGAGGCGAGCAAATCGCGGGGCGGATCGTAGATCTCGTTATGCCGGCCCAGGTAGCACGCGTCGTGGTATGTGATGGTCCGCCCGGCAACTGAGCCCTCCAGCGGCGCAACCGGAGTCAGCCGACCATCGCGTACCAGACGGTTGAGTAGCTGGGTGTGGTGCATCACTTGGCACGTGAGGCCAAGCTGCGGATATTCGTTCCTCAACGCGTTCAGGCAATGCGCGCAGGTCACGATGATCTTGGTTGCCTTGGCCTCCTGCAAAGTCTCCACGTTTTCCATGGCTAGCTGCTGAAAGACGAATTCATTCCCGGCGCGCCGCGCCGGATCACCAGTACACGTCTCGCCATTTCCGAGCACGGCATAGCTCACGCCCGCAATGTGCAGCAGTTCCGCGACTGCACGTGTGGTCTTCTTGGCCCGATCTTCGTACGCACCGGCGCAGCCAACCCAGAACAGGTACTCCACCTGGCTGAGGTCCTCGACGTCTTCACCCACCACTGGTACGGCAAAGGGAAGATCCTTGGCCCAATCCATTCGCCCTCGTGGGCTCATGCTCCATGGATTTCCCTTGCTGTCCAGGCCTTTGAAGAGCCCGCTGAGCTCCGTCGGGAACTCCGCCGACATCATCACCTCGAAGCGGCGCATGTCGAGTATGTGATCAACGTGCTCGATATCCACCGGGCACTGCTGGACACAGGCGCCACACGTCGTACAGGACCACAGCACGTCGGGGTCAATGACGCCGGCGACGCCGTCCTGCACCTCGATCGGGCCAACCAACGGTCGCTCCGCCTCGATCTGCATTGCCTCCGGCAGGGAGGCACGTGCCGCCTCGGCAGCCTGTAGGTACGGCGCTTTCGCGTACGCGTGCTCCCGCAGATCCATGATCACGAGCTTGGGCGAGAGCGGTTTGCCGGTGTTCCAAGCCGGGCACTGGGACTGGCAGCGGCCGCACTCGGTGCACGAGGTGAAGTCGAGTAATCCTTTCCAAGTGAAGTCCTCCACTTTGCCGACACCCAGCGAGGCATCTTCATCGAGCTCCTCGATCTCGGCGAAATCGATCGGCTTCGCGTCGATCATGATCGGCTGCAGTGCGCCGAGTGCTGGGCGTCCCGATGACTCCCTTCTGAACCAGATGTTCGGCCAGGCGGTGAATCGATGCCAGGCGACGCCCATGGTGGTGTTGAGTCCGATCACGATGAACCAGGCCATCGAGATGATGATCTTGATTGCGGCGACGATCACGATTCCGGCTTCGAGTGTCGCTGGGGAAATGCCGGCGGGGAGCAGGAACCAGGTAAGCGGGAAATGCAGTCGCGAGGTTTCCGAGCCCAGGAGCCGATACTCCATCGCATGCAACACCAGGATGCATACCACGATGCCAAGGACCGTCAGCTCGACGTAATATCCCTGCCAAGATCGTGAACCAAAGAATCGGGATTCTCGGCCACGACCGCGGAGCAATAGCCGGACCATGATCAAGAAGCAGATCGAGATCAGTCCCGCCCATGCGATGATCTCGCTGCCCCACTCGTACGGCAGCCAGTGCCCGATGATCGGCAGGGCGAACTGCGGATCGAAGAGCTGACCGTACGCGGTGATCAAGGTGAAGATCAAGGCACCGAACGCGATGAACACGAACCAGTGCGCAGCCCCGACCTTGGTCCATTGCAGCATTCGGGTGTGCCCGAGGGTTTCGGCGAGCATCCGCCGCCAGCGCTGGCCAGGATGATCACCGCGACCAGGCGCGGGCTTGCCTAGCTTGACCACGCCGACTATCGATGCCACGCCGCGGATGAACAGCACCACACCCACGACCGAAACGGCCAACGCCACGACGATCGCGGCGACTTTCACCTGAGACTCCTCCTCGAGGGCAAATGCGAACTTCAGCCTAGTGCGGCGGCCCTATGTGCCCTGAGGGTGCATCCATCAGGATGGCCCGCGATTGGGCAGCCAGAACGCCAGTACTACGGCCATCGCCGTAAACGCAATGGACCACCAGAACGCGACATCGAACGCCGCTGCCTGGCCGTCGAGGCCCGCCAAGGCATGTTGAGTGAGGGCTCGCTCGAGCACGACGGCAAGTGCGGCGGTACCGAACGAGCCGCCGATCTGCTGCGCCGTTCGGGTGATGATGCTGGCGTGCGGTACCTCGGTCCGCTCGAGACCGATATAGGCACTTGCCATGACGGGAATTGTCACCGCACCGAGCCCGACGCCGCGCATCACCAGCGTCGCAACCAGCCACCATTCAGGTGTACCCGAGGTGGCGAGGGCAAACGGCAGTGTGGCGACACCGACGATCACCAGACCGGTGAACGCCACCCAACGTGCGCCGATCCGGTCCGTCAGTTGGCCGGCGATGCCCCGACTGGCAAGCTGCAACCCGGTCAGATCTGGCCATCGCTGCCATCCGCCACCACGGCCGCAATCAGCCAGTCGCCACGCCCGACACTGGATCAGTACGTGGCGATCTCATCGCACTGCTGCGAGACGCCTCGGCCAGCCGCAGCGACGTAGCGGTCTTGATCAGTGTGCAGATGGGCGAGTACTTCGCGGAGACCGGACGGGCACCTGCCGACCTGCGTGCGGAGTTCCTGAGTGGCAGGCAGCAACCGTTCGGCATTGATGAAGTGCTGCGCCGGGGCGTTGAACGCGGCGAGATCGACCCCGAACGCCTCACGCCGCGCATTGCGACCGTGGCGCTGGACTTATTGCGCCACGAGATGCTGATGACGCTGCAGCCGGTGTCGGAAGAGGCGATCGCGGAGATCGTGGACGACATTTTTCTGCCGCTGGTACGCCCAGCCGGCGAAGCGCGTACGGGAACTGTGCCCTGAGCCTGTCGAAGGGCACTGGTACTGAATGTCTTTACTCGTGGCCGCGTGACTGAACGAGTGGAGGCCCGGCTTCTCACAACGGGCGGGTCGCGGAGCGTAAGCAGGCACACCGCGCTGCGTGCCGCAATTGTCAGTCATCGCAGCTAGGGTCGTACAAGCTGTAGGGCGAGACCTGTGGGGTTGGCGTGATCGAGTTCGAATCAGTCGGCAAAACGTTCCGGGATGGCACGGTGGCGGTTGTCGACCTCAATCTCACGGTGCCTTCCGGCAAGATCACGGTGATCGTCGGCCCATCCGGATGTGGCAAGACCACGACGCTACGCATGGTCAATCGAATGCTGGAGCCCACGACCGGCCGAATCACCTGGGACGGCACGCCCCTTCGTTCCAAACGCAAGACGACGCTGCGTCGCCAGATGGGCTATGTCATTCAGAGCGGCGGGCTGTTCCCGCACCGTACGGTGCTGGAGAACATCGGAACCGTGCCGTCGCTCCTCCATTGGTCAAAGACAAAGCGAGAGAAGCGGTCACTGGAACTGCTGAGCAGCGTTGGTCTAGAGCGCAAGCTCGCCCACCGCTATCCGGCGCAGCTGTCCGGAGGCCAGCAGCAACGAGTTGGCGTGGCGCGGGCACTGGCCGCTGATCCGCTGGTCCTGCTGATGGATGAGCCATTCTCGGCGGTGGATCCGGTGGTTCGCGGCGAACTGCACGAGTTCTTCCTCGGGCTCCAACGTGAGCTGAGCAAGACAATCATCCTGATCACTCACGACATCGACGAGGCCATCAAGCTCGGCGATCAGGTTGCGATCCTGCGGATCGGCGGCCATCTCGCCCAGGTCGGGACACCACTGGAACTGTTGGATGAGCCGGCCGACTCGTTCGTGGAGGGTTTTGTCGGCCGCGACCGAGGATTTCGCTCCCTTTCCTTCCAACCAGCGAGTGAGGTCAGCTTGGAGGGAGTAAAGGTGGTGCGCGACGTTGAGACAGCGACCGGCGCTGCGCCAATTCTGGTCGTCGACGGCGACGCGCGTCCGGTCGGCTGGGCAGATCCCGACCGCCCGGGTCGGGTCTTCCCGCTTGGCGCAACCTTTAGCCCCGAGACAGATACATTGCGCACCGCCCTGGACTCCGCGCTTACCTCGCCCTATGGACTCGCTGTTGCCGTTACGGCCGATACCCAGCGCTATGCAGGCGTGGTCAGTGCGCATGCCATCCTCGCCAAGGTGAAGGACGTACGCGTATCGATCGCTGAGTCGATCTCCATACGCGAGGCCGAGGCGGCGCAGGCGTATGAACCGCTTCCGGAAGTCGAGGGGGAATACGAACCACTGGGCGAGCCAGAGCAGGCGCACGACTCCGACGAGGTCTACGACCAGATGGCCGAATCTGAGCCGGCACCGGAATCGGAGCAGGTGTACGACCAGATGGCCGAGCCGATGCCACCGAGGCAAGCCGATTCCAATGAGAGCCGCCCCGAGGATTCGCAAAATGATGCCCCGGCGTCTCCGAATGGCGTGGTCGAGCCGGCTGACGACACCGAACCCACGATTGCCGATCACCGCATCCCTGAGGAACAGGATGAGAGCCGCGCAGCCAATGGCGAGGCCAGGTACCGTCGCGGTTCGAGCGTATTTCCGTGAACCTCGACTGGGCCTGGATCGAACGCAATCTGTCGATGATCGGCAGTTTGTTGGTCGAGCACGTCATTCTCGCGGTGCTGCCCGTTGTCATTGCGTTCGTGATATCGCTGCCACTCGGATTTCTGGTCTCCAAGACCAAGCGGGCGGCCAACGTCATCCTGGCTTTTCTCGGCGTGATCTACTCGATTCCATCCCTGGCGCTCTTCGTCATGATGCCGGTGATCCTTGGTACGAAGATCCTCAATCCGGTCAACATCGTCGTAGCGCTGGCCATCTACTCGACGGCGCTTCTGGTGCGGTGCGTAGTGGATGGACTCCGCTCGGTGTCGCCGTCGGTGCGGCAGTCGGCCACCGCTGTCGGCTACGGCTGGCTGCGACGGCTGTTCCGGGTTGACCTGCCCCTGGCCATGCCGGTGATCTTCGCCGGCCTTCGGGTCGTTACTGTCGCGAATATCGCCTTAGTGAGCGTTGCGGTCCTCGTGGGAAGCGGCGCACTGGGGAAGCTCTTCGATCTTGGCTTCGGCAGCTACTTCTATACACCGATCATCGTCGCGCTGATTCTGATGCTTGGATTGTCGCTGATCTTTGACGCCCTGATCTTGCTCATCCAGCGTGGGACGTTGCCCTGGTTCAGGAAGCGTGCCGCATGAACTGGTTCGCGTATCTTGAAGATCCGGCCAACTGGTACGGGCCCGGCGGGATTTGGGACCTGCTGCTGGAACACCTGGCATATACAGTGGCCGCCGTCGGGATCGCGGCAGCTATCGCCATACCGTTCGGCATTCTCATCGGCCACACGAATCGTGGCTCATTCCTGGTCATCGGTCTCAGCAACGCCGCCCGGGCCATTCCTACGCTGGGTCTGCTGGTCCTTGTCGTGCTTCTTCTTGGCACGGGGGTGGGACCGATCATTGGCGTCTTGGCTGTGCTCGCCCTGCCGCCGATCTTGACCGCGACGGCAGCCGGAATTCATGGTGCGGACCAGGAGGCGGTGCACGCCGCGCGGGCCCTTGGGATGTCGGAGTGGCAGATTGTCGCCAAGGTCGAGTGGCCACTCGCCCTGCCGCTGGTGATCTCCGGTCTGCGGAGTGCCACCCTGCAAGTCGTGGCGACAGCGACGGTGGCTGCCTATAGCGGTGGCGGTGGTCTCGGCCGGCTGCTCATCACAGGCAACGCCACCCGTAACTACTCTGAAATGTTTGCAGGCGCCATACTCGTCGCCGGGCTGGCTATCGTTCTAGATCTGTTGCTAGGTGCACTCGGATGGCTTGCCGGCCGCAGGGCTAGCCCGGGAGGCAAGACGATCGACAAAAGCATCGAACCCCAACTTAACCTAGTCGGATAGTAGGGTTCGATCGTGAGATATGGAGAGAGTTCAAATATGAAGATCAAACGATCGCTCATCGGTGTCACCCTCGCGGTCGCTGCTCTCGTTCTTGCTGCATGCGGCGGCGGTAGCAATCCGCTGGGCGAGGCGAGCTCACCCGAACCCGCGCAGCCGTCTGCATCAAGCGCGGCGGCTGCTCCGATTGTGGTTGGTTCCGCCGACTTCACCGAGTCCAAGATCCTGGCCGAGATCTACTCGCAGGCCCTGCAAGCGAAAGGTATCGAGTCATCAACCAAGCTCGGCATCGGATCGCGTGAGATCTACATCAAGGCGCTGCAGGATCAGTCGATCTCAGCAGTGCCTGAATACACCGGCAACTTGCTGCTCAACTTCGATCCCAACGCCACGGCAACCACTGCCGAAGAGGTGGAGAAAGCGTTGCCGGCAGCGCTGCCGAGCGACCTGAAACTGCTGAAGCCTTCTGCTGCCGTCGACCAGGATGTCTACGTCGTCACCAAGGATTTTTCAGCGAAGAACGGGATCACTTCACTCGAGGATTTGAAGAAGATCGCGAGTACCTCAACTCTTGGTGGGCCGCCGGAGCTTGAGAAGCGGGCATACGGCCCGCCCGGTCTGGAGAAGATCTACGGAGCTAAGTTCAAGGCCTTTGTCCCTTATCCCAAGTACCCGCCGAAGATCAGCGACCTGGACAACAACAAGATCCAGGTGGCAACCTTCTTCACCACTGATGCTGTGATCGCTGAAAAGGGCTACGTCCAGCTCGAGGACCCGCAGTCGATGATCCTTCCGCAGAACGTCGTACCGCTGGTTCGCTCAGATGTGGCCAGCAATGCGACGGCCGTGGCGGCCCTGGATGCAGTGCAGGCCGCACTGACAACCGAGGAACTTATGCAGCTCGACAAGAAGGTTGACAGCGAGCATCAGGATCCTCAGCAGGTTGCCGCCGAGTGGCTCAAGAGCAAGAGCCTCGCCTAGCTCTTCAGTAAAGATCATTCGGCATCGGGCGGCGCGACCTTGTGGTCGCGCTCGTCCCGGTCTGCCCACTCCAGCAGTTGGTCGAGCCGGTAGGGGTGGTCGTCGATATCGGCGTGCAGATCACCAAGCTTGGCATAGCGGGCAGGCATGGTGGCGATCGTGAAGTCCCGGGGATCAGCGTCGGCGATCTCGTCCCAGCGGAGTGGTGTTGAGACGATACCTTCCGGCGTGCCGCGTACGGAGTAAGCGCTGGCGATCGTGTGGTCGCGCGCATTCTGGTTGTAGTCCACGAAGACTGAACCAGGATCGCGATCCTTACGCCACCAGGTCAGGTCCACCAGGTCGCCGGCGCGACGTTCGACCTCGCGGGCGAAGGCCCAGGCTGCACGGCGTACGTCAGGGTGTCCATGATCAGGAAAGATCCGTACATAGATGTGCAGCCCCTTCCCGCCAGAAGTCTTGGGATATCCCACCGCGCCCAGCTCTTCCAGTAGTTCTTTGACGATCACTGAGACCCGCCGTACGTCGGCATAGCTGGCAGCTGGCATTGGGTCAAGATCGATCCGCCACTCATCGGGGGACTCAACGTCATCGCGGCGAGAGTTCCATGGATGAAACTCCACCGTGGACATCTGGACCGCCCAGATCACATCCGCCGGATGGGTAACGCACAGTTCGTCTGCGTCTCGATTGAAACGCGGAAAGTGCACCCGTACTGTCTCGATCCACGGCGGCGCTCCATGCGGCAGCCGCTTCTGATGCACCTTCTCCCCGTCCACCCCATCGGGAAAGCGGTGCAGCATGCACGGCCGGTGGTAGAGGGCGTTGACGATGCCGTCACTGACCGAAAGGTAGTACTGAGCAAGATCAAGTTTGGTCTCGCCGCGTGCCGAGAAGTAGACCCGGTCGGGATTGCTG
>JBKPTR010000229.1:0-9087 GCA_046735615.1 Actinomycetota bacterium
GCTCCTGCTGCGCAGCCGACTCCGTGCCACGCCCAATCAGCCGGCGTACCAGTTCTTCCCATGACGGCGGCGCAAGGAAGACGAACTGAGCGTCGGGCCAGTTGTCGCGTACCTGCCGCGCACCCTGCAGATCGATCTCCAACAGGGCGGGACGTCCTTGAGCGATCGCCTGGACGACGGGGGCACGTGGCGTGCCATAGCGGTGCACACCGTGCACGGTCGCCCACTCCAAGAGCGCACCTTCGGCGATCAGCGCATCGAACTCGGCAGCAGAGACGAAGTGGTAATGCACACCGTCGATTTCACCCGGCCGTGCTGGGCGCGTGGTGACCGAAACCGAAACGAAGATTTCTCGATGTTCCTGCGAGAGGCGCGTAACGACGGTCCCCTTGCCCACCGCGGTCGGACCCGAGACCACGGTGAGACGCGCCGAGGTCACGAGTTTCGGGGCGGCGTGGACCGATCAGAGAACTCGGCGATCAAGGCCGCAGCCTGATGCTTGCCCAGGCCCCGTAACCGGCGATTGGCAGCGATATCGAGCCTTTCCATGACCTTGTTCGCACGCACTGTGCCCACGCGCGGGAGTGCCTTCAAGACATCGATGACCTTGGCGTGGGCGATGACATCGTCATCTTCGGCGAGGTCGAGGACCTGGGCAAGGCTGCGCTCGCCTGAGCGGAGAGCCTGCTTCATCTCAGCGCGGCGGCGTCGAGCCTCGGTCGCGGCATGCCGTGCTTGCTGGCGCTGCTCGTCGCTCAAGGGGGGAATCGTCACAGCTGTCCTCATCTGGCGGCCAGGCAAATTTATTGGGCACTGCTCGCGCAACCGACGCTCGCAGTGCCGTTTTGTTGATCCGCCGATACGCGCGAATCAGTTGGAGATTTGAGAACTTACCGCAACCCGATCACTGCTTTCATCTCACCCAGCATCCGTGTCGCGGCGGCCCGCAGGTCAGCTGGTGCTGGGCCGGCCGACATGACCTCGCGACTGGTGGATGGCAGCACGAATTGGACCGCTTCGGCGAAGACCGCCGCGAGGTCGGCGGCAGTGCCGCCTTGTGCCCCAATGCCCGGAGCGAGGATCGATCCACCCAGGGCGGAGAAGTCAGTCTGGGTATCTCCGATCGTCGCGCCGACCACGACACCGACCGGCCCGAGGATGGCTCCGGGCCTGCGACGGAAGGCGTTGCGAATGCCCACCTCATCGATGACGATCTGGCCAACCGTTCGCCCGTCAGCTGCGCGAGCGTGCTGGACTTGACGACCTTCCGGGTTGCTGGTCAGGGCAAGGACGTAGACGCCGCGCCCGGCTCGATCGGCCAGCTCAATCGCGGAGTCCAGTGAGCCGAAGCCGAGATACGGGTTGAGCGTCACCGCGTCGGCGGCCAACGGCGAGCCATCACTGAGATAGGCCGCCGCGTACGCGTCCATGGTTGAGCCGATGTCACCGCGTTTCACGTCGAGCAGCGAGATGGCTCCGGCAGCCTTGATGTCGGCGAGCGTGCGCTCCAGAACAGCGATTCCGGCTGCGCCGTACGCCTCGAAGAACGCCGACTGTGGTTTGAAGACCGGCACGATCCCGCCCAGCGCCTCGAT
The DNA here is from genome assembly GCA_046735615.1 of Actinomycetota bacterium. Taxonomy (GTDB): domain Bacteria; phylum Actinomycetota; class Actinomycetes; order Propionibacteriales; family Propionibacteriaceae; genus Microlunatus. The sequence continues at coordinate 1,596 of JBKPTR010000229.1, forward strand.
CATGCCGCGGGCGCAGCGCTCCAGGCCCTGCGCGTCGGCAGCAAGGCCCCACGACGCCAGCAGGCGGGGGTGCGGATCCACACCGACGCAGAGCGGGCCGCGTTCGGTGACAAGAGCGGCGAGGCGTTCACCGTAGGAGCTGATCAGGTGCTCCTTTCCACGGCTTTGGAAGCCGTCAGCCGGTTCAGGTCGTCGACCAGTGCAGGACCGCTGTAGATGAAACCGGTGTAGATCTGCAGCAGGCTGGCCCCGGCATCCAGCATCGCCTGGCCCTCGTCGCGGCTCATGATTCCTCCAACGCCAATGATCGGCAACGTGGTGCGTTCAGCCAGAAACCGTACGACCTCGCGCGCGCGTTGGGTGAGCGGCGCTCCAGAAAGGCCTCCGGCTTCGGCGGCCAGAGGCTGGTCGGCGGAGATGCCGTCGCGGCTCAACGTCGTATTGGTGGCGATGAGACCTTCCGCGCCGGCCTCGGTACTCACCTGAACGACCTCTTCCAGTGCTGCCATGGTCAGGTCAGGAGCCACCTTGACGAAGATCGGCACCGGCGGCCCGCCGGCGGCCAGCTGCCATGCCTCGTTCACTAGTGCTGAGATCAGCTCAGCTAAGGTCCGAGCATCTTGCAGCGATCGCAGTCCCGGGGTGTTGGGGCTGGAGACGTTGATGGCGACATAGTCGGCATATCGAGCAACCGCCCGGAGTGACGCGAGGTAGTCATCCCCTACCTCGGCCAGCGGCACACTCTTGGTCTTACCGATGGAGATGCCGATCGGAATGCCGACAGCGAGGTTGCCCCGACTGACCCCGATGGCTGCCAGCCGGTCGGCCAGTGCTGGGGCGCCACGGTTGTTGAAACCCATCCGGTTGATGATCGCCCGGCTCCCGGGCAGCCGGAACAGTCGAGGCTTGTCATTGCCCGACTGCGGCTGCGCAGTGACCGTGCCCAGCTCGACGTAGCCGAAGCCCAGGGAGCCCCAGCTCTTGGTCCCCACGCCGTCCTTGTCCATCCCAGCGGCAAGCCCGACCATGCCGGGGAACTGGATGCCCGCGACGGTGGCTGCCGCACGGTGTCTGGCACACAGTGCGGCAATGGCGGAACGTGCCGGCCGACTTCGTCCGACCCGGGCAACTGCGGCCAGGGTTTCGTCGTGAATGCGCTCCGCGTCCCCGTCGTAGGCACCGAACAGCAGCGGCCGCAGCACTCCGCGATAGCCGAGATCGATGATCACGCCGCGGGCAGCTCAGGAGACACCAACGCTGCTCCAGGATTGCAGGGACCTTACGCCTACATTGCCGGCAATGATCGACTCGATACCTTGCACTGCGGCGGCCAGCCCGGGCACGGTAGTGACGCAGGGGATGTTGCGCAGCACCGCGGCAGTGCGAATCTCGTAACCATCGAACCGCGGGCGTCCGTCAAGACTCAGCCCGTGCGGGGTGTTGAAGATCATGTCGACCTCGCCGTCCAAGATCGCCTGAACAATCGTCTTCTCGCCGTCGGGTCCGACGCCCTGGCTGAACTTGCGAACCGTCGTCACCACTACCCCGTGGCGGCGCAGCATCGAGGCTGTCCCAGCAGTTGCCAAGATCTCGAAACCAAGATCAGCAAGGCGCTTCACCGGGAAGATCACGAATCGCTTGTCGCGGTTGGCGACGGAGACGAAGACTGTGCCCTTGGTGGGTAGCGGCCCAAAGCCGGCAACCTGGCTCTTGGCGAAGGCCGTGCCGAAGCTGAGGTCGACGCCCATCACCTCGCCGGTCGACTTCATCTCCGGACCGAGGACCGTGTCGACCGAAATCCCTTCAAGGGTACGGAAGCGGTTGAACGGCATCACGGCTTCCTTGACCGCGATCGGTGACGATGAGTTCTCCGTCGAGCCGTCTCCGGCTGCCCGCAGCACTCCTTCGGCTCGGAGCTGCTGCACGGTTGCGCCCAGCATGACGCGGGCGGCAGCTTTGGCCAGCGGCGTCGCTGTCGCCTTGGAAACGAAGGGCACCGTACGTGAGGCGCGCGGGTTGGCCTCCAGGACGAATAGCGTGTCTCCGGCCATCGCAAACTGGATGTTGATCAAGCCGCACACTCCGACGCCCCGGGCGATCGCCTCAGTCGAGGTACGGATGCGGTCGACGACCTCCGCACCGAGAGTGATCGGCGGCAGTGCGCACGCTGAGTCACCGGAGTGGATGCCTGCTTCCTCGATGTGCTCCATGACGCCGCCGAGGTAGAGATCGGTGCCGTCGTAGAGCGCGTCGACGTCGATCTCGACTGCGTCATCGAGGAAGTGGTCGACGAGGACGGGATGGGCCGGTGAGACTTCGGTGGCCCGTTCGATGTAGGCCGACAGTGTCGATTCGTCGTAGACGATCTCCATGCCGCGGCCGCCGAGCACGTACGAGGGCCGCACCAGGACTGGATAGCCGATCTCATCGGCGATGCTCTTCGCCTCGTCAAACGAGCGAGCCAGCCCATGCTTGGGAGCCGGCAGGTCGGCTTTGGCCAGGACGCGGCCAAAGGCGCCTCGTTCCTCGGCCAGGTGGATCGCTTCGGGACTGGTGCCGACGATCGGTACCCCCGCGTCCTTGAGTGCCTGAGCGAGACGGAGCGGGGTCTGTCCGCCCAACTGCACGATGACACCTGCCAGCGGTCCCGCTGCCTGCTCGGCGTGCACTACCTCCAGTACGTCTTCCAGCGTCAGCGGCTCGAAGTACAGCCGGTCGGCGGTGTCGTAGTCGGTTGACACGGTCTCAGGGTTGCAGTTGACCATGATCGTCTCGTAGCCGGCGGCGGACAATGACATCGCCGCGTGGACGCAGGAGTAGTCGAACTCGATGCCCTGGCCGATCCGATTCGGTCCGCTGCCCAAGATCAAGACCGCTGGCTTGTGCCGCGGCGCGACCTCGGTCTCCAAGTCATAGCAGCTGTAGTGATACGGGGTCCGGGCGGCGAACTCGGCGGCACAGGTGTCGACGGTCTTGTAGACCGGCCGCACCCCGAGAGCCCAGCGCACTCCGCGTACCACGTCCTCGCTCAGGTGCCGCAGGCCGGCGATCTGAGCATCTGAGAAACCGTGCCGTTTGGCAGTCCGCAGCAGGTCGAGATTCAGCTCAGGTGCGGACTTGATCATGGCGGCGATCTCTAGCAGCAGCACTAGCTGGTCAATGAACCAGGGATCGATCTTGGTCGCCTGATACGCCTGCTCGGGAGTGGCGCCGGCGCGCAGCGCCTGCATGAGGACGTTGAGCCGGCCGTCATGCGGCCGAGCAGCCTTGGCGAGCAGCTCGTCGGCCGACTCGGTGACCTCGCTGGCGAAGTGGAACGGTGCCTGCGCATCCTCGAGGCTGCGCAGCGCCTTGCCCAGAGCTTCTGTGAAGTTCCGGCCGATGGCCATCGCCTCACCGACGCTCTTCATGTGCGTGGTCAAGGTGGAGTCGGCCGCGGGGAACTTCTCGAATGCGAATCTCGGCACCTTGACTACGACGTAGTCCAGCGTGGGCTCGAAACTGGCCGGCGTCTGTTCGGTGATGTCGTTCGGGATCTCATCGAGGGTGTAGCCGATGGCGACCTTCGCGGCGATCTTGGCAATCGGAAACCCGGTCGCCTTCGAAGCCAGAGCTGAGGACCGGGATACCCGCGGGTTCATCTCGATCACGATCATTCGGCCATCGGCCGGGTTGATCGCGAACTGGATGTTGCAGCCTCCGGTATCCACCCCAACGGCACGGATGATGCCAATCGCGACATCGCGCATCCGCTGGTACTCCCGGTCGGTGAGAGTCATAGCAGGAGCCACAGTGATCGAATCGCCGGTATGCACGCCCATCGGGTCCAGATTCTCGATGGAGCAGACGATCACCACGTTGTCGGCCTTGTCGCGCATGACCTCGAGCTCGTATTCCTTCCAGCCCAAGATCGATTCCTCGATCAGCACCTCCGTGGTGGGGCTGGCGGACAGGCCGGCGCCGGCCATCCGGCGAAGATCGGCTTCGTCATGCGCCAGGCCCGAGCCCACGCCGCCCATGGTGAAGCTGGGTCGCACTACCACCGGATAACCAAGATCATCCGCGGCGCCTAGCACGTCCTCTATCGAGTGACAGATGCGGCTGCGGGCCACTTCCGCGGCACCGCCCGGAATGCCGGTCAATCCCTCGACGACCGCCTTGAAGTGCTGTCGATTCTCACCACGCTGAATGGCCTCGATCGATGCCCCGATGAGCTCCACGCCGTAGCGCTCGAGAACGCCGTTCTCATCAAGAGCGACCGCAGTGTTGAGCGCCGTCTGCCCACCGAGCGTGGCGAGCAGGGCGTCTGGCCGCTCCTTCGCGATGACCATCTCGACGAAGTCCGGCGTAATGGGCTCAATGTAGGTTGCGTCAGCGAACTCGGGATCGGTCATGATCGTCGCCGGGTTGGAGTTGACCAAGATCACGCGAAAGCCCTCGTCCCGCAGCACCCGGCAGGCCTGCGTACCGGAATAGTCGAACTCGCAGGCCTGCCCGATGACAATCGGACCGCTTCCTATGACCAAGATCGATTCGATGTCAGTACGCCGAGGCATTGGAGCTCCTGCCCATCAAATCCGCGAAGCGATCGAAAAGGTAGCTGGCGTCATGGGGGCCAGCGGCAGCCTCTGGGTGGTACTGCACCGAGAAGGCCAGAAGCCTGCCGTCCGCATCGCTGAGCTGTAGACCCTCGACCACGTCGTCGTTGAGGCAGATGTGGCTGACCTCAGCGATGCCGTACGGCGTCTTGTGGCGTTCCCGAGGGGCGGCCGCCACGGCGAAGCCGTGGTTATGCGCGGTGACCTCCACCTTGCGAGTGGTGAGATCCATCACTGGCTGGTTGATGCCGCGGTGCCCGTAGCCCAGCTTGAAGGTGCCGAAGCCGAGCGCCCGGCCAAAGAGTTGATTGCCGAAGCAGATGCCGAAGTAGGGGATGCCAGCCGCCAGTAGCGACCTGAGAAGCGCAACCTGCTGATCGGCCGCCTCGGGGTCGCCTGGGCCGTTGGAAAAGAACACACCGTCGGGGTGCAGCGCGACGATCTCGTCAAATGTGATCGTCGACGGCACCACCTGAACCTCAAGCCCCCGCTCAGCCATTCGCGCCGGCGTCATGGATTTGATGCCGAGGTCGACTGCCACGACACGGAATCGCGGTTCAACTACCGGCCTCACGACGTAGGGGCGACTGGTGCTCACCTCGTCAGCAAGATGAGCCCCCACCATCGTCGGCTGAGCTTGGACGCGCTCCAGCAGCGCAGCTGCGCTGGTTTCCACGCTGGAGATACCTACCCGCATTGCCCCCCGTTCCCGAATGTGCCGGGTCAGGGCCCGAGTATCCACATCGCGCATCCCGACGATGCCTTGGGCGTGAAGCTCGGAATCGAGGCTGCGGCGGGAGCGCCAGCTGGAGGGAGCTCGGGCCGGGTCGCGCACGACGTATCCGGCAACCCAGATCCGGCCTGACTCGTTGTCCTCGTCGTTCCAGCCGGTATTACCGATGTGCGGCGCTGTCGCTATCACCACTTGGCGGTGATAGCTGGGATCGGTCAGCGTCTCCTGATAGCCAGACATGCCGGTCGCGAAGACTGCCTCACCAAAGGTCTCACCGATGGCGCCGAATGCCCGCCCCTGGAAGGTGCGGCCGTCCTCGAGCACGAGAAGCGCCGGCGGAGACGACTCAACCACCGAGACTTCCGGGCGCGCTAGCGGCTGCACACATGATCGCCCTTTCGTGCCTCAAGGACCGGACGTAGAGGCTTATAGGCCGCAACAGAGGTTATCAGCGAATTTGCTCGCCACTGGGACGGCGAGACAGGAAGTCAAGGCGGTCGTGCCGCTTTCAGCGCGGCCACTTACGGTCAATCCTGGGACAGGCGCCGCATCAAATATCTGCGCTCGACCGGGTTTGTCACCAGCTCGAGTGCTTGGCGGTACGCACCCTTGGCTTCGACGCTGCGTCCGCTGCGGCGAAGCAAGTCGGCCCGGGCCGAGTGATACAGGTGATACCGGTCCAGCTCGTCAGCCAGCGGTTGCATCAGCGCGAGCCCGGCATCGGGTCCATCGGCCATTGCAACCGCTACCGCTCTGTTGAGCTCGATGACCGGCGTAGGCCACATGGCTTTCAAGCCACGGTAAAGGGTCGCTATCTGTGGCCAATCGGTGTCCTCCGGTCGCGGTGCCTGCGCATGCAACGCGGCGATCGCCGCCTGCACTTGATAAGGGCCAGGCCGCCGCATCTCCACTGCGGCGTCGATGATCGCGAGCCCCTCATCGATCATCTCGTGATCCCAGCGAGCGCGGTCCTGGTCCTCGAGCAGCACCAGATCGCCGTTTTCATCTACCCGAGCATGGCGCCGGGAGTGCTGCAGCAGCAGCAGCGCAAGCAGGCCCATTGTCTCCGGTTCTCCTGGCATGAGCCGGTCTACGACGCGTACCAGCCAGATTGCCTCGTCGCACAGCTCAACACGAAGCAGCTCCCCTTCGGTCGAGGTGTACCCCTCGTTGAAGATCAGGTAGAGGACGGCCAGTACACCGCTCAGGCGTTCAGGCAACAGCTCATGGGGAGGCACTCGGTACGGAATCCCCGCGTCGCGGATCTTGCGCTTCGCTCGCACCAAGCGCTGCTGCACTGTCGACTCGGTGAGCAAGAATGCGCGAGCGATCTCGCGGGAGGAGAGTCCGCCGACGGTGCGGAGGGTGAGCGCGACCCGCGCCTCCATGGCGAGGGCGGGATGGCAGCAGGTGAAGATCAGCCGAAGGCGCTCGTCAGGGATCTGGTGTACGTCGTCTCCCAGGCCCTCGAGCGCCCGCAGTTCCTCAGCCTGTCCGACCTTGACTGCTCCCACCTGTTCGCGGCGCAGGCGATCGATCACTTTGTTGCGGGCGGTGAGGGTGATCCACGCGGCGGGGTTGTTGGGGATTCCCCGTTTCGGCCACAGGCGCAGAGCTTGGACGAATGCGTCTTGCACCGCTTCCTCGGCCAAGTCGAAGCTGCCGGTCGCCCGGATCAGGGCCGCGACCGCCCGTCCCGCCTCTCGGCGGAACAGGAGGTCGATGTCGGAACGTGTATCTGCCGTGGCGTCAGCCCTCTGGTCGCGCCGGGAAGTCCTGGATCGGACGTAACTCGATGGTGCCGTACGTTGCGGCAGGACAGCGGACCCCCGCCTCAATCGCCTCATCCACATTGGCTACGTCGAGCAGGTAGTAGCCGGCTAGCTGCTCCTTCGTCTCCGCGAAGGGTCCATCTGTCACGACAGGTTTGCCGTCGGGTGCCCGGACCGACGTTGCCGTAGCGGTTGGCTGCAACGGGTCGCCAGTCATCATCCAGCCCTTCTGCGTGAGCCAGTCGCCATAGTCGTACCAGGTCTTTGTCTGCGCGGCTTGCTCGTCAGGCGTCGTGTTCGCTTGCGCCGCAGCAGCAGCTGCCTCGTCGGTGTAGATCAGCAGCAGGTACTTCATAGACTCTCCTTCACCTCCAGGCGGGCTCTCCGCC
>JBKPTR010000230.1:0-7090 GCA_046735615.1 Actinomycetota bacterium
CGCGCCGCTCTCGCGCAGTGCGCGGAGTTCGGCCAATAGCCGGAGCAGGTCTCGCTCTGGCAGAGGTTCGCCGCGGATTGTCGCTTGGGCGTCAGCGGCGAGCATCTCCCCCTGCCTGCCGAGGATCTGGTCGACAGTCAGACTGCCGTACGGCGTAATGATGCGGACGGTGCCGGTGCCCCAGCGGGTGTAGGCCTCGACGGCACGGACCTCCTCCAGCGGCACGCTGAAGTTGGGCCTGGTGCGGCGGCGGGAGCGGAAAAGGATGCGTTCGCTGGTCAGCACGAGCAGGCCCATCACCCTGGCGTGCCGCCCGTCCATCATCCGCAGCACAGTCTCTGAGTCAGTGAGAGCGGCCTCCAGCCGGACTACGTAGATATCGGAGCGCTGGTCAGAGGCCATGGCAGCCGCCGCGTCCAGTACGTCTGGGCGCAGGTGGTATGAGGCTAGGCGCTCCCGGACGCGCGGTGGTCGCAACCACGGGGGAATCAGTGACATCGTGCGCACTCATCGTCGATGATCATCGATGATGGCACTCGAGCTTATTGACACCAAGTGGGCAGCGGCAATTCAGCCAGATTGATGCTTGCGAAGCACCCACAATCCCGGCAGATAGCGCTGAGGGAAGGGCGCACGGTTTTGCGCGGCGGCATGCTCCGACACGAGATGACCGTATCTGGGTGGATCGGTGATGATGCAGGACTTAGCGCCCTAGTCGAGCAATGCATGGCCAGGCTTCACTGACATGGGAGGTAATCACCATGCGAGGAACGCACACATATCTCGGGCTCGGTACGGTCCTGGCCTTAATCACATTGTCAGCGTGTGCCGCAGGGCCGAACGCGATGGTACATACCGGCCAGGACCCGGCCGGCTTCTGGCTGGGCTTGTGGCAAGGGCTGATCAGCCCAATCACCTTCCTAATCTCCCTGTTCACCTCGGAAGTCAATATCTACGAGGTTCAGAACAACGGCAACTGGTACGACTTCGGCTTCATGCTGGGCGTGGCGATGGCGTTCGGCGGCGGCGCAGGTGGAGGTAGCGCCACAGCTGGACGGGCTCGCCGTCGGTCACGCGGATCCGGCTAGGCCGCGATCATGGGCGTCGTCAAGACCACCAGTAGGGGATCCGCTGGACCGACGGTTGGGGTCAGCAGCGGCCCACGCTAGCAAGAATGTGCGCTGGCGTAACAGGTGGCGGAGGGTCCATCGTGGCTCCGCCGTCGTAATCTGGGCCGCTGTTGTCGCAAATGTCGCGCTCGCCGCACGCGGGTCTGACAACAACCCACCGTGTTTGTAGGCGAAACGGTCGCGGTGCTCGCCCCTGGCTTCTGGTGGTTTCTAAAGGGCTCCGAGCTCTTCAACATCTTGCGTGATGAGCACGGACTGCGCCGATGCTCCGGCCAGCCGATCTGAACGAGCACACGATCGCCGTGCAGGATCAGGTGCGGCGGCGCGCCGGCGTGGACTCGGTGACGCGGGCTGGCCGATCGCGCAAGCTCGGGGTTGTCGTCGATCCGGTCGAGCCCGAGCAGCGCCGCGGTCTCCGGAAGCGGGAGAATCTGGGTCTCGAGCGCGTTGCGCCCGCCGGAAAGGAGAAAGTCGCTGGTGGGGCAGTAGGCGACGACCGCGCCTACCGCGCTGGAGATGCCGACGTGGTCGCCGAGATCGCCCTCAAGCTGCGCGTCGCCGGCCGTCAGCGCCGTCAGCGAGGCGAGGTGTCCACCTGCGGAGACGCCGCCGATCGCGATGTGGTCCGGATCCAGCCCGTACTCGGCCGCATTCGCACGCAGCCACCGCACCGCAGCCTTCACGTCGTGGATCGGTGCCGGGTACCTCGCCGACGGGACAAGGCGGTAGTTCACACTCGCGACAGCGAACCCGTTCGCGACGATTGGCATGAGGCGCTCGGCGACGGCGTCGGACTTGTCGCGCACCGCCCAGGCGCCGCCATGGAGATAGAGCAGCGTCGGCAGCCCGGACGGCGCCCCCGACGGGGTGTACAGGTCTAGCCGCAACGACATCCCGCCGACCCTCGCATACACCAGGTCAGCCTGAATCACCGCCTGGACGGTGCCAGTGCTAATCCTCGTGTTAATGCCGCCTCCTCCAGCCGCGGCCAAGGTTACCGGTGCAGTCCGGGCTCGCGGGGGCGCGCCGCCGGCCTCAGCGTGGTTCTGGCCATCCTGACCGTTGGACCAGCATCTGAGGCTGAGACCGGCTAGAAGTCCTCAATACACCACTCCGTCCAGCGCTTAGTGGTGCCAGCCACAGCGCGGCAAGCAGCTGGGTACTTGCCATATTGCGTCACCGACGGCGTCGTCAGCGCGATTGAGCAGGCCAACAGCGCGGCGGGTGACAAGTTCGTCGGTCTGCACGGCGCGACCGTCATGCAGCAGGCGCTCCCGCTCGGCCTGGTCGATGAGATCCGCGTGCACGTGATCCCGGTCCTGCTGTGGCGGCACGCCCCTGTTTGACAGGCTCGACTCGGCGATGACCCTCGAACGCACCCAAGTGCTGGTTACCCCTGCCACCACGCACCTGGGATTTCGGGTGGTCCGGTAAGCCGCAGTCAGGCCGCTGCGAGCGCGCAGCATCAGCCGAGTGGCATTCTCGGCACCGGCCTCGAGCACGAACTGCCAGGTTCCCGGGCAGGTCGTACCGTCGTCCGTGACCTGGTGCCAGAGAAGCAGCGCACGGTTCGGTTCGATGGCGACTACACGCGGACCTGAGCGAGGCTTGATCGGGTACCGCTCCGGTTAGAAGGTCCGTGGCTCCTCAGCGTGAGTACGAAGGCCGCTGGAGGCGTCCCAGTGCCAGATAGGCGGCGGCGGAAAGGATGGTGGCGAGCAGCAGACGTCCCATGCGTCCCACGGCAACGATCTTGCCAATCCTGGCGATCGGCGCCCGAGCACCCACAACAGGCCCGTGGAGGCCGTAGACATTCATCTATCTGGGCGTGGGCTCGCGACATAGCCCTGGCGTTGAGCGTCGACCACTGCATCGCCAGTACAACGCACATGATGAGAGGCAACGCCCGTGGGCGCGACGCCCGACCGAACATGAGACGCTCCGCCATGACGTCCGCAGACGGTCCGCTTACGGCTACGCCGGCTAGAGCCGACGCCATATGGGACAGCTGACTTCACTGAACCTGTCAAACTGGGATTGACCGAGGTTGAGGTTTGAGCTCGGTCTTGCCGATGCCGATGTGCCGAGCGGCCGTGCACTGGTCGGGAACCATCGGCTCGCCCGGGCACTGGCGTGGGCGGATTTGAAGGCATATCTGCGTGCAGGATGGTCACTGGACCTAAGGGCTCGGTGCTGGTCGGTCTCCAGACCGCGGTTCCATCGGGGCCGGCGCCGCTTGCGGCGGGGTTCGACGGGTACTACCCCAGCTGGTCGCGGCGGCGCGTCAGGTAGGCGGTCTCGGCGGTGTTGCCCGCCAGCTCGATGGCTTTGTCATACGCCGCGCGTGACTTCTGACTGCGGCCCAGCCGGCGCAGCAGGTCGGCGCGGGTCGCATGGTAGGCGTGATAGCCGGCCAACTTGTCCTCGAGACGGTCGACGGCCGCCAGTGCCACCTCCGGGCCGTCGAGCTCGGCGACCGCGATGGCCCGGTTGAGGGCGATGATCGGCGAGGGGTCGAGGCGGACGAGCTGGTCGTAGAGGCGACGACCTGCGACCAGTCGGTGTCGTGTACATCGCGGGCGGAGGTGTGCACGGCGTTGATCGCGGCGAGGATCTGGTAGCGACCCGGAGCCACCCCGGCGGCCAGGCGCTCGCGCACCAGCCGATGGCCCTCGGCGACCAGCGCCGCGTCCCAGGCCCCACGGTCCTGCTCGTCGAGGGGGACCAGTTCGCCGCTGGCCGAAACCCGGGCGGCGCGGCGGCCTCGGTGAGGAGCATCAGCGCCAGCAGCCCGGCCACCTCACCGTCCTCCGGCATGAGGGCACGGATCAGGCGAGTGAGCCGGATCGCCTCGGCGGTCAGGTCGTGACGGACGGGATCGGTGTCGGGGCCGGTCGCCAGGTAGCCCTCGTTGAAGACGAGGAAGAGGACGGCGAGTACGCCGGAGACGCGTGCCGGGAGATCCTCCGCGGACGGCACCCGATAAGGGATGCGAGCCGCCTTGATCTTGGCTTTCGCGCGGGTGATCCGCTGGCCCATGGTGGTCTCCTGCACCAGGAAAGCACGAGCGATCTCGGGCACGGTCAGACCGCCGACCATGCGCAGCGTCAGCGCCGGCCGTGTCATAGATCACCGAAACCAGGTACTGCATCTCAGATCCATCTCCTGTGCTCTGGGGACGCCCCACGTGGGCGGCCTCTCACCCCCGCTAGGAACACCTCTGCCCCCATCCGACACCGCCTCCCGGATATCTTTCAAGAACGTTCTGGCACGCCGGTTGTGAACGATCCCACTCGTCGAAGCCATCGCTGGACACCAGCGCCGGCCGTAGGCGCGGCCGGCGGCATTCGCAGCGCTGCGTCGCACAGCGATCTTCCGCTGGCAGGCCTTCGACCCCGCGGTGGCGAGCTTGAGCGCCACGTCGAGGTCGAAGGCCTCGATGATCCCGAAGTCGGCGAGGTACTTCTCGTTTCCAACGTGGACCCCTTGGCCGTAACGGCTGGAACCGGTCGGTCGTCTAGTGCGTCACCTAATATCACGTGCTTCAGTCGGTTGCATACTGAGGGCGCCCGGCCGGCCGGTAGACCTGGAGCGTGATGCCCTTCGGGAAGGCTCGCGACTCGACCAGGTCAAGCGCCATGTCCGGGCCGTTGTCGGGGAACAGCCGCGTGCCCTGGCCGACGACCACCGGGGCGACGAGCAGATTCATCTCGTCGACGAGGTCGTTCTCGAGCAGCCACCGGGTCAGGGCGCCGCTGCCGTGCACCTGCAATTCCCCTCCCGGCTTGGCTTTCAGCTCGCCGATGGCCGCTGCGAGGTCACCGGAGAGGACGGTCGTGTCCGCCCAGCGCGGGTCGGTGAGCGTGGTCGATGCCACGTACTTGGGCCGGGTGTTCAAGGCATCTGCGATGGGGCTGCTGCCTGGATCCATCACGCCCCAGTAGCCGGCGAAAAGATCGTAGGTCCGCCGGCCGAACAGGAACGCGCCGGCGCTCTGGTACAGCTGGTCGACGAACGTCATGGCCTCGCTGTTGAACAGCGGCCTGGCCCATCCGGCGCGCTCGAATCCGACGTCGAGCACATTCGACCCGCCGTTTGCCTGCATCACTCCATCGACGGAGACTTGCGTGGTGGTCGTCAGTTTCATGATCGCGGTTCCGTTCTCTTTGGGGGCGCCCCTCGTGGGCGGCCTCTCACCCCTGCTACGAACACCTCTGCCCCGATCCGACACCGCCTCCCGGATTCTTTCGAGGACTTTCTGGTACGCCTGTTGTGAGCGATCCGACAGTGAGCGATGACCAGCCATCCCGTTAGCGTCCTGGCACTCATCAGAGCAGCAGCGCGATAGCAAGGTGCTCGACGTAGCGGAACGCCGCACCCTGACGGGTGCGGCGTTCCCGCACGCGGGTTCAGGGGAGCACTGAGCGTAGTCCATCTGTCCGTCGAATCGCCGCGGCGGGCCCGGCGCCCGCATGCGGGTCGGCATATGGGCGCCTTTAAGAGGATCAACGGCAGGCCGACGGATCAGCATCCACCCCGATCGCTCCTCCTGAACCGCATGTTGCCTAGGTTGTGCTCCATACGCCGAGCCTGTTCCCGCTCGGGTCGCAGAAGGTGAAGCGCCGTCCGCCCGGGAATGCGTACGGCTCCTCGGCGATCGTGCCACCGGCATCCTTGACGGCGGCGACGGTGGCGTCGAGGTCGTCGGAGTAGAGCAGGACGAGCGGTCCACCCGGCTCGACGTTCTGGCCGAGACTGAGACCGCCGACCTCGCCGTCACCCTCAGGTGCCTGGATGCCAGCGTAGGCCGGCGCATAGTCGGTGAACCGCCAGCCGAAGGCCGTGCCGTAGAAGTGCTGGGCTGCATCCATATCGGTGACGGTGATCTCGACATAGTTGATTGCGTGGTGCGCGGGCGTCATCAGGACAGCATGCCGTGTTCACGGCGAGTCGTCCTAGCTCCCCTCAGCTCATCAGCGTCCGGTACGGGTCGGCTGACGGAACTAAGGGATGTCGCACACAGCCCAAGATCAGCTCCAGGAGGAGGGCATTTGTGGTGATCGACAACCGGGTGGCCCCACAGGCCAGAACCAACACATCCCGTTGACGGTTCCGCTTTCGCGCCTCGCGGTCTCGTGAGCCGTCGATGCTAACGGCAAGGCGGAACGCCCACCCAGGTCAGCTGCGCTCCCGTCCGTTCTCCGAATCGGACGGAGGCGATGTCGAACATGGATGCGATCCAGGCAGGTGCGTAGCCCGTCGAGATCCTCCGGCGCCCCCGAGTGCCAGGTGGCCATCGAGGCGGATTAGCGACAGCCGGGGAGCACATGCGCCATAGCGCGCGCTTGTAGCGGATTCTGTGGTCTGCGCGGCCAGATCGCGGAGCCGTTTGCGTGCGCCGCAGGTGGCTTGCGGTGGGTCAGCTGGGTTGATGGAGAGATCGGGTGAGCTGCTCCAGACCGTACTCGAATTGGTCGGACGAGGCCGCTGTGGTGAGTTGGTCCCGAAGGGCGTGGAGGGTCGGATAGGCGGCGGGATCGAGGTGATCGAGCGCGTCGTTCCAAGCGGCCGTGTAGGCGCCGGCGGGTTGTTGGTGAGTTCGCGGCAGCTCCCAAGCAACGAAGCCAAGCACGTAGGTGAGCAACGCGTAGAACGTTCGGACGGCACCGAGGTCGGAGAAGCCGGCGGCCCGCAGAACGGCGTGTACTACCTCGAGTTGTTCAAAGACGGGCGCGACCGTGAGCCCTCGTTCGGCAAGGATCCGCGACAGCGCGGGATGGGCGAGAGACGCTTGCCGCAGCGCGCGGAGGAAGCCTACTACGCGACCTTCCCAATCGTCGGGGTCTCCGTGGGGGACCTGCACCGCGCTGAGCACCCGTTCGGCGACCGCGTTGATGAGGTCGTCCTTGTCCTCGACGTGCCGGTACAGCGACATGGTCCCGACGCCGAGGAGCCTGGCA
>JBKPTR010000231.1:0-5943 GCA_046735615.1 Actinomycetota bacterium
TCAGCGGTATCCACCTCGTGGAATCGTTAACGATGACATTCATGCCCAAGACAGACGACAGCGACGTAATCGGCAGCGTGATCGCCGCGATTACGGCGAGCCGCTCGGCGGCAATGGTCATCTTGGTGTCGGTACGGGCACGATAGAACTCGGTGACACCCTGCTGAAACCGCATCTGAGCCTCACTGATGCGGGCGACAGTCTCGTACTGGTCGAGCACATCCCTCATCCGCTCCAGCCCCTCGGGCGATGCGAACGTGGTCAGCCTGATCGCCCGCCGATAGATCTCGCCGCCCTGCTCAGCCATGGTCTTGATCGTCAAAAGCTCATGGCGGGCCGCGAACAGTTCACTTAGGAACATCTGCGGATCCTCATCCACATCAGCCATGACCCGCTGCTCCATCAGGCCGACCTCACGGGCAATCTCGTCGACCATCTCCGCTTCGCGGCGTGCGATCGAGGAGACAATCGCGTAGCTCAGCCCCAACGGCGAGGTAGGACGCAGCCGTCCACTGGCCACCCGGGCCGCCACCACCACCGTCTCACGCAACGCCGCCTCCAACGAGACTTTGGGGCTGATAGGGCCATGCACCGTGATCAGGAAGTCCTCCCCGATGAACTGGTCCAGCTCCAGATAGTGCACGTGGCCTGCCGCGCCGATCTCAGGTGCGTGTACGACGATGAACATGTGGTCCGGATACACATGCACTCGGGGAACGTGGCTACGGGTCTTGCTTTCGGCGATCGCCATTGGATGAAAATGGAACTCATTCGCCAAGATCGCCTCGGCGTCGTCGCTCCACTCTGGAATGTCGAGCCAGAGAAATCCGTCGGTGCGCTTCCGTAGGGCGGGCAGCTCGGCCGGGTCGTGCTCGGTCATGCCTTTGGAGTTGATCCAGCGCAGCTTCATGCCAGTCTCCCTTCCACATTTTTCTTCACCACTACACCAACGATCCGGGCTGCCGTGACCGGCATCGTTCGCTCCGCCAGCGGGCTTGGCGGATTCTTCCCTCCACTGGTCATGCGGGCGACCTATAGCGAGGCCGAACAGAGCTACACCATCGGTTGACGTCACTGCCGCAGCTGCACTCCTGTTTATGCTGTTCGGCATTCGGCGACGAGCGCACCTGCCCGCACTTAGCGAGTCTTCAATTTCGTACTGCTAGGCGGAACCTTTGCGCCTCACGCCGCGGGCCGGGTCATCCCGTAGTAGGTCGGCCCGCCGGGCCCAGCGGGAAAGCCAGGCTGGGTGAGCTCGAAACCCCACCGCTTGTAGTACTCCACGTTGGCCTTCTCTGACGTGTGCAGGTGGCAGGCGACGTGGTCGGCGTCGACAATGGCGAGTCCTGCGGCAAGCAGCGCTCCGCCTACGCCGCGGCGCTGGGCGTTCGGATGGATGCCGAGGGCTTGCAGATACCAGACGGGCTCCTCAGGAAACGCCTGCTCCAGGGCAGCGCCGGATCGTGCGAATAGCGGGAAAGTGCGAGGAGCGGCCAGGACAACTCGCAGCAAAGCC
The DNA here is from genome assembly GCA_046735615.1 of Actinomycetota bacterium. Lineage (GTDB taxonomy): Bacteria > Actinomycetota > Actinomycetes > Propionibacteriales > Propionibacteriaceae > Microlunatus. Next base: position 1,517 of record JBKPTR010000231.1, read on the forward strand.
GGCGTCATGCGTGCCTTGCGTAGCGCGCTCAGTGGAAACCGGCCAGGTGGTTGCCACAGTGCAACACCAAGGAGGTCATTGTCCAGATACGCGCCCAGAAGGCTGCCGTAGACAGCGCCATCCCGAGCGGCGGCGATCTGGAACGGGAGGAGGACCCGATGGCGGACCCGCGGGTCGGGGAACTCGACCCGGAACGCTGGGTAGTTGTGATGGCTGGCCGACAGCACCGCGCCTGCCACCGCAGCTTCGTTGGTGCTGAGCGGCTCGACCCGGAGATCTGTCATGCGCGACTTCCTTCAGGTGCGTGCGCTGCAGCGCGGCGGTACCACAACTCCAGAAGCGGAACACCGATGAGAGTCGGCAGCGTCCAGGCCGCAATACGGGCCAGGCCGTCGACAGAGACGACGAATGTCGCCGTTACCACGGCAATGCAGGCGCCGCCCTGGCCATGAATGCCGAGCCGCAGCCAGCCCAGTGACCGGTCCCGAGGCGCCAGGTAGCCGAGCAGGGCCAGACCGTAGGACAAGATCGCTAGCAGCCACAGCCACCACAATTGCGCCGGCGCAAAGGCGACTAGCGCACTCGCCGATACGGCTACGGCAAGCACAGACCAGTGAAACGCGGCGAGTGCAGCGTGCGACCGTCGTCCAGGCAAATTCGTCCACAGCGCGGCTGCGCCGACGATCCACGCGATGCATCCTGTCGCCACGTGAATCCAAAGCACTATGTCGTGGCTCATTCCAAGCCCGTCCTATAACATTGTTCTTGATTGAGAACGACGTTATACGATTGGTCTTCTACACGCAAGGCAGGGCGGCTTGCGGGGGACGCGCAGGAGGGAGCACCGTGTCACCAGCCGAATCTGTAGGCAGCCCCTATGTCGCCGCGCAAGCCGCAGGCAAGGCCTCGCTGCGTAGAGCACTTCTCGACATCAGCAGCGTGTTGCTGGAACGGCATGGTCCGGATGGCCTGACTATGCGCCGGATCGCGGCAGAGGCCGGCTGCTCGACCACTGTGCTGTACACCATGTTCGGGGGAAAGGCGGGAATCGCCGAGGCGTTGTGGAGGGAAGGCTTCGAGCGGCTCGGCGCCGCCCTCGCCGCGGCGACTGGGGATCATCCGCTCGAGCGATTGGGCGCCATGGGACGTGCCTACCGGGCCAATGCGCTGGCCAACAGGTCGTATTACGCAATCATGTTCCAGCGACCGATCCCCGGCTTCGAGCCGTCGCCGGAGGCGTACGAGGTGAGTCTCGTCCCGCTTCGCACACTCGCCAACGCCGTCGCTGATTGCATCCGCGCTGGCGTCTTCCGTACGGAAGCGCCTAGTTACATTGCCGGTGTGCTCTGGGCGGCGACTCACGGAGCCGTCAGCCTGGAGCTGGCTGGATATGAGGGCGCCGTCGACGCCGAGCGTCGGTTTGACGACCTGTGCGCAGCCGCCGCGGCTTGGTTCATGACTCCCAGCTGGAGGCGGCCCTCGTAAGGTGACGGGCCAGGCAATCTCGCATTGTTAACTCGGACTTGGCATGATCGGGTGGCCGTAAGCGAGCTCGGGGGAGAAGAGGTCAGCAGCCCAATAAGCATCCGCAGAAAAGAACCAAGCCGGGCAATGAGCAGTCCATCGAATTAGGTAATTGAGGCGGGCGAATGAACACCGACTTCCTAGCCATCCCAGATTGGTTGTCCGATGAGAACGCCGGCGCGGGCATCGCCGTGGCCGACCTCAACGGCGATGGCTTCGCGGACCTTGTCGTACTCCGGGTTGACGACCCTCCTGGGACGAACTCGGCATATTTTCGATTAGGTTTTGGCACGGATGATCAGCTGACGATCGGCCAATGGACGAGCTGGTCGCAGGTGCCCGACTGGGACTCCTGGTTCAACGAGGGCGCTGGTGTGGCCATCGCAGACATCAGCGGCAATGGAGGGCCCGACCTGCTCGTCTTCCGGGTCGACGCCGTCCCGAACGGTCAGAATGCCGGTTACTACCGGATTGGCTGGGATATCGACGCAGCCGGTCAGGTCACCGGCTGGTCGCCTTGGCTGGCGGTTCCGGACTGGTTCCCTTGGTTCAATGCCGGCGCCGATGTCACGGTTGCGGACATGGATGGCGACGGCGTTCTCGACCTCGTTGTCCTGATGGTGGACGCGCCTATTGGGCGGAACCAGGGCTACTACCGCAGTGGCCCGCTGAATGCTGACGGGACGGTGACAGCGTGGCGGACCTGGGTCGCCGTCCCGGATTGGTATTTCTGGGAAAACCAGGGAGCCGGAGTCGCGATCGCCGACCTGGACGGCGATGGGACGCCGGAGCTCATTGTCCTCGCGGTGGACAATCCGCCGGAGCAGAACAGCGGCTATTACTCGGTAGGTTGGCACCTGGTGGGTGGCCGCCCGATGGAGGGTTGGGGGCCGTGGCAGGCAGTGCCGGACTGGCGTTTCTGGGCGGGGCAAGACGCGGCTGCCGTGGTGTCGAATCTAGGACACGCAGGCATGCCGCAGCTGGTCGTTCTAACGGTCGACAGCCCGCCTGGAGCCAACGGCGGCTGGTACCGAGTCCTCGATGTCATGACCGATTTGGAGATGGCTCCCCAGATGGGAGTATGGCGGCTGCTTGAGAATGACTCCGTCGTCAACCCGGTGCACGCTGCACTGCTGCATACCGGCAGCGTCTTGTTCTTCGCCGGATCGGGCAATGACGTGGAACGCCACGCGGCCTTGCAGTACGCGACCGCCGTATGGCACTACCCGGCTGCGGCGTACAGCCAGCCGCCAACCCCCGTGGACCTGTTTTGCTGTGGGCATTCGTTCCTGGCCGACGGCCGGCTGCTCGCGAGCGGCGGCACGGAGCAGTACGACCCGTTCCACGGCCTGAGGCAGGCCGTCTCGTTTGATCCCCAGGCTGGACAAGCAGACCCTGGAAGTCCTTCAGGCACGACCGGGGCCTGGATCTCTGAGCCGGACATGGTGGGCGGGCGGTGGTATCCGACTCTGCTCACGCTGCAGGGCGGACGAGTTCTTGCCGTCTCAGGGCTGGACCAGACCAGTCAGCTCAACGTGCTGCCCGAGACGTATGACGGTGTGGGCTGGTCGCATAACCAGCGGTCACCGTCGAACTGGCCGCTGTATTGTCACCTGTTCCTCCTGGAGGACGGACGCGTGTTCTACAGCGGCGGACAATACGGCTCTAACAACGGGGTACGGCCAAGTATCTGGGATCTAACGACGAACACCGCCACAGACGTGGGGGGCGTCCTTGTCGACGCCAGCAAGCGGAACCAGGCAGCCAGTGTGGTACTGCCGCCGGCGCAGGACCAGCGGGTCATGATCATGGGTGGTGGGCCGTCAGACATGCACGAGCAGACGGGTGCTACGAACACAACAGCCATCACCGACCTGTCTATCCCCAACCCTGCGGTGGTCACAGCTGCGCCTATGGCGATGCGGCGAATGCACCTGTGCGCCACGCTGTTGCCAGACCGGACCGTGCTGGTCAACGGCGGCGCCATGATGGAGGAGAGTCGCGCAGACGCCACACTGGAGGCCGAGATTTATCACCCCGATTTCGCTGGCGGACCCGGCTCATGGGATATGGCGGCGAAGTCCCGGGTCGCGCGACTTTATCATTCCGTCGCTTTGCTCGTGCCCGACGGCAGAGTGATCACCGCCGGCTCCAACCCGGCGCGCAAGACCGAGGAGCTGCGAATTGAGGTGTTCTGGCCGCCTTACTTGTTTGCCGGGCCCAGGCCCACATGCATCCCGTCGGCAATTGAGGTCGGCCACGGTGACTCTGTGCCTGCGGCCGTAGGCACCGCACAGATTGCGTCAGCCTGTCTCATGCGGCCCGGTGCCACCACGCACTCGATGGATTCTGAGCAGCGGCTCGTGGACCTGCCCATCCAGGTGACCGGCCCCGGGGCAGTGCTCCTCCAGATGCCGGCGACCGCGACCTTGGCACCCCCCGGGTGGTACCTGCTATATGTAGCCACCGCAACGGGGATTCCCTCCGAAGGCAGCTGGATCCATCTGACATAAACGGCGCATGACGCACCGCCAGATCCGCCCCACGAGGCCTGGCTGACAGACGAACGCCGCATCATCGCCTCTGGTGCCTGGGTGGCCCCGGCCGAGCGGCATCACACGCAAATCACCACGATCACGCTGGCCGTCTACGCTCAGCCGTGGCTCGCAGATCGCACGCTCAAGCCGCGGACCCGCGAGCACTACCAATCGCTACTTGATCACCACATCCTGCCCAGCCTCGGCGACAAGCCACTCAAGGCGATCACACCAGTCACCATCCGCACCTGGCATGCAGAGCAGGGGACCAAGACACCCACGCTCAGAGCGCACGCCTATGGGCTGCTGCGGACCATCCTCGCCTCGGCTCTACACGACGGACTCATCGCTGCCAATCCGTGCCAC
>JBKPTR010000232.1:0-9351 GCA_046735615.1 Actinomycetota bacterium
TTGCCCGACGGTGCGCCGCACAGCGTTCCGGTATGGATCGATGTCGAGGGTGCCGACGGGGTTGTGATTCTCACCTCACCCGGCTCACGGAAGGCGCGCAACGTCAAGCGAGACCCGCGAGTGGCGATCTCGATCACCGACGTAGACCAGCCGTTCGCATCGGTGCTGATCCGCGGTCAAGTCGTGGAATTCATCGACGGCGACCGGGCCTGGGACATCATCGACCGGATGGCCCGCAAATACACTGGCCAGCCCTATCCATTGCGTACTGACCGCATAGTCCTGTTGATCAAACCCGATCATGCCCGGGCCGTGACCTTCGGTTGACTTCAGTTACGTTCAGTTCAGCGTCACGGTGACCAGGAGCGACGGAAGACCCCACAGGGCGAGACCGATCGTCTGGCTGAGCTTTGGGCATGGGTTCCCTTGCAGCGCTGGCCCAATAACTCGTACAGTGGCGTTCGAGAAACGTTCGACCGTGATGGAGTAACCGAGTGAGCGCCACCCCCGCGTCTGTAGATGCACCTACGCAGCTGCGGGCCGACGCCCGCCGCAACATCACGCTGATCTTGAACGCCGCCGAGGCCTGTTTGGCGCGTGATCCGGACGCCAGCATGAGCGATATCGCCGCTGCCGCCGGGCTGGGGCGCGTGACGATCTACGGACATTTCCCTTCGCGTGGAGCTCTTATCGAAGCAGTCGTCCATCGTGTGCTGGAAGCCGCGAACGCAGCCCTGAACGAGGTCGACCTTTCCGGCGATCCGGGCGAGGCGTTCGCGCGTCTGGTCGATGCGACCTGGCAGGTGACTTTGCGATCTGGCAACCTGATCATCGCTGCGGACAAGGCTCTGCCCGTCACCACGGTGCGACAGGCACACACAGGCGGACTCGAGGAACGAGTTCGCCGGTTGCTCACGGCCGGTCAGCGTTCCGGTGCTTTTCGCTCCGACCTCTCCGCCGATTGGCTGATGGCAACTTTTCATGCCGTCCTGCACGCTGCAGCGAACGAAATCGATGCGGGGCGCCTCGAGCGGGCGGATGCCTCTCGGACCATCACGAGCACGATGCTCGCCACCCTGGGTTACGTGCCGTCTTCCGAACGCGCCAGCTGAGCAGTCAGATCGAATTCCGGCTATCAGCTGGACTAACTGACATGACCGCAGAGCCGCCGAGGCCGTTGATCCCGGATTTCGACAGCGATCCGGAGCGTTTCGCGGCCAACCAAGCCGCGACTCGGCAGTTCTCCGCCATCGGTGACGTTCACCAGCAGGTCGCCGACCGGCTCGCCGCCCTCGGCGCCGGCCGCGTTCTTGATCTGGGCGGCGGTGACGGCACGCTAGCCCGACTGCTCATGCGCCGCGACGTCCCGACCGTCGTCCTGGACCGCGCGGACCACGTACGTCATGCGCCAATGCCCGCAGTGCAGGCAGATGCGGCGCGATTACCCTTCCTCGACCGTTGTTTCGACGCCGTCGCGGCGCTCTGGATGCTCTACTACGTGCCCGAGCCCTTGATCGTCCTCGCCGAGGCCGCACGAGTATTGAGGACCGGTGGAGTATTCGTGGCCTGCACCTCGAGCCGGTATAACGACCCGGAGTTCGCCGAGGTGATGCCTGGCTGGGGCGAGCCGTTCAGCTTCGACGCCGAGACCGCGGTGGACGTCGTGGCCGAGCAGTTCTCGATCACCGAGGTCCTGCGATGGGACACGGCTGTGGTACGGCTTCCCGACGTCGCCGCGGTGCGGCTGTTCCTGCGCGGCCGCGGGCTCAGCGAGGCCGCTGCGGCATCCGAAGCTGCTCGGCGTCGCTGCCCACTCACTGTCACCAAACGGGGTTGCCTGATTTGGGCTCGCAATGAAGTCAAACGAAACCGCTCATGACCTCCCACGGTCGAGGACTGTCATGAACGACCTCTGGATATCAGTGGCGACATATTGGACAGCGGGTGGCCTGGAAGTTGGCCACTGCGGGCGGGACAGTCGTAAGAGGTCGTAGAAAGGATGGAAGCAATGAACGACGACCAAGCAGAACTTGAGGAGTTCGGTAAGCGCTGGGCGGAGGCAGAACTGGCCCGCGACCTCACCGTGCTGGATGCGTTGGCCCACGAAGATTTCATGCTGGTCGGACCGTTGGGATTCGTCATCGACAAGACCCAATGGCTGGACCGCTACCGCAGTGGTGATCTTGTCACCTCTTCGCTGCAGTGGCGCGACACGGAAGCCCGCGTCTTCGGAGACTGCGCAGTCGTGGTCGGGGTTCATAATCAGGAGGCTGCATACCGCGGCAGACCCAACAATGGTCAATTCCGCGCCACGCACATTCTGGTGCGGGAGAACGGCACCTGGCGCCTCGTTGGCATGCACCTGAGCCCGATCGCAGCGCCGCCAGGGGCACCGCAACAACAGGCGTGATCATGATGCGCGAATCATTCCTGAAGCTTGTTCAGTTCGTCAGCATCATGCTGTACGTACTGGTGGCTGGCGTGATGTGGGGAACCTGGCTGTCCTTGGCGCGAACCATGACCGAATACGACGCGGCAACCTTCCTGGCCGACGGCAAGCACATGATCAACAACCTGGCCACGGTGATGGCGGTGCTGATGATCTCTGCCGTGCTCGTCGGTGTGGTCGCTGTGGTGCTGCTGTTTCGCAGCCGATCCAATCTCGCCGGCTGGCTGGCACTGGCCGGGCTGCTGCTGATGATCGCGGTGATGGCGATCACGCTGATCGTCGAGGTGCCGATCGACAACTTGATCGCGAACTGGACCGAGGCGACGCTGCCCTCCGACTGGCAGCAGATCCGCGCGCGGTGGGCGGCATTTCACACGCTGCGCACATTCCTGTCGCTCGGCGCTGTAGCAGCAGCTGTTGCTGCGGCACTCACAACTCGTCGAGATGATCGGGAAGCATCCCGGCAGCCAGTCGAAGTTACTCAGTCCGCGGTGTGATCAGCAACTCAGGTGATCTTGCCCGCTAGCGATTCCAGGTGATGGGAGATGACTCCGAATTCCGACGTCAGAACCGTTGACCTCACGGCCGGGCCGATCGATTACGTCGATACCGGCGGTGACGGGTCAACAGTGGTGCTGCTCCACGGCGTACTGATGAACAACACAGTGTGGCGCCGGGTGATGGCCGAATTGACACCGGCGCTTCGCTGCGTCGCGCCGACATTGCCGCTCGGGGCGCACCGCCAGCCCATGCGGCCCGGCGCCGATCTCAGCATCGACGGCATCGCCCTGCTCGTTGCTGAGTTTCTCGAGCGGCTCGACCTCTCGGACGTCGCCCTGGTCTTGAACGACTGGGGTGGCCCGCAGCTACTCGTCGATCATCGACGAACCGAGCGCATCGGCCGGCTCGTACTGGTCGCATGCGAAGCCTTTGACAACTTTCCGCCCGGTGCTCCCGGACGACGGCTCGCCAAGCTGGCCGCAAACCGTGGCGGCTTTGCCCTGCAGAGCCTGCTCATGCGGTTCCCCGCGGTACGCCAGTCTGTTGCGCGCGCATTGGCCAAGCACCCAGTCTCGGATGAAATGCTGCGCGACTGGTTCCGGCCATTCGCTCGAGACGCTCGGGTGCGCCAGGATCTGCGGACCTACTGCCTCAGCGTGCCGCTCGACAGCGGTCGGAACTGGTCCTCAGGGCTGGCCGAGTTCGAGAAGCCGGCCTTGGTGGTCTGGGCGCCGGAGGACCAGATGATGCCGGCCGAGCACGGACGGCAGCTAGCCGATTTGCTGCCCGACGGACGTTTGGTCGAAATTGAGGACAGCTACACCCTCGTGCCACTCGACCAGCCGCAACGCTTGGCCGGCGCGCTACGCAGCTTCATTGCCAGCACAGCCCGTACGCCATGACCTCGACGCTTGCTCACCCACCAGAACGCGTGACGACCTGGCGGCTTGGTGGACGCACTCGCAAGACGGTGCTGCTGCTCCACATCATCGCCGCTGGAATCTGGTTCGGACTGGATGTCGCGATGGCGATACTCGTCTTCACCGCGATCTTCACCGAATCGGCCGAGGTGCGCGCTCATACCCTGCAGTCATTGCGTCTCGTCACGGTGTGGCCGATGTTCAGTGCGGCGATGCTCAGCTTGATCACGGGGGTGATCCTGGGCGTGGGCAGCAAGTACGGCTTGCTGCGGTACTGGTGGGTGGCGATCAAGCTTGCGCTCAACATCACCCTCAGCACCCTGATCGTCACCGCATTACGCGGCGAGGTCGCGAAAGCCGCCGATCTTGGCAGTCAGCTCGCCGCCGGTGCCGATCTTGACTGGAACTTCAGCAACATGCTCTATCCGCCGATCGTGTCACCGACAGCGCTGACCGTTGCTTTCCTGCTGGCGGTCTTCAAACCCTGGGGCCGCATCCGACGCAGTCGTGCGGAGCAGGGTGGCAAATCGTGAGCGTTCAGCTGGAATCCGAGATTGGAACGGCGAAGCTGCGCGATCTGCGCAGCCGTTCCGTGGTGCGCTGATCCAGCCAGGTGATGAGGCTTACCCTGAAACGCGCCGGGTGTGGAATGGGGCGATCGATCGGCGACCAGCGCTCATCGAGCGCTGTACGGATGCGGACGATGTCGTCACTGCGCTGCGGTTCGCGCGGGAAACCGAGGCTGGGGTGCTGGACTGATCACCCCCCAGTGATCCATGAGCTCGGCAGTCCGCCGTCCTGCGCGACCGCGACCATGCACTGGAGGTTCCTCGATCGCACGGCTAGGGTCGACAGCACGGCAATCGACTGGCGGTTCAGCGTCGGACAGCGGGTCAAGATCCGGCTGATCAAGGAGATGGACTCCGACCATCCCATGCATCACCCCTTCCACCTCCACGGCGCCGGGCGGTTCCTGGTCCTGGCCCGTGACGGGATACTCGAACCGAACCTGGTGTGGAAGGACACAGTGCTCATCCGCACCGGCCAGACCGTGGACATCTTGTTCGACGTCAGCAACCCCGGCCTGTGGATGGCGGATTGGCACATCGCCGAGCACATGCAAAGCGGGATGATGTTCAGCTTCACCGTCTCTCGGAGGTAGTAGAGATCCAATCTCAGACGGCTGACAGGATGGTGTCATGCCCGAACCACAGCTGCTCGCCGCCGATTTGGTGATCGGCGAGTCCGCCCGCTGGCATGACGGCCGCGTGTGGCTGTCGAATTGGGGCGCCCAAGAGATCCTCGCGTTCGACCGGAATGGAAATCGCGAGGTGATCACACGGGTGCCGACCACGATCCCGTTCTCCATTGATTGGCTACCCGACGGTCAGCTGCTCGTGGTAGCCGGTCCGGAGCAACGACTGCTGCGGCAAGAGTCGGACGGTTCGCTGGTCGATCATGTCGACCTGACCGGCCTACCCGGCGGTCTGAACGAGATCGTGGTCGACGGGCGCGGCACCATCTATGTCAACGGTGGCGCCGACTTCTATCCCGATGAGGGTGTCGCTCCTGGTTTCATCGCGGCGATCACGCCGGACGGTTCGGTGCGTCAGGTCGCCGACGGGATTGCCTTTCCCAACGGCATGGCCGTCACCGACGACAACTCGACCTTGATCATCGCGGAATCCTTCGCGAGCAAGCTGACAGCTTTCGACATCACTGACGACGGCGGCCTGGCTAACCGCCGAACCTTTGCCGAGGTGCTGGCTGACGGCATCTCCATGGACGCCGAGGGTGCAGTCTGGACTCCTAGTTGGTTCGACAATGAGGCTTGCTGTCTACGGGTGGCCGACGGCGGAGAGGTCCTGGATCGGATCCCACTCGATCAGTCGGGGTTCGCTTGCGCTCTCGGCGGTGACGATGGCCGAACGCTGTTCATGCTGACCGCCGACTGGCACATGAATGAGGACTTCATGGACAACCTCGAGCGGCTCACGACCGGGCCACGCACCGGGCAGCTGCTCACCGCCATCGTCTCAGTGCCCAGCGCCGGTTGGCCCAACCACCGCTGAGCGGCGACGACTCGCCAATCAGTCCGGGACGAGTTCGATCAAGGTACGGATATCGTCGGCCGTCTCGGTCTCGGCGAGGTCAGGGTGATCGGTGGCGACATGGGCCAGGATGAGAGCGATGACGTCATCGTCGCTCCGACCGCGAGCGAGGTAGCCGCATTCGCATCTGACCTGCCTGAGCACCTTCGACTCCTCTATCGACACCCACATCTAACCCACGTGCGCCGCGTGGGCAATGCTGAGGTGCTGTTCCTGAGCGTCAGGTAGAGGCGGGGGAACATACCAACATGGATGAATCGGCCCGGGTGCAGCTGTGCGGGACATTCGCTGTAGTGCTCATGGGTCGGCGGATTGACAACTTGCTCCCCGGGCGTCAAGGTCGGCTGTTGTTCGCGTACCTGGCAACTTCTCGACTGCAGACCGTCTCACGGGACACCTTGATGGAGGCGTTGTGGGCCGATGACCGCCCAACGAACGCTGGTGGTGCGCTCAGTGCTTTGATCTCCAAATCCAGGGCAGTGGTGGGCTCGGATGTGCTTCGCGGCCGTACAGAACTCAGCTTGGCCCTTCCGGAGCCGGCGCGTGTCGATGTCGAGGTCGCCGTATCACAGCTGCACTCCGCCGAGTCTGCCGTCGCTGTTGGCGATTGGCGACGGGCCTGGGCGCCCGCCTTGAGCGCCTTGTTCGTCGCCCGCCCGGACGTTTATGCCCGAAGCGGACACGGAATGGGCCGAGGTGTGGCGTCGCCGCCTCGCCGATGTGCGAATCCGCGCGCTCGAGTGCTACGCGGAAACCTGTCTAGGACTCAGAGGCGCAGAGTTGCCGGGTGCGGAACGTGCCGGACGAGAACTTGTCGAGGCGGCGCCGTTGCGAGAGTCAGGGCATCTGCTGCTGATGCGTGCACTGGCGGCCCGGGGCAATGTGGCGGAGGCGCTCGGGGCGTACGAGCGCCTGCGAGTCTTGCTGCGCGACGAACTCGGAGTTGCTCCGAGCGAGGCCGTGCAAGAGGCGTATCTCCGGCTCCTCGGCTAGCTCGCCACAAGGTTCCGCCAAGGCCGCCACAACAATGCCGGCGAATGCTGATCTTCATGACGACAACAAGCAAAGCCACCAGCAACGAATTACGCGTGGATGATCTTGCCGGAATCCGAGGCCCGATCATCACCCCAGAAAATCCGCGCTATGACGCGGCGCGAGCCGTCCACAACGGCGCAGTGGATCGATACCCACTCGCGATCGTGCAATGCGCAGACGTCGCCGACGTCATGGCCTGCGTGGCGTACGCGCGAGAAAACGTGCTGCCACTGACCATCCGCGGCGGCGGTCACCATGGTGGCGGTTTCGCGGTCTGGGACGACGCCCTCGTCATCGACCTCAGCGGCTTGCGGAGCACATCGGTTGACCCGGTGGCCGGCACGGTCCGGGTCGATGGCGGTTGTGTCTGGGGCGATGTTGATCACGCCACCGGAGCGTTCGGGATGGCGCTGCCCTCAGGCTTCATGTCTACGACCGGGGTTGGCGGCTTGACCCTCGGCGGCGGAATCGGCTACCTCACGCGGCGCTTCGGTCTCACGCTCGACAATCTTGTTTTGGCCGATGTCGTGCTGGCCGACAGTCGCTTTGTCACCGCGAGCGTCGACTCGCACAGTGACCTGTTCTGGGCGCTAAGAGGAGGCGGCGGCAACTTCGGGGTCGTTACCTCGTTCACGTTCCGTTGCTATCCGGTCGGGGAGCACGGCGTGATCATCGGCGGACCGGTGCTGTACGACATCGCCGATGTCGAGGACGTTTTTCGGTGGTATCGGGACTTGCTGCCGGCGCTGCCTGACGACGTGAGCGCGTGGATCGGTGTCACCCAGATCGCCGCCGCCCCGCCATTCCCTGAACACCTCTGGTCACGGAAGGCTGGCATCGTCATGTGGTGCTACTCCGGCCCCCATGATCGAGCCGACGAGGCGCTCGCTCCGGCACGCGACTTCGGCAATCCACTATTGGTTGGGCTGGCGCCGATGCCCTACTCAGTGCTGCAGACCGCCTTCGACGCTCCTGCCGCCGGGGTTGCAGTGGTACTGGAAGGTCGACTTCTTCGAGCGGATCACCGACGAGGCCATCCCGATACATCGACGATACGGCGAGACGATCCCGACGCCGCTGTCGACCATGCACATGTACCCGATCAGTGGTGCGGCGGCCCGGGTGCCCGAGGGCGCCACCGCCTTTGCCTACCGCAATGGGGGATGGGTCGGCGTCACCGCCGGCATCGATCCGGATCCGGCCGAATCTTCCAGCGGCGGCCAGCTGGGCGCAGCATTACTGGGAGGAGTTGCACGCCAGCTCAGCCGGTGGCGGCTACGTGAACATGATGATGGAGGACGACGGACGGGAGCGAGTACGCGCCGCCTATCGCGGCAATTACGACCGGTTAGCTCAGGTCAAGCGAGGCTACGATCCGACCAACCTGTTCCATCTCAACCACAACATTCCGCCTTTCTGAGACCTTCCAGCGGCTGGGGCCTCTGAGTCCCAGCCGCAGGAGGGGTCAGCGGGTCTGTTCGGGTGCAAGCAGCGTCGTGTAGTGGGCGGACTTCTCGTCGAAGCGGGCGAGTACGGCGCGCGCAGCGGGCGGGACGTATGCCGTTTCATAGTCGTCGCCGGCGAAGGCTCGAACATTATCGAGCGAGTCGAAGATCATCACCGTTGCGAACTCGACTTCGTTGTCAAGATCACGTCGCAGCAGGTAGGCGCCGTGGTAGCCGGCGAGCCGGCGAGCGGCGATTCCTGGTAGGACCTGATCGCTGACGATCTTCTGGTATGCGTCCGCGTTTTGAGGGGTCGTCCAGCCTCTCCAGTAGCGCAAGATCACGTGCATCACGCCCTTTCGTCATTGATACGGATGATTGCAGGATCTACGGCTGGTTGGACACGCGCCTGTCTGACGTCAAGGAACCGGCTCACTGCTCAGTTAGCGTTCCGCGTGCGGGCATTTCATCGGATCGGGCTTGCGGGCATCCGGGAGAGTGGCGTCCGACATCTAGCCGCCCCGAAGCCGCAGCGGCGCCACGAATCGTGGGTTCGGCACCGTTGTGATGTGGGGCGCGGCAGGCTCAGCAGACATCCACAGTGGCACGGCCTGGCGACAAGCCGCCCGAGAACAGTGCTCCGTTTGGTGGGAGGCATCGATCCCACAGAAGGGTCCGCGATTGGGCAACGGGCTGGATCAGGAGTCACTGCCGTGCCCTCTGGTCAGGTGGGAAGCTCCCTTGACCGGGCGGCGAGGCAAGCCATGACGCGGAGTCATCCGAACTGGTAAACATCCGATCGAAGAACCGGTATGGCGTCTCGGTCTTGGCCACAGGACCGGCCGCGTCGCAGGGCTTCCCCAACCCGAACGCGACCTGGGCCTCAATGT
>JBKPTR010000233.1:0-15846 GCA_046735615.1 Actinomycetota bacterium
AACCCGTCCAGCCATCATCACTCCTCGAGTCGGGCGCCGGTGTTCGGCGCATCTACCGAGAAGCTAAGTAGCGCGGCTGCGATCGGGCATCGGCTCGATTGACCAACTTTGTCTCTGCGCAACTACGCGGTTATGCGTAGCTACTGAGGCGTCAGCGCGCCACTGTCATCTGATGGTCGATGGCGTAGCGGGCAGCCTGGGTGCGCGAGGTCACATCGATCTTGTTGTAGATGTTGGTCAGGTGCCGGGCAACCGTCCGGTCGCTGATAAACAGCGCCGCACCGATCTCGCGGTTGGAGCGTCCGTCGGCCACGAGCGTGAGCACTTCGAACTCACGCGGGGTCAGGCCATTGGGCAACCCGCGCATCGGCCGGCGCGCACCCAACCGCTCATAACTTGCCTCCGCCCGCGCCAGCTCCGCGTCGGCGGAGGCCGCATCGCCGAACGCCCGGTAGGCCTCGGCGAGCTGGACGCAAGCGCCGGCGGCATCGTAGGCAGACCCGAGTTCGTACCAGCGCCGACAGGCGTCGCGCAGCACTGGCAGAGCCTCCGCGACGTTGCCCTCAGCCAGCAACACCGCACCACGCGCGGTTGCCGCCATCGCCTCCAATCCTGATGTGGCGAAGGTGGATGCCGTCTGCGCGAGCTCGGACGCGGCAGCCGCCGCGTCCTGCGCATGTCCTGCGGCGATCGCGATCTCGACCAACGCTGCACACAGCGGGGCGCGGCGCAGGGGATCGGGACCAGCCGCGGCCACGGCGGAGAACACCGACGCCAACGCACCCTCGGCGTCACCATCGGCGAGCCGAAGCAACGCCCGCCCCGGCTGCGGGTCGTATCCGCGGGCGTGCGCCTCGCCGTACGCTTCGGCAGCGCCTGCGTCACCGCGCAACCGGCGAACCTCGGCAACGACGTACCAGGCCTGCGCGGCATAGTCGAGCCGACTGACGTCAAGGCTTGCGACCACCTGCAGCGCTCCCAACTCAGCCTGGTCCCAAGCCCCGCGCAGCAGCTGAAGCTGCGCTCGGTGCACCGCGCACATGGCGCCGAACGCCACCTCCGCGGGCACAGTAGTCAGCCACCTCTCGGCCAGGTCCGTCCAACGAGTCATCCGCAGAACGTCACCGACCTCATGACAGGCCGCGATGGTGTGGCAGTAGAGGACACCCGTCATGAACGGATCCAGCCTGCCCTCCAGGACAGTCACCATCGCCTCGTCGAGCAGCGCTAACCCTTCTGCGACCGCGCCCGACTTGATAAGCGCGCGCCCTTCGCTGTTCAGGCCCATAGCCACCAGGTCCGGCGCGTTCAGCCGTCGGCCGAGCTCACGGATCTGCCGGGCTGCATCCATCGCCGCGGCAGGTTCGCCGGCCACGAGGTTGGCGTCCACGCCCGTCAACGCCAGCAGAAGCCCATGCACCCGGCACTCCCGGACACCCTCAAGGAGATGCCTGGAACGGCTCAACCAACCCATGCCCTGCGGCGCGTCGCCCCTCGAAACGTGGAAGACCCCGAGACGGAAGGCAACCCCGGCGGCGTCGGCCGGACGGGATTCGGCCACCAGGGCGTCGCATGCCGCTGCATGGAGTCTTAGGGCATCCTCGACCCGCCCGAGCCACCACACCGCGTCGGCGTAGGCCGCGAGGTCATCGGCGGTGAGTCGATGCGGCGCGACCGCGTCAAATGAGTCAGCGGCGCCGCGCCAGTCCTGTGCTGCGTACGCCTGCCTTGCCCGGTGCAGGCTGTCCTCGTGGTCGTCCACCGGCTGCCCTCCGTCGACAGCCTGCAGGATACCGACTGACGCAGCTGCGCGGCAGCATGGCTGGCTGAACGCGCGACGAGCGCTAGCCTCGTCCGGAGGACAGTGCGCGAGGCGCCGAGAACCCGCGCAACGTGACGGGTGGCATGCCCCCAGAGGCCACCGCGATCGTCCAGACGTCGGCGGTGGTCGGAGAGGCCTGCGACGACGAGCTGCTCGGCGCGGTCAGCGGTTCATCTCTGGACCGGACAAGGGAACTTGTGGACGCGGAGTGCCGGCAAGACATCTTGGGCGCGGTGCTGGGGGTGTGGCCCCTGCGGCACGAGCTTCTCCGCGAAGTGGTGTACGACGCCCTCTCCAGCGACACGCGCCGACGGCTGCACCATCGCATCGCCCAGGAGTTGGGGCCCGAGGCGAGCCGCGTCCTGCAAAACTCGCCCACCATTGGCACAGCGCCGGACAGCCTGTGCGCTCCGCCCGGCCAGTCTGGCGGCGCCGAGGCGGACGCCGTCCACGCACCGGCGGCCGCCCATCAGCACCTGGAACGGGTGCTCGAGACGTGGGAGCACCTGCCAGCATCAGTGCAGGAATCGGCTGGAGGCCGCGACGAAGTGTTGCGCAGGGCCGCGCAGGCGGCCGAACGCGCTGGCTCCTTCGCCCGCGCGGCCGTTCTCGCCGAGCAGCGCCTGCGCCTCGAGGTTGGTGGGGCCGACGAACGGGCCCTCAGGCTGGAGCGGCTCGCGCGCTACCGATGGGAGAGCGGAGACGTCGAGGCCGCGGCGTCCGCCTACCGCGCCGCGGTTCGCTGTCTCGAGCCGGGTACGCCGTCGGGTGTCCGGGCCAAGGTGCTGTCCGGGCAGGCCTGGTTCCTCGGTGCCGCACTCGAGCTGGCCGAGGCGCGGGCGGTGTCGCAGACTGCACTCGCGGGGGTGACGCCAGGATCAAGCCTGGTCTGGCCGAGGAGTGCAAGCCGAACGCGCAGGAGATTTGCCGGCTCGCGGAGGAGGCGGAGCCGTGGGTGCTCGCCTTCAACATCTGGGTCAGCGAGAAGGCCGACTCCGAGGTCGTGCTCCAGATACATCCCGACCCCGAATCCCTGGAAAACCAACTCGCGCTGCTGGGCGATCGGGTTCGCGCGACACTCGAGTTCGCCGACTTCGAGAGCCTCGAGGTCCACGGCCACCCAGCGACCGGCTCGGGCGGATGCTCCACGCCTATGAGGCCATCGTGGCCGTGACCTACCACCCGATCCACTGGGGCGGATTCACCCGGCTCCGGGGCAGCTGATGTTTTTCTGCACGCGCGCGATTGCCGAGGCGTCGTCCTGCCGACATGGCCGCTCCTGCAGGCGATGGCCCAGGGCGGCCGATGCAGGGGCACGTGCACTACTTTGCCGCGTGCTCATGCAATCAGCGAGCAGCCCGACCTCCATGTTCGCGCAGGTCAGCGCAGTCGCGGTCAACCCCCGCAAGTTCGTGCTAGCGACCTGCCGCGCGGTCACGAAGAGCAGGGCAGAGGCACCGCGGCTGGCCGGCCGGCGCTGAACATCGAGCGGATCTACAGCACCACGATCCCGGTGGAGGAGCTCGCCCGGACGCTGGCGGACCACTTCCGCGCGCAGGAGTTCGAGGCACAGGTCTACCGCACCAGCGTGGACCGCACGGTGATGCAGGCGCGCAGGGAGAGCCTGTGGCGCCAGCTGCTGGGGGTCACCTACGCGCTGACGGTGGTCTTCACCCCCGGAGAGGGTCAGGTGAGCATCAGCCTGGGGGTCACGAGTGGGTTGATGCGGCGGTGAGCGGCGCGATTGGGCTGGTGGCCGGTCCCGCCGGTGCTGCTGGGGACCGCGTACGGCATCTGGAAGGAGAACCGGCTGGACCAGGAGGTCTGGCAGGTGATCGACAAGGCCGTCAGTGCCAGCGAGCCTGAGAAGACGCCAGCGTCGGAGGCTCAGTAAGGTCTGTCCGTCGCCACCAATCATGCTAAGCAGATGCGCGAGCTCGGCCGACTCGTAGACCACCTGCACCTTGGCGGCCAGCTCGAGCAGTTCAGGCAGTTCGCGGCGACGGAGCCGGCGTGCCACGTAGCGGCACTTCCCCTTCCGTGGAGAGTCCTCGTGATCGCGCGGAGGTTCGAGGCCGAATTGGACGCACTCCTGTGCAAGCTCCTGGGCGTGAACCGTTTCCAGCACGTTGGCGATCGCCGCCCTGACGGTCTGGTGGGGGACCGCTGAGGGCAGAGCTGGTGTGATCGCCGCAGCGGATGGCCGTGGGCGCAGAGGGCCGGCGCGGACATCCTTGGACACGCTGCCGATGTCTGGGGGTCAAGGGGTCGCGAGTTCAAATCTCGCCAGCCCGACATTTGCCCTTGTCGGCGGCTTTTGGCTGACGTGACTCCTAGCCCGCATCAGCCGTCGCACCCTCTTGTGTGTGCACTGTGTGTGCAATCAGTGCTGTGCAATCAGTGCTGCGTCACCGTCCACGGCCCGCTGGCCGACAGCGGCAATCATGTGGTGGTACACGTCGGCGGTGATGCTGATCGAGCTGTGGCCGAGGAACCTGGAGACGGTGCTGATGTCGCCCTTACCGGCCAGCATCAGGCTGGCTGCAGAATGCCGCAGGTCGTGGAATGTCAGCTCTGGGAGCGGCTCACCTTCCTTGCGCATCATCTGAACAGCCGGGTGACGTAGGCGCGGTCCAGCGGCCGTCCGTCCTCCATCGTGAAGACGTGCCCTTGCGTTTGCCAATCCTCCTAAGCGGCCTCAGCCTCCCCGGCCTGGCGTAGCTGCCAGGTCAGCCGGGCAGCCACTGCGGCATCGCAGGGGCACTACGGCGGCCTGAGCGAGTCTTGGTTCTTGGTGGTCGTCTCCTGCACCCGGCCGTCAACACTGACTCGGATGGGTCTCACGCCGATCGTGCGGGCGACGAAATCGACGTCACTCCAGTGCAGGGCGCAGATCTCCCCACCTCGGAGACCGGTCACTACGGCCAGCTCGAACAGCGCCCCTTGTCCAACCTGGTCTTCAGCTCGGCTAATGCTGAGGCAGCTTCCCGGTTTGGTGGCGAATCCGGCTTTGCGGAACTTGCGCCGTTGGCGGTCTTGGGATCGGAGCCGTGGCTGAGGTGATAGCCCCAGGTGCCGTGCTGGGGATAGCTCTTCAGCTTGGGGCAGTGACTACCGTATTGCCGGCCCTCCTCGTTCTGGCAGCATCGTCGCAATCACAGACGTGGCGCGTCACCGCTGACCCGCTTTAGCTCGACGACCGTGCATCCGGAGACCTGGACCCCAGCTGCGCTACGACCTGCTCCCTATAGGCTCCGGGCAGCGCCATCAGCTCGTCGTGCGTTCCCCGCTGCACGATCCTTCCTTCGTCCATGACCAGGATGAGGTCGGCATCGGCGATCGTGCTCAGACGGTGGGCGATCACGATCCGCGTGCAGCCGAGCGCGCTGAGGTTGTGCTGGACCATTCGCTCATTGACGGAGTCGAGATCGCTGGTGGCTTCGTCGAGCAGGAGGATGGTGGGGTGATGGGCCGCTGCTCGGGCGAGCGCTATCCGCTGCCGCTGTCCCCCGGAAAGCGACGCACCTCCATCGATGAGGGGTGTGTCGTATCCCATTGGCATAGCGACGATCTCGTCGTGGATGCAGGCCAGCTTGGCCGCGTCGACCACCATCTCGTGGGTCATCTCGGGGTTGCTGAGCGCGATATTCCGCCGGATGGTCCCTCCGAACAGATAGGGCCGCTGTGTGACGATGCCGATCTGTCCGCGCAGTGACTTGAGATCGAGCTCGGCCAGGTCACGCCCGTCGAACAGGATCCTCCCGGACATAGGCGGATACAGGCCGAGGAGGAGGCACGCGAGGGTCGATTTCCCTGAACCGGAGCGTCCGACGATTCCCACCAGCTGCCCGGGCTGAACCTCAAGCGAGACATCGTTCACCACCAGGGGCGCTAGCGGGCCGCCATAGGCGAATGAGACGCCGTCCGCCTGTACCCGCCCGCTGAGCCGATCAGCGATTGCGACGATCCGCCCCTCCTGCTCGCGGGGGGCGTCCAGCACGTCGTTGATGCGCTCCATGTAGCTGCGCAGCAATTGCAGCTTCAAGCCGGTCGTGATCAACGTGGCGAGCGGCTCTAGAAAGCCGGCGGCCAAGGCGGCGGCGGCCAGCATGGTGCCGAGCGAGATGTCGCCGTTCAAAACCTGGAACCCCCCATAGACCAGGATGGCTAGCGGTGAGCCCAGCTGGAGCGTGCCCGTGACGGCATCCACGGACGCGTCCAGCCGCCCTCGACGCAGTGCCACGTTGACCTGGTCGATGAACAATCGTTCCCAGTGCTCGGCCGCTCGCCGTTCTGCACCCGCCGCTTTGAGGGTTTCGATGCCAGCCAGCAGCTCGTAGGTGTAGCTCTGCGACTTGGCTTGGACCTGCAGGGTCTCCGACATCAGGTGTTGGTTCCGCCGCCGCGCGAACAGGACAACCAGCACTTGCAGCAGGCCCAGTCCCAGCACGAGTGTCGCCAGCGGCGGGCTCAGCATGAAGAGCAGGACAAGGTAGAGGCTCGCCAGGCTGCCGTCGATCAAGGCCGCAATGGTGCCGGTGGTGAGGAACTCGCGCACGACGGTGTTGCTTTGGAGGCGCATCATCAGGTCGCCGGCGGACCGCCCGAGGAAGAACGCATACGGAAGGTCCACCAGGTGCTCGACGAACCTCGTCGTGAGGTTCACGTCGAGGTGCGTGCGTAGTTGCAGCAGCAGGTGACTGCGCAGCAGCGTCGCGAGGAAAAAGTAGCCGACGACCGCAGCCATGGCGACCCCGGTCACCAGCAGCAGGTGCTGGTCGTTACGCGGGATGATCTCGTTCACCAGCAGCCCGGTCAGCAGTGGCAGCGCGAGGGCCAGCAGCCGCAGGAGGACCGATCCCACGAGCACCCGCGTGAGCCCTCGGGTCTGGCCGAGCAGCGGCCGTAGATAGCGCCAGGTGCCCTTGGTGCGCATCGTGGAGGGCTGGAAGTCCTCACTCGGCTCGAACTCGATGGCCACACCGGTGTAGGAGCGACGGAAGACCTCCATGGACAGCCGCCGGCGCCCCAGCGACGGATCCACGACCTGCACGCCGTTTCTCCGTAGCCGCTCGAAGACGACGAAGTGCGTGAAGTCCCAGTGCAGGATCGTGGCAGGAGGCAGGCGCTCGAGGTCATCGAGATCCGCGACCACGCCCCGTGCGCTCAACCCGTACCACTGCGCCGCCCGGGTCACGGCCAACGCGTCGACGCCGTCGCGGTCCGTACTCGTCATCTGGCGCAGCTCGTCGAGCGGCACCTGCTTTCCGTGGTAGGCGAGCACCATGGCCAGACAGGCGGCACCGCAGTCGGTCATCGCCATCTGCTCTACCCAGGGCACTCGCCGGCGCACTACGCGTCCCCACCCTTCCGGAACAGATCGAGGATCCTCTTCGAGCGGAGAACGACGACGGCTCGACCCTCCTGCCGCGGCGACGACGGCAACGACGCCACGTCAGTGTGCGGCGCGAGGACTCCCGTGACCAGCACCGCCGGCTGGGAGGACGAGGGGAAGCCGGCCCGGCGGATGGCAGCCTGATCGGCTACCTCGGCCTTGAGGGCCCGGGCAGCAAGGGGTGGACCCGCCCGGCCCTGCACGTCGAGGCGGACGACCTGGCCAGGCTGGAGATCCGGGGTGGCGGCGCCCGGGACGAGCGCGACGAAGGTCCGCTCGTGCACGTCGATCAGGGCCGGCCCCGAGGTGGTCTCGGACGTGTGCGCCGTTGCCGTGACCATCACGCCTGCCACCAGAAGCGCCAGCACGAGCCAGTACGCCCACCGGGTCCACGCAGGGTCGACCCGCAGAACGCCGTCTGATCGCTGCTGGCCGGTGTGGAACTCGAGCGCCTCCCGGCGGAACAGGCCTGAGGGTGGAGTCATGGCACCTCGGATCGACGCCCGGCTCGTGCGCTGTAGGCGCGGTCGAGCAGTTCGTAGAGAACGAGCTCCTGGGCCCGGTGCGCGGAGCGCAGCAGGCGATTGACATGCATGTGCGCGAAGCTCGCCGCGAGGTCGGTCATGGGCGTCGACAGCCGCCCCGCCCGGGCGAGCCGTCGCAGCTCGTCAGTCACGGGAGTGAGCTGCAGGGAACGCCGGTGCAGGGCCTCCAGTCCCGTGGCCAGGGGCGCCGGTGGCCCCTGTCCGGGATCCAGCAACGCCTCCAGATGGGTTCGCTCCGCCCTGTACCGCTGGCCCACCTGACCCCGGAACGTTCCGTCGACAGCGAATTCCCGGCCGAAGCCTTCCCGCTGTCGTCGCGCCAGTGTCCGTTTCTCCTCGAGCGTGAGCCCGAGGTCCTCGAAGAGCAGGTCCATGCCGGCCATGGCCATACGCCAGCGGAGGTCGAGCCCGGCGTCGCCCGAAAATGATCCCAGGATAGTGAGCACGGCCTCGCTGTCCGCGGCGAACAGCTGCTCGGCCAGCTCGATGCCTCGGTCGCCGCCGTAGCGCTCGACCTCGCGCTCGTAGGTGTCCAGCTGCATGCGCCACAGCTGCCCCGTCTCCAGGAGCGGGGCCGCCGCTGCTTCCAGCCCCGGCAGCACCTCGGCGTGCAGCCGCCCGGGTTCGCCGTGGAGACGCAGTCGCAGGTGCCACTCGGGATCGGCATAGCGGATGAAGAACCAGGCATCGGCGGCGCCGGAGGCCAGTGAGGACCGCACCAGCGGGCCCACCACATGGTTGAGAAGCTGGTCCGCCGTTCCCGTCCCCGCGTAGAGCTTGGCATAGAGCCACTCCGAGCCCGGTGGAAAGCGGCGACGGACCGAGCTCCCGGTCGCATGCGGGACGGCTTCACCAAACTCCGGTCGCGGCGGAGGGGCCTGGACGAATGGAACGACCAACTCATGAACGAAATGGCCTTCCGGCCCGCTGGCGCACAGTTCATGGGGACCGGGGAACATCTCGACCAGCACGGCCCGGCGTCGCCCTCGTAACTGGTGAGCGAGTGCCCCGACGCTCAGCACGTTGTCGAGGTCGATGACGAGCTGCTGGTCACGATCGACGAGGACGACGTAGCGCGGCAGCCGCCGCCGGCTGCGCCACACCTGCACCGCTTCGAACAGGTCGGCCCCTCGTGCCTGGCCGAGCGACCGCAGTTCGGCTTCCGTGACGTTCCAACGGGCGCGGGACAGCACCAGCCGTCCGCTGACGACCCGGGGCAGGAAAGGGGCATCCCGGAGCGCACCCCAGTCCCACGCGAGCTCGGATACCACGTCCTGGTGCTGGAGCGTGCACAGGAAGCGGTACACGCCCAGGTTCCGCCAGTCCGGGTCGTGGGCGGTGGTCAGCCTCGGCACGACCTCGCGCCCGAGGCGTCGGGAGCGCAGCACGATCCGGTCGTTTCGGACCGACACGAGCAGGTCGGTAACGGGGATCTGGCGGTCGGCTGGCGCGCCCGAGCGGCCGAGGTAGGGAATCTCGTACTCGCGCAGCACCGGACGGCACACGACGTTGCCGGTCCGGCCGTCAGGAAGATGGACGATCTCAGCGAACAACTGCTCGGGGCGGATTGCCTCCTCCGCCTGGAGCTGGGCGCGGACGAACTCGTGCAGGGTCTGGTCGGCGTGGCAGAAGCGGCCGAGCATAAGGGCGCCAGGCGGCCCGTCCACATACTGCAGGAGTACGCGAAACGCACCCTGCGCGATGGCGCGGTCGGATTCGGCCGCCACTGTGGCGATGACGTAGAAGGCATCAGGGAGCGGATGCTGCTGCGAGGCCAGCGCCTCGAGGTCGGATGCCTCGAGCGCGATCTCGCTGACCTCCTCGGCAAGCGCGTGCGCCAGCTTCCCCAGGAGCAACGCGTCGCGCCCGGTCCACCGCATCGCCTCGTGATCATCAGCACGGAACGGAAGCCCGGCCAGCAGCGGAGAGGCCTCGGCCAGAGGCGAATTCGACCGCTCGAAGCCGATGCCGGTCTCCTCGTCCAGCGCCTCGACCAAGGGGATCTCCCGGGTCCCGTAG
This sequence comes from Actinomycetota bacterium, assembly GCA_046735615.1. Classification (GTDB taxonomy): domain Bacteria; phylum Actinomycetota; class Actinomycetes; order Propionibacteriales; family Propionibacteriaceae; genus Microlunatus. Next base: position 9,782 of record JBKPTR010000233.1, read on the forward strand.
CGCTCGGAGAATGCTTCGCGAAACTGCGACAGGCGGCCAGGCCCCCGAGACAGGGCCAGCTGGTGAAGGATCCCGACGCCTCGCGTGATCTCCGCGACGACCCGGCTGCCGAGCGTGGCCTCCTGAGCGGGCTTGACCAGGTCGACCTGCACCAGACGGGACAGGTCGGGCTGCGCGGGGAGATCCGCAAGGACCGAGGCGACGGCTCGATAGCAGTCGGGCAAGGTGCCCAGCCCCGCGGCGTCGATCGCCTCGAGGGCGGCCCGCGCCTCGTCGAGTCGCTCGGCGATCCGGGCCGTCTCCGCGTGAGCGCGCAACGTGGCGACCAGGCTGTGCACCGGCTCGTCTCCCGTGACGACCGGACGGGCGTCGGTCACGAGGAGTTGGTTGTCGACCAGCTCCGCCACGTAGTCTTCGGCCTCGGCCTGGGTGATTTCGTCGTCGACCAACACCTCCGCCGCGGCCTCCGGGGTCGTTCCTCCTCGGGCGCGCTCGAGCACGGCGGTGAGATACGGACTCTTGTCGAATGCGACGAGGTGGTATGAGCGGCCGGTAGCGGTTCGTCGAACTTCGGCCAGATGCAAGCGACCAGCTGTCTCGTAGAGGCCGGAGTTGGGCTCGTGCAAAAACAGCGTGCGGAGCTGAGGATCGTGCTCGAGAACCTCAGCCAGCGCCCACAGGTAGTCCATGTCGAGACGGCTGTGACGTCGGTACCGCTCCCGCCCCTGCAGGTGCAGGCTGGTCTGCGCGTCGACGGTGCCAGTGGTGAATCCCGCGAACAGACCGAAGGGTGTGGCTCGGGCCGCCGCTCGGCTGAAGTATGCCACTACGGCGGGCTCGAGCTTGCGGCCCTGTCTGCTGTCGGGTTCCTTCTGCCAGATCTCGAGGGCCTCTTCCACGCTCGGCGAGGCGACGAAGATCGCATCTCGCACCTCGGGACGGGTGACCGCTGCCAGGAGCCGGGCCCGGAGCTTGGCCCGGTCCCGCTCGAGGGCCGCTTGCAGGCCCCGATCGTCACCGAGCGAGCCGACGGCTTCCAGCCCTTCGCTCCAGGCCGCGATCTCCTCGAACGGCAACAACGGCGTCCGCAGGACGAAGAACCCCGACGGGCTGTATCGCCGGCCGGTCGTGTCGCGCTCACTCACCTGGAGTGCCCGGATTCGGTCTGGGGGCCGAGACTAGGAACATCCGGTCCCAGGTGGGCTCGACGGATGTCGCCGCAGCCAGCAGGACCAGGGCGACCCCGGCGGCTCCCTCGACCAGTTCGATGCCGGTCCACGTCCACCGTTCCCGCCGGCCCGGGTCCCAGTTTCCTTGCACCCACGAGCCGCCGGCGTCTCTGGCCAGACGATAGAAGCCGAGCGTGCGCTCGAGCCAGTACAGGGCGGCACGGCCGAGCGTCGGTTCCCCGGTGGCTTGGTACATGCGGTTGTAGAGGTGGGCCAACCCGGCCGCTCCGTGGCAGAAGCCGGCGTTGACGACTCCTGCCTCTGACTCCGGGCGTTCCGCCGCCCGGCAGGCCAGCGCCACCGCCTCTCGCTCCCAGTCGGCGGCACCCACGCCCCGAGCCGCTAGCAACAGTGCGGCCGCGATGCCTGGATCCCCGTAGCACCAGGCACAGCGGGCTCGCCATGGCTGGAGGCCCGGTGCGACCCAGACGGGGAAGGTCGGGTCCGCTTCGGTCGGCAACGCCTGCGCCAAGAGCCAGTCCACCGCCCCGTCGAGGAGCGGGCGTGCCGTCGCCTGCTCGATCCCGGCGCCGCATATGCCGCCGAGAAGGGCGATGGTCCCGCCCATGCCGTGCGCGACGCCCAGGTCCACGCGCCCTGACGGGTACTGCTCTTGAGCTTCTTGGCGCAGTATCTCCGCGGGTGGCGTCCACCAGTAGAACCCATGCTCGTCGTGCCGGGCGCACTCGTGCAGCAGCTCGACGACCCGGCGGAGGCATTCGATCGCCACCGGGCGCGGATACCGTTGCATGGCGTACACGCCGAGACCGGTGAGGCCCACGATGAGGTCGTAGGGCGCCGACCAGCGGTCGGCGCGGGACAGGAGCTGCAGGAGGGCGTCGTCGACCGCCTCGCCCCGGTCCTCCGCGTCCGGGTCGAGGAGGCGGTCCACCAGCTCGGCTGCCCATGCCACCCCCGTGAATCCTCCGTACAGGGATGCGTTCATCGGCTGGGTCGACACCGCCTCGACGGCCTGGTCGAGACACTGCCGTGCGAGGACGTCCGCCTGCGGCATGCGGCGGGTTCGGGCCAGCCAGGTGTACAGGAGGGCCAGACCGGCCTGTCCCCCGCCGAGCGAAGGGTCTCGCTCGCCGGGCAATGAAGGCAATGAAGTAGTCGACGTAATGGACTCTGCGATCGCGTCGACCGCCTGCAGAGCGTCCCGGGCCGCCGTTCCCGACAAGATCGGGCGCCAGCAGCTCGCCGCGCTCGCGTCATCCGACTTCGCTACGCCTTGCGCCACTTCGCTCACCAAGACAGCCGGAGGTGGGTACAGAGTCGCCTTGCACTACGTCGCTCACTCCTCGCACGCCGCGCCGCGGTGGTCCTCGTGGGGCCGCAACCGCATGTCACCCGACCCGGAATAGGGATCAGGCAGCCCACATGGCACGTGCGCTGCCTGATCCCTTTGAGTCGCGACTGCCCTGTCAACCCGGGGTACGCGTTCGGGTTGCTGGCAGCCAGTATTACGCCTTCGGGTTAACCCTTGCAGCCGTTATCGTTCGGCACCTTGCTGTTCGGGCATTTGTTTCCCACGTGGTTGCCACTCGCGTCGCCACCGACGATCCGGGACAGTTCCTTCTCGTCGAGCGTCCGCAGGGTCTCTTTGGACAGTGTCAGCTTTCTCTGCCCTTTCTTCATGAAGCACCTCCTCTCTTGGGCATCTGGGTGATCCAACGTCGAATAAAGGGGTGACAGAAAGAACGACGGATCACCGAATCGGGCTGTGTATCGGCCAATAACCGATTACGAAGCGGGCATGGCAAAATACCCATGACTGCTACCTTAAAAAAGCGAGTTGGGTTATTCAAAATGTCGTAGTGCCCTGCCCCCGAGCCCTTGACATGTCCATGTAACTCTTCCATTCCGGACGTGTCAAGACCAGATTTCCGACCGCTGAATTCGTTAGTGAGAAGTTGCCCAGGACGTTACGGTTGCGTCATTTACCGGACTCGTTACGGCTTGTACAGTCGCTGGCACTCCCAGTCGCCCCGTGTTAACCGGTCGTCGTCCGACCCGAACGTGGATCAGGCAGCGCACATGCACTTGCGCTGCCTGATCACTTCCACCTGCAACTGTCCCTGCCGGCCCGTATTACGCGTTCAGGTTACCGGGAGCCCGCCTTATGCGTTCGGGTCAGCGTCAGCCCGGCGACTTGCTGTTCGGACAGCTGTTCGGTCCTCCCCGCGACCTGCGATCACCGAATCGGACTGTGTATCGGCCGTTTACGAAGCGGGCATGACAAAATACCCATGACTGCTCCCTAAAAAAGCAAGTCAGGGTTTTTTAAAATGTCGTAGTGCCCTGCCCCCGAGCCCTTGACACACCCATGTAACTCTTCTACTCCGGACGTGTCAAGACCAGATTTCCGACCGCTGAATTAGTGAGTGAGAAGTTGCCCAGGACGTTACGGTTGCATCATTTCCCGGAGCCCAGTAGGCGGTGGCTGACTGACGTTCCGTATGCCCCTTTGAAACGCCCGTGCGAGTGGCACACTAACGAAGGCCTGACAGGCATCCGCCGACATGACCGTGGCCAACCTGCGTACCGCGGCGGGGCAGGACCCGCACAACAAGAGCCTCCACGACCTGGTCGGCGAGCTCTCCACCCGTGGCGACGAGTTCCGCCGCCGCTGGGGTTCCCACAATGTCCGCATCCCACGGCACCGGCACCAAGCCTCGCTTCATGGCCAGACCGATTGCGACCAACAGGACGGTCGACTTGGCAGAACTCCTCGACTTCGCCCGTCCACGCCATCGGCTGCTGCTCGCCACCACCCGCCGCGACGGCCGCCCGCAAATTTCTCCGGTGTCCGGTGGTGTGGACCTCCAGGGCCGGATTGTCATCTCCACCTATCCGACCCGAGTGAAAACCCGCAACGCCGAGAGGGATGCGATCACGAGCGCCATGGGAACAGGACGAGACCACGGACCAACTACGGACCACGACGGCCGAACTCAGCGCACTTGGACGGTCAACCATGGACACCAGCGATAAGTGGTTCAGGCTCGACAAGCGTGGACGTCCGATCTGGGGGTCAAGGGGTCGCGAGTTCAAATCTCGCCAGCCCGACTAGACGATGTCGGATTGTCACGCCTGATCAGAGCCGCGTTCATCCGGCGACCGGGCCATCCTCGACAAGCCTCAGTGCCGAGGAGTTGGGCCCAGATTGGGCCCACCAGCGCGAGTACGCCACTCCGACGTCGATGGCCAGCCACACGCTGGAGAAGGTGCAGCTCGACGCCGGCGTCGGCCATCCAGGTCAGCGCCGTGTGTCGCAGCCCGTGCCGTACGAGGCCCGCCAGCCCAAGATCATTAACCAACTCGTCCCATCCCGTCGCATCGCGCAGGGTCGCGGTCGTGATCACCGCTCCACGAGGATCAACCAGCAGTGCCCCGGAAGTACAACTTGATCATCATGGCACCAGCGAGGTCTACAACGTCTGGCCGTCAGCGACCATGGCCACTGTCTTCGTGAGCGCGGTCTGCACGTCCGCGCTGCGTGTCACCTCGCAGTTGACGGCGAAGGCCTGACCGCGGAGGTCCTCGATCATCTGTACCGTGCTCTGATTACCTCGTTGATCGATGTCGGCTACCACGACATTGGCGCCTTCGGGGGCGAAGGCCACTGCGGTGGCGCGGCCGATGCCGCTAGCGGCGCCGGTCACGAACGCGACCTTGCCGTCGAGGTTTCCATTCGTGTTGGGCATATGTGCTCCTTACTTCCCTGGCTTGTCAGGGGTCGCTGTGGTGGGTCGTGGTTAGGGACGGAGGAGGACCTTGATCGCTTGCCGGGCGTCCACGGCTTGGTAGCCGGCGTCGGCTTGATCGAGGGGAACTCCGGGTCAAAGACCTTGCCCGCGTCGATCTGCCGGCTACGGGTCGCTGTGAGACGGATGATCGCATCCGTTGGCGCGAAAATCATCGGCTCCGGCCGGTCTTCGACCCGGACGTCGCCGGGGACGTACATCACAGCGGCACGCAGTGGAAATTCTCCGTTGAGTTGGTAGGTGCGAGGTCAGGGTTCTGATCGGTTGGCTAATCAGAACCTGGTGTGGTCAGCGAGGTCGATCTGGACTGTGAAGCGGTTGCCGGCGGAGTCGATCGCGTCGAGACCGCTATCTCGGACTCCAAGCCGGACTAGGCCCGGATCAGGGATGGATTGACCAAGGTCGTCGTAGAAGATCGCGAACGTGCTGCTGGGGGCCGAGTAGTAGATCTCACCGACGGCGGGGTCGAACACCGGCTCGAGACCGGTGGCATCGAGCGGCTCAGGCAGCGGGCCGGACTTTGCCTGGCCAATCGGATCGTGCAGTTTCAGCTGCAGTGGCAGCATCGCGGCGAACTCTCGCGCCGCTGTTGTGTCATCCAGCGTCGCTGTCGCGATACCGGTGCTGAGGTGCAGCACAACCCGCACGGAACCCGTGGAGGCCCTGGGCGAGGTCAGGACGGTGGGGGCGGTTGAAGCGGCGGGGAGGGTCTGGTCGGGGCCGCTGATCGAGCAGCCGGCCGCGTGACGGCAAGCGTCGCGGCGACCAGTAGGACACCCGCCCGCAGGCGGGGGTGGAGTCGGGCAGTCGCGTTCATGTCCTCTAGGAAAGCTGCGCCACACCTTGCGAGAAAGTCACTGTTGATGGGTGTACTGATAGGGCATCCCAACCACCCGGCTGCGGTCGTACCGTCGTTGACGTGGATAATCGCGCCGAAGTCCGCGAGTTCCTGACCTCGCGGCGTGCCAAGATCACTCCCGAGCAGGCCCGGGTACCTCAGGCGGGGCGTCGCCGGGTCCCGGGGCTGCGTCGCAGCGAGGTCGCCGACCTGGCCGGGATGAGCGTT